>JALYTX010000072.1 GCA_030854055.1 Gemmatimonadota bacterium | reverse complement strand
CCAAGGTCCGGATGCACGAACGCGTAGTGGTCGCGGGCATAGTCGTCGGCGTTCACACCCAGATCGAGCTTGAGTCCGTTGTGACTGTAGCTCAATGCGCTGGTGAGGCCGTATGAGACGAAGTCCAGATGCAGCGTCTCCAGCGAGTCGATGAGCACGTCGTAGTCGCCCGTCGCGGCCAGCCGGTACACCGTCGTGGTGAAGGACGAGCTGACATTCAGCAGTCGCGTGTAGGACAGCGCTGCAAGCCGCTCCCCGAACCCATCCCGCTCTTGCGGAGAAAGCGGATTGATGCGCCGGTTTGTATCAAGGTCCGTTACTGGCACGGCGAGATACGCAAGCGTGTCCTGCATGGAGCCTGCAACCAGCGTTGCCTTGAATATATCGCGCTGGCCGAAATATCCCGCGCTCAAGAAACCGGACTGTCCCTCGACTCCGGAGTGGTAGCGATAACCGTCAGTGTGCAGCATCGATACGCGCGCGTCCACGGCGAGCCCGCTCGGAAGCAATCCCGTGCTGTATTCCACGCTTGCGCGTCGCGAGCCGAACGATCCGCCCTCTATCTGAACCGCGCCTCCCGGTGGGAGCGACGCGAGCGAAGTTGTCTCCATGTTGATCGACCCGGCGTACGAGGCCGTGCCGTTGGTGCTCGTTCCGACTCCGCGCTGCACCTGTATCGACTGCAGGCTGCCAGCCAGGTCAGGAAAATCGGCGAAGTAGAGCACCTGGTCTTCGGGATCGTTGAGCGGAATCCCGTCGAGCGTGATGTTGATGCGCGACTGGTCCAGTCCTCTCAGCCGGATATAGCTGTAACCCCAGTAGTTGCCCGTTTCCGCGTACGATGTGAGCGACGGCGTCGTTCCCTGTAGCACCAGCGGAATGTCCTGCCCGAAATACTGGCGCTGGATTTCGGCGCGCGATACGGTCTTTTCCGATATGGGCGCGGACGACTCACGGACGGCGGAGATCATGACGCGCTCGAGTGTTCGCGCTGAGTCTCGCCTCAGTGCCGTGTCCCTGGGGAGGGGGATGGATTGCGCCGCAACTGTGGAAGAGGTCGTGAGTGACCCGATGACCATCACGAGAAGAATCGGGCGCGCGACAGCAGCAATGCTGACCATTTTCATGACTCCCTACGCCGGTACGAGCCGGATCAGGTTCTACGGGACTCTCTCAGCCTGCTCCCTTCGTGGGCAGGCACCCCGGTCAGGTGCTGAATTTATTCGTGCGACGCACGTGGCGCCATCGGTGTCGCGAGAGGTGGCACGCTACTTCCAGATACCGCGGAGGTGTCGTTGGCTCAATGTCGGATATCAATGCGTGCGATTGTGGCGTCGGTGATCGTCGCATCGCCGCTGCTTCTCGGATGCAGTCGTCGTGCACCGGATGCGGGCGGCGACACTTCGCTGGCGCGCGATCTCGCCGAAGTCCAGATGGACGCCACCGCAAGGCAGCCAGCCTCCGACTCGGGAAAGGAAGCCGCATCGCGTCAGAGCGCAGTCGAGGCAACTACAGCACCGCCGCTGCCTGCGCCGCTTCCAAAACAAGTATCACCCAGTGCAGCGATACAGCACCCCGCTGCTCCCCCAGCCCGGCCCGTAGCGTCGGCTCTGCGGCGAAGTGCCGATCCGTGCACTTCGCCTGAGCGCGCTAGCCAGGCTGGATGCCTGGCCGCCAGTGTCCGGCGCTCGAACGCGCGCGTCGCGTCAGTTTACGTCGCGATTGTACACGCCGTGCGCGCCGAACAGCATGCTGCGCCTGCGGCTCCGGATCCTCCGTACGTGTCCCAACTGCATCGCGCGCAGAGTGAATGGTTCCCGTGGCGCGATTCAGAATGCAAGCGCCGAACAGGCAACGACACGGGCAAACTGTGGGGAGCGCTCCGCGCGAAGTGCATCCTGCAGCTGACCGACACGCGCGTCGGGGAGCTCAGAAGCGTCCTGGCACAGGTTCGGCGACCGTAGCCCGACAGACGCGAAGTGGTCCTTCAGGCTCCGCGTCTGTCCCGTGAGTCAGTAGCCGTGATCGCGGTCGTACCCGCCGTTGTCATGTCCGCGTGAACGATCGTCGCGATCGCCATTTCCCCGACGACCGTCGCGATAAACGCCCGAATTGCCCGTCGGCTGCCAGTAGGCGGCAATTCGGTACATCCCCGCGCCGGATTGCGGATCCCGCAACCGAACTATCGTCGTGTATCCGTTGTTCCGCGTCGGCTGCTGAAGGACATCAACCCGTCCGCGGCCTTCGAGCTGCTGGACCGTCACGATTCCGGCCTGAGATGGAGCACCTCCGAACGTTCCGACCCGCCCGCCTGCGCGCTCATTATTCCCGATTCGTTCAACGAAGGCGCGATTGCCGCTCAACTGGATCCGAATCTCACGGTCTACCGGGCCCTGCCACTCGAACAGCTCCTGCTGGCCGTTCCGAGCCTGCGGTAACTGCTTGCCGTCCCGCTGGCCCCACTGCGCACCGGCAGTGCCCGCGCTCACAACTAGTGCGGCCGAAACCGCCGCAGATATCGCCGCCGTCCGCAGCTTCCAACTCATTCTCTGTTGCATCGCTCGCCTCTCATGTGAATTGCCGACTGCGCGCGGTCGCGCCGTTCCACGGAATTACACCGGCGTACGATAAAGTTGCATGCCGAAGTGTCAGCCGACTCTCTCAATGCGCAGAGGCTGTCGTTGCAATTACAAGACGGGGTTGCGAACGACAGCTGCGCGACAGCCTCGGGCTTTCAGTTGGTGGGCACGCGCGACACGGCACGGTCACAACGTCGCCGGCTGTTCGGTCGTAGGATTGGTCATGCTACCAATTCATCCATTATTACAGGCCGCCGAAGAACAGGTCACAGCGTCGGGCCTGGCCCTTGAATACGCCGGCTTTCTCGCATACTTCGGAGTGTTCGGCGCACTCGGCTTCTTCTGGTTCGTCCTGCAACGCACTGCCCACCGGCACCCGCTGATCTCATCCGGCAACGGCCCAGCGGCCACTTCGCTTCAGCGCGCCGAGACGGGCGCAGCGACTATCGGTGTGATCGGAGCCTTGTTCATGATCGCGAACCTGTTGATGGGCGTCGCGGGCCGGGCCTCCGAGAAGGCCATCCCATTCATGCAAGCCCTGACGGGAGGCGGCAGCAGGACCACGACTCCTTTCCTGTTCGCGCTGGCATTCCTGGTTCTGTTCGCGGTAGCGACGAAGCGCGTGCGCGCAGCGTGGATACTCGCCGCGCTGGTCGCACTCGTATTCGCGCTGCGCAACATCACATCCGGAAAGTGGACGTCCCTCGTCAATCCACTCCACGAAGTCGCTGCCTCGCTCTGGATAGGCTCGCTCTTCGTGCTAGTGTTCGCAGGGCTTCCGTCCATTCTGCGATCATCGGCGACGACCGAGCAGCGTGGCTCACTTGTAGCGGATCTCGTTGCGAGCTTCTCGTCGCTCGCGATCGGGGCAGTGTTGCTGCTCGTTGCAACAGGCATCACGACCGCATGGCGTCATCTCAAGTTTGTCGCGGCACTCTGGACTACTTCATACGGGTATGCGCTCGACACCAAGCTCGTGTTTGTCGCCATCGTAGCGGCACTAGGGGCGTGGAACTGGCGCCGCATGCGCCCACGGCTTGGCACCGAAGCGGCAGCGCACGAGCTTCGCAGCAGTGCCAGCAGGGAATTGTTCTTCGCAGCGATCGTGCTTGTCATCACGGGTGTGCTCGTGAGCCTGCCGGGTCCAAGGCTGCCGCATCCGTAGCAGTCAGCCGCGCATCACCGCGCAGTTGGGGTTGCTCCGGCTTCGACTGAAGCCGGAGCAACGATCACGCCTCGCGTGATGTACACCGGATGCATGTCTGCACGAAGCCGCGGCAGCAGGCTCGCGAACCAGAGCCCCGCGGCGACCGATGCGGCACCGCCGAACAGAATGGTGTACTCGGAACCGATGCGCGCCGCGACGGCTCCCGCAAGCAGGCTGCCGAGGGGCGCGGTGCCGAGGAACGCCATAGTGTAGAACGCCATGACGCGACCCCGCAGCCGCTCATCGACGAGAGTCTGGATTATCGTGTTGATCGATGCCATCTGCACCATGAAACCTGCGCCCACTACCGGGAGAATCGCGAGCGACAGCCACAGCACGTGTGACAACGCGAACGCGACGAGGCCCAACCCGAAGGAGACCGTCGCGGCAGCGCTGACATCTTCCAGGCCGACAACAGAAAGCCGTGACGCAAGGTACAGCGCGCCTATGAGCGCGCCGACGCCGGACGCGGTCATGAGGAATCCGAGCGTATGAGCGCCGCCGTGCAGCGTCTGGGTCGCGATTGCCGGCATGAGTACGGTGTAGGGCATGCTCATCATGCTCACCATTGCGAGCAGTATGAGACCGGTACGGATTGGCAACGACGACCTCACGTAGCGAAGGCCCGTCTTCAACTCCTCCAGCACGTTCGTCGTGCGTTGCTCACGCAGCGCATGCGGGACGGTCATCATCAGGAGCGAGAGTATGACGGCGACGTACGAGATCGCGTCAACCATGAAACACCATCCCTCACCCGCGATGGCGATGATGATCCCGCCTACCGACGGCCCGATGATCCGGCTGGCGTTGACCATTGTCGAGTTGAGCGCGATTGCGTTGGCGAGATGACTCCGATCCTCCACCATCTCCACCACGAACGCCTGGCGCGCCGGCGTGTCGAAGGCATTGATGCAGCCCTGCGCGAGCTGCAGAATGAGAATCTCCATTACCGTGATGATTCCGGCGAATGCGAGGAGCGCGAGCGCGAGTGATTGCAGCATGGAGAGCGCCTGCGTCACCACTAGCACCGTATGCCGATTCCACCGGTCAATGAGGACGCCGCTGAACGGCGTGAGCACGAGCGTTGGAATCTGACCGCAGAAAGCGACGAGACCGAGCAGGAACGCAGAGCCGGTGAGCCGATAGACAAGCCAGCTCGTTGCAATCCGTGTAATCCACGTTCCGACGAGCGAGACGGTCTGACCGCTGAAAAAAAGTCGGTAGTTGCGGCTGCCCAGTGCCCGGGCGATGCCCGGGCTGCGCTTGCGGGATGGCGCCGTAGCGGATGTCGTCAGTCCGGCACCGTCTCCGTGGCCGTTTCGGCCACCGGCTCCGCCGCCGATTCTGCGACGGGGGGCGACGAGTCAATCCATTCCTCGGCCCAACGACTGATCGCCGAGATCGTTGCCTCGAGCGCGCGCCCCTTGGGGGTGAGCTCGTATTCGATTCTTACGGGCGCAGTCGGGAAGACATGACGCACCACCACTCCCTCTGCCTCCAGCTCGCGGAGCCGTTCGGCGAGCATCCGATCGCTGATATCGGGCACCGAATCGCGGATCTCGTGATATCGCACGCGTCCGCCGAGCATGGCGCTGATCACCGCGCCAGACCAGCGGCGGCCGATAAGCTCGACCGCCCGGTGATACCGCGGGCAGATGGATCCGTGGCTCATAACGTGTAAGTAAGCCTGGCAGAAGGTGTTGACAAGAGTTGCTTATTTAAATATAGTTACTTATCATAAATAAGTGCGCGACGCCTCGTGCCCGCGCACGACCCACTCCAACTATCAGGTAGCATTCCATGTCAGCATCAGAGTCCAGTACCGCCACGACACCGGCTCCCGAGTCCCGGGAGCGCCTCGCCGGCACGTGGCAGATCGATCCCGCGCACTCCAGTGTCGAATTCGCCGTGACCCACCTCATGATATCGAAGGTCAGGGGCCGGTTCTCGGATGTGGCGGGGTCCGTGGCCACTGACGGAACTCCGGCCGGCTCCCGAATTGATGTGGAGATCAAGACGGCGAGCATCAGCACCCATGATAATGCCCGCGACACGCACCTTCGTTCGGCGGATTTCTTCGACGTCGAGAAGTACCCCCAGATGCGATTTGTCAGCACGTCCATTCGGAGCGGCTCGGGCAAGGATTTCCATGTAACCGGTGACCTGACGATTCATGGGGTGACCCGGAGCGTGGAGATGGACGTCACGAGCGGGGGCGCGGGGCGTGATCCCTGGGGAAATGACCGCGCAGGGTTCAGCGGCGCGCTAAGCATCGAGCGCAGCGATTTCGGCCTCACCTGGAACCAGGCACTCGAGACAGGCGGCGTGGTGGTGTCCAATACGGTGAAGGTCACATTCGACGTCGAACTCACGCACAAGGTGTAGTGTGCGTCCGGCGTAGCACGGATTTTGCCCCCTCTTCGGGGTGCAGGCTTACTCCTGCACACAGGCAAACCCCGAAGAGGTGGCAAACATGTTGCGTGGGACCAAGCAGACTGCATTCGCACTCGCGCTAGGCGCAGTGACGATGCTCGGAGCATGTACGAAGAGCGATAACGCGGCCGACACGACCATGGCGGCCTCGGATACGTCGATGAAGGCTGGTACCGGTTCCAGCACGTCAATGAACGCATCGGGCTCGATGGCTCCAGCCATGACCGACGCCGGTATCCTCGCGATGTTGCACGCGGCGAATCAGGGCGAGGTCGATGCGGGCAAGATGGCTGAGACCAAGGCGACGAACTCGTCGGTGAAGTCCTTCGCACATGACATGGTGGCGGCGCACACCAAGATGATGCACGATGGCGACGCGCTCGCGAAGCGTCTCAGCATCACACCCGACGCGGCGGCCGGCGACTCGATCATGACGATGAACAAGATGACCGCGAGCAACCTGACCGCGGCGTCGAAGGGAGCAGCATTCGATTCGGCCTACGTAAACGCGCAGGTCGCCGGGCACCAATACGTTCTTAGCATGATCAAGAACGCCGAGGGTGCTGCGAAGAGCGCTGATCTCAAGTCCGCGCTCACGGCGGCCCAGCCTCAGGTGCAGAGTCACCTGGACCGAATCACGGCCATCCAGGGCAAGATGAAGTAGCTGCGGCTACAGGGCGCGACGTCGACCGCGCGTATCTGGACGGAGTGGAGCACCACTCGCGAGCGGTGCTCCACAGCCTGATTACAGCGATGCAATCCACGCAACGGACGGAGTTGAAGTATCTGATGCAGCGGATGGCGCCGGTCTTCCTCTCAGACATGAACCGCGCACGCGCACTCAGGGTCAACCTGTAGTTGCGGGTGCGCGATTTTCTTTGCGGCGCCTGATTGCGTTGTAGAAGGCAGCTTACAAGCGCTAAGGGAGGTCAATGCGCCCGAAGCCGCGGTGGACTCCCTTCGCCGACCTAGCTCCTTGAGACGCGTGTGTCGGTCGCGATCCAGTTGACTTCCCAACTCTTGCCACCGTCGGCGGAGTAGGATTGCTCGAAGTCGCACGAGTTAGGTGTGATGTTGAAGATCACGAACCGGACAAGGATCGCTCGCCCATTAAATGTCTCCTGATCAACAAACTCTCCCCGGCCATCTCGGAACTCACCAATTGTGGGCTGCGCCATCGTTCCACTGTTCACGTTGGCGAAGTTGAGACTCCACTGCCGAGCCTCCGGATTGTACAGGCGCAACGACGCCCCCTCAATGTGCCCCGACGGCCCCGTCACATCGAGCTCTACAAGGTTCGCTTTCCCGTTCCAAATTTTCCGTACGACACTTGTACCACTGTACTCGACCCACGTCGTCGAACCCGAAAGCGGGTGCGCGAGTCGCTTGAGATGGGTTTGCCACGTCCCTATCTCGAAATCGAAGTCATGCTGGCCATCACGCTGTGTGGCTACCGCGGCGGAGACACTCCCCGTTTTCATCGCGCCACTTTGCGCCCTTAATGCAGTTTGAGTCAGCGTGAGTAGCAGGCAGGCAGACATCAGGCGACGCATCGCGCGATTCGGTTTTCTCATGCCCGGCGTCCCGTTAGAGTGCCGGCTTGCCGTCGGACCACTGGCGCACAGGAATGAGAAGAGTGAGTACCGGCGAGTCCACATCGCCCGCTGACCCATCGATCAAGGTGTTCGTCTTTCCACCCGTGCCCCAAGTCGCGGCCGGCATGGACTTGTCATAGTAAAACATCAGGTGCGGCATCCAGTGGGCACCGTCATCGGCGAGATACTGTTCAGGGGAGAGCATGAACGCCATTGCGCCAGCCGCCGGCATTGGAAAATCGTGCGAGGCATAGGCACTCCGGGTTCGCGTGGCGATCTCGGCCGGGCTCACGCCGCTCATGATCCACTCGGCCCGCTTCAACATTTCCGGGAGCACTGTGCGCACTGCGGGAGCATTGAGACAGTGCGGGGCGCGGATTCGCGGATTCCAGAAATCGGCCGCGCCGATATTCTTGGCGAAAGAGCGGAGCACGAAGCAGGTGAACCCATTGGTGCCGTCCGCGGCTTTAACGAAGCCGGTTCGGGTGAGCACCAGCACGGTCGCCGAGTCCGATACATTCGCGGGGGCGGCCGTGCGGGCCAATGCTACCTCGGCGGCCCGGTCGCCCATGAGGTAAGGTGCAAGGTCAGGGGCCTGCGCTCGCGTCGGTTGAACGGCGAGTAGCGCGAGGCCGGCGAAGGTCACGACGCGTCTTGGCATTGTTGACTTCCTGGAGTGAGTAGGGGATCCGCGCTTCAATGTAGGCAATCTGCGGAAGATAGAGGGGCGGTATGCCAGCATGATATACTAGTTAGTATGTTACGCTTCCGCAAGCAACGACAGCCGTAACAGTGCCTGCTACGCTTCAAGTGATTGAAGGTAGGTCTTGAACGACGCAAACAACACCGCAAACAATGCGGGGTCGTCGAGACCCTTGAGCAGTCCAGCCATACCCTCAATTGTCATGACGACGAAGTGTGCAACCTCCCTCGTATTAACATCTTTTCTTACGAACCCCAGCTTCTTCCCTCGCTTCAAGTGCACCTCCAATTCCGCGATCCATAGCGTGAGAGTGGCTTGTAGGCGTTTTTGGAACCCCTTGTCCACAGGGGTCATCTCCTGGACAAGATTGTTCAACGGACACCCGAGTTTCAGCTCCGATGGATCCAGCCCGCCGAGCAACTGTTTTGTCTGCTCGAGGATTCCCTTCAGCGGATTTGGGTACTGACTCAGCGGCGTGATCCACCGGCCGATAATAGTCGGCTTCACAACGTCATCCACCAACGCGTAGCCTAAATCAAGTTTCGTCGGAAAATGGTGGTAGAAGGCCCCCTTGGTCAGCGACGTTTTCATAACGATGTCATCTACGCTGACACCCTGAAAGCCGTGATGGAACACCTCTACAAACGCGACATCCAGGATCTCTTTCCTGGACTGCTCAAGATTGCGGACCTTCCCGGCGCGGGGCGCCTTCTTCGCGACACTCTTTTTCATAACAGTCGTTGACCCCTTGACAACATACTAGCTAGTATGTTACGTCATTGGAAGCGTGCGGGCGGAGCAATAACGAGGCTTCGAGCCGTCTATTAGGTGGCAACTGCCGCGCCACGCATGGGAAATCTATAACGGGACATGCCGGTGATCCTTACCAAGGGTCCTCCAAATTTTTCGTCAAGGAGCTCTAACCGACAGTCTCGTTCAAGCCGAGTTGAGTCCCGGGCCATACGTCCTGGCGAATGCATCATTAACCCTCAGCCAACGGAATCGCACTCATGACCCGCATATTGACGATTGCGCGGTACGCATGTGTTGGGGCAGCTCTGCTGGTTACAGAGGTCGGCGCTCGAGAGCCGCGGTCTGTCCCCGTAGCAAAGTCCACAGGCAAGGTTGAAAGCAAGCTTGGAACCAAGCTTGAAACCAAAGTTGAAAGCGACGTTGAAAGCAATTCTACGTGCTCAGTACAGTTGCGCTCCGGCAGGTGGCGCACGCCAGGAGGGAATTTTTTCTGGATTCAATGTACAGGTTCCGAGCTCTTCTGGCTCGGCATGAACCGAGCCTCTGGAGAGCGATCTCAGGGCACCATGTGGACGCAGGTGGGTCACGGTATCGTGCGAGGCGCCAAAATCGAGCTCAGCTGGGCTGACGTGCCATATGGTTCAATCCGAACGGAAGGCCGCATCGAACTGAGAATTGCAGCAGACACGGTGCTTCAACTGGTCCGGGATGATGGACCATGTGATAGTTCAAGGATTACCTGGGTATCCGCGAAGTAGCCAAGTATGGCCGTGCTCACGGGACAATCCGATACCCGCTCTTTCGCACGGTAAGTATGTGGCGCGGTGTGGCTGGATCCTCCTCCAATCGCTGCCGCAGGCGAGTGATATGTTGATCCACGGTTCGTGTGGCAACATCGGGTGCGTAGTGCCATACCTTCTGCATCAGAACGCGTCTCGATACTACTCGTCCATCTGCCTCGAGGAGATGGAGCAGTAAATCGAACTCCATCGGCCGCACGTCCACCGCTGAGTTGCCGCGGTGAATTGTTCGGCGAACGCTGTCTACGACGACGCTTCCAAAGCGATATTCCGTGCTTTTCGGGGTGGAGACGGCGCTCGCACTACCTGGTACTAAGCGCCGAAATAGCGCGTCCACGCGTGCGATGAGTTCCAACACCCCGACAGGCTTGACCACGTAGTCGTCAGCGCCGAGGCGAAATACCTGCACCTTGTCTACTTCCTGGTCCCGTGCGGAGAGTACGAGTATCGCCGCGTTCGAGCCACTTTCATGCAGTTTCCTCAACACCTCGAAGCCCGACACGTCAGGTAACATCAGATCCAGTATGATCATGTCCGGTTCTGTTGCCGCGATTCGCTCTAGCGCTTCACGACCATCGCCCACCACGTCCACGGTGTGTCCTTCCACCTGAAGGCTCGCGCGCAGGCCGAAGGCGAGCGACTCGTTGTCCTCAATTATAAGAATTGATCGCATGCATTGAAGCCGGTGAGCTTGTGGTCGAAGTCATAGGTCTACCTCGCTCGTCCGCTCTCGGGAGACGAAGTGTGAAGCGCGCACCACCGCATGGCGCATCGTCAATTACAATAGTACCGGGTAGTCGCGTAACCGCCGTTCGCACAATGGCGAGTCCAATACCCAGGCCAGCAGTCGAAGAGTTACCTGGCGATCCGAGTCTGACGAACGGCTCCCACGCCTTGTCTCTATCACGTACAGCGATTCCCGGCCCTTCGTCATCGACATGAATGACGAACCACTCGGCGCACACCTCAGTGGTGACTCTCACAGTCTGGCCGGGTGGCCCGTACTTAACCGCGTTATCGAGCAGGTTCGTGAGTACCTGATGCAGCGTCTCTGGGTCCGCAATCACATATGCATCGTCGCCCGAGAGAGAAATTGCGGCGTGGCGTGCTTCAGCAAGTGGCTGGAAGAGCGTGATACAGGTTTGTATCAACTCGACGGCCTTCAGTGGTCGCGCATGCGGCTGCTCAGCTTTCTTGCTCGCCCGGTTCAGGATATTCGCGACAAGTGCGATGAGACGCAGCGTCTCGGCCTCAATGATCGCGAGTGATCGTGTGCGTTCCTCCTCATTCTGGAGGCGATTCAGCCTGAGTAGCTGAACGAAGAGAAGAATCTGCTGCAACGGCGTACGCAGCTCGTGTGACACATCCGTCACGAAGTTCTCTCTCTCGCCGACAAAGCGCACCTCGCGTCGGAAGAGCACGAGTGAAATACAACCAAGACCAATCGTCAGAACGAGGAGCAGGAGCGCGCGCCGCGTTGCCCAGGGAGAGGCCGCGTCCTTCAGGATCCTGGCAATGAGATCGGACCGAATCGAGACAGTGAAGCGGATGTCCGCGAGCAACGGTGCAGCCGTTGACCCGGCATACTGTGTTCCTGGTGGAGTTGGTCCGCTGGAGTAGAGCACGACCCCGCTCGGATCGGTCACTCGCAGAAGCACAAGCGAGTCGCGAGGTATGGACGAGGTCAGCGACGGCGGAAGCGGTTGTACATCCTGATACAACCTTGCGAATTCGCCGCGATCGATACACGAGTCGTATCCATATACCGCGATCGGCTGTCCTGATGCGGTGTAAATCGGGTGATATGACAGCCCGGTCATGATACCCTTGTCCCGCACGAGAATGTAGCCCCATCCAGATTGGCGCACCGCGGACGTCGTCGCGAGAACGGCGAGGGTATCGCCGACGAATGTCGCGAAACGCTGGCCGAGGATTATCGGCTTGTTCGGCCGCCGGGACTCAAGATGGTCCAGAGCCTGCCAAAGACCGACGCCGGCGTCGCTGGTCCGTGACACATGCAATACTCGCGATGGGAGGTCCAGCCGGAATCGATACTCACCTGTTCGATCCGATGGCTTGCAGGCTCCGGCTGGCGGAAGCACGATTGTTTCCGGCGGCAGCTGGCTCGACGACTGCGGTGTGAAGCCCATGAGCCCCGCATAAGCGCTCGATGCGACGTCGTGCGCATCCGAAGTCGCGTTCTGGGAATAACTGAAGCTTGCGAATACAGCATAGTCCTGCAACATCCGACTTGCTGTGCGCAGCTGCTCACGTGAAGCGTTATAAGAGCGTACCGTTGCTACCACTGCGCCGACAATCATGACGGCGATTGCGCATCCGAGCGATAACCATCGATACCGCCATCGATATTTCGCCCCCGGATGAGTGGTCATATATGCCGATGCCGAGTATGAGCTACTGTGGTCGGGTGCGCTGCTTAACCGCGCCTATCGGAACATACACACCGTGACGTGGCTCCGCAGAATGCGTTCAAGGTCAGGTTGAGAGGCCGAGCGGCGGGTGGGAGGCGGCCGGGTCGACTGGGGACACGAAGTGTCGGCGCCGGGATTAGACGGCCGCTTGCGCGAAATTCCCGCTAGTAGCGAAATCAGGTACGGTCATCGGCGCGCGTCTCAAGTCGAGCAGGCGCGGGTTCTCGCTGGTAGAGTATACACACATCGGGACGCGCACCGCAAATCCCGGCCGTCCGGAGGCAGTAAATATTTCGGGCGCGTCGCGCAGTCTTGCATCCACGACCACCGGGAGCCCGAACAGCGATCCGAACGCCGGTACGCATCCCGGCACAGAACGGGTAAGGTGCTGAATCTCCCCCAGCGTGGCGATCCACGCGGTGGAGGCATGGTACATCTTGCGAATCGCCGTGAGGTCAGTTCGCAACGTTGTCGGTGTTACGGCAATTACAAACGTCGTTCCGGCGCCGTGCCGCAGCTTGATGAGAAGCGTGCTGGTGCGCACGACGGAATACTTGATTCCGAAATTGCGGTCGATATCCGCCACGGGCTCCTCCACGAACCGGAGATTCCTGGCATCGTACCATTGGCGCACGCGTACTTGCAACGCACGCCAGTCGTAGTTCCGAATGGCTTGACTTCGGTTCACTGCTCGACTCCCTGTTGAACGAGAGCTAAGCATATGGCGTGCGCCGTTTGAACAGGGTGAAAGGGCTGTAGCCGTCTCGCTAACTAACGGACCCATGTGTTATCTGCAAAACGTGGGGACCGGCCTGTGCGCGACCGCCTTCTGAGAGATCGTTGCCCAGGGTGCGACGCATGCCGAGCAATGTTGTGGAGGCGCTCCCGATGTTATCGCGGCACACAGGAGAACTGCATTGCACGAGAGACTGATTGCGCGAGATCACAATACGCATACACAAAATAACAATACGGTCACCGTCGCAAACAATATGTTCGACTTGATACAGGAACGGCACGTGGAATAGTCTGTTCGTGCTGCTGTACTGCGCGCACATTCATCGCATCTGCAAAGGGTTGTACGCGAGGACGTGCCGCAGGAAGCAGCATGGACGTGCTGCGCCGGATATGAGCATGATCTCGCGACCCTTCGCTGTCACCGTAGGTTAGCCCAAGAGGGGCATATGCGAATCATCCGTAGGAGGAGTGCCGGTTCAACGTCGCTGGCGGACGTACGAGCAGTTTGTGTACGCGCTGCGTGTGGGATCGCGTTACTGCTCGTGGGAGTGTCCGCAACAGCGCATGCTCAAACACGACGAGTGGCGGGTCATGTAACCGTCGAGGGAGGCACTGAAGGCATCCCTGGCGCAACGGTTCAGGTAGTTGGCAGCACGCTCGGCGGAAACGCCGATGACGCTGGAAATTTCAACATTAGCGTCCCGGTCGGTGCGCACCAGCTTCGCATCCGCCGCATCGGTTTCGCGGCCAAGGTTGTCTCACTTGGCGCCAACGACAATACGGTCAACGTGTCGCTCGCTCGCGACGTCCTGCAGTTGGAGGCACAGGTCATCACCGGTCAGGCGACGACCGTATCCAGAGTCAACGCAGCCAACGCTGTGACGCTCGTCAATGCTGAGCAGTTGAACAGGGTTCCGCAACAGAACATCGAGAGCGCGCTCCAGGGCAAGGTCCCTGGTGCGGTGATCACGTCCAACTCGGGTGCGCCAGGCGGTGGCATTCAGTTACAGCTACGCGGTACAAACACGATCAACGGCAACTATCAGCCGTTGTACGTTGTTGATGGAGTCATCGTCGACAACTCGGCATTTGCCAACGGTCTCAACAGTATTACCGGTGCCGGCAGCGGGATCAGTTCCAACCAGGATCAGCAAGTGAATCGGGTTGCCGACCTCAACCCGGAAGACATCGAGGCGATCGAGGTGCTGAAGGGACCGTCGGCCGGTGCCATCTACGGATCCCGCGGTGCAAACGGCGTGGTTATCATCACGACCAAGCGCGGCCGCGCGGGCGCTCCATCGCTTGACTTCGTGCAGCGCTTTGGAACGTCGGCACTCGCGAATCAGATGAATCTGCGCTGCTTCTCGCAGGCGCAGGCCACGGCCTTCATCACTGCGAATACGCCGTCTGGGTACAGCAGCGCAACAGAGTATTTTGCAGCCAATCCGTACGCGGGCTGCACCGATCCGCAGAGCCAGCTGTACGGCAACAAGGGTCTTTCGTACGAGACTTCCGCTTCCCTGCGGGGCGGAGCGGGAGACGGCAGTACGACGTACTTCGCTTCGGCCGGCGTCAAGCACGATGCGGGAATCACGTCCACGGACGGCTATGACAAACAGGACCTCCGCGTCAACCTGACTCAGCAGTTCAGTTCGAAGATCAACTTACGCGCGAACACTGAAGTACTGCACACGCTGACCAAGCGCGGTATATCGGGCAACGACAACAACGCCATCAACCCGCTGGACGTGATTTCGGGGACGCCAACGTTCTTCGACTTCTCCCGCACGGTGAATGGGCAGTACCTGCCGGATCCGTTCGTGGCAAGTAATGCGAACATCCTGCAAGATCAGCAAGCGATCCAGACGCCTGAGAATGTTTACCGTCTCATTGGCAGCGCGCAGGCGAACTGGTCAGTGGTTGCTTCTTCGCGCCAGACGCTTGACGTCTCGCTCTTAGGTGGTGTGGACAGCTATTCCGACCAGGCACTGGTCTATTCGCCGCCGTACACGTTCCTGGAGCAGTCGGGTCTGCTCAGTGCATATCCAGGCACGGTTGCCCATGGTAACACCAACGTCGTGAATGCGAATCTCAACCTGAACCTTACCCACAAGCTCATCGCGTCGGCATTCACGGCGACAACATCCACTGGCTTGCGCCAGGAGCGGTCACAGGTAGACAACACGTTCAATCAGGGCCTCGGACTTTTCCCTGGCGTGACAAACATCGCGACTGCCACCCAAACGGCCGTCTCGGAGGCTCAGAGCCTCACGAAGACGCTCTCGTTCTACGGCCAGGAAGAGTTGCTGACCGCGGGCGATCGCCTGCTCCTCACCGGTGCAGTGAACGCTGAGCGCTCGAGCACTAACGGTGACCCAAACGCCTACAATGCATATCCGAAGGCGTCGGTATCGTACAGGCTGCCGTGGCTGCCGCCGAAGACGGACAACTTGAAGCTGCGGCTAGCGTGGGGCAAGGCCGGCAACCGAGTTCCGGTGAACTTCAAGTACACCTTCCTCACAGCACTGCTTGAAGACGGATCCAACGGCTTACGTCAGGGCGCGCAGGTCGGTCTCAATACGATCAAGCCCGAGCAGTCGACGGAAGTCGAAGGCGGTTTCGACGCTACGTTGTTCGGCGGTCGAATGGGTTTTGAAGTCACCCAGTATCAGAAGAAGACGACTGGCTTGGTGTTGACTGCTGGTCTCGCTTCATCGACAGGCTTCAGCACCAAGGTCATCAACGGCGGATCGATGCAGAATGTCGGTACCGAAATCGGCCTGAACATGATCCCAATTCAGACTGGCGCGTTCAG
>JALYTX010000062.1 GCA_030854055.1 Gemmatimonadota bacterium | reverse complement strand
TCAGGACATCGGATGCTGGACAGAACTGGTCCGTGATCAGCCCGGATCTCTCCACACGTGATTCGTCTCGCATCGTGTCGTCCGGCGGCTTGGTGGGCGACAACCTCGGCCAGTTCTACGGCGAGGTTGTGTTCGCGATAGCGCCGTCGGAAGTGCGGCGCGGGCTGATCTGGGCGGGTACCAACGATGGCAAGCTTTGGTACACACTCGACGGCGGTGCGCGGTGGACCGACGTCACCGCCAACATCCGCGGGCTGCCGGCCTGGGGAACGATCCGCAAGATCGAGCCCTCGCACTTTGATCCGGCAACCGCGTACGTCGCGATCGATCTTCACATGATGGATGACCGCCGACCCTACCTGTACAGGACAAGCGACTACGGGCGGACGTGGACCCGGATCAACTCCAATCTTCCGCAGGATCATCCGTTGTCATATGTGATGTCGATCGCCGAGAATCCCAACAGGAAGGGGATGTTGTTCGCGGGCACCGGCAACGGGTTCTACTATTCGATGAACGACGGCGCGAGCTGGACCCGTTTCAACGCGGGGCTTCCGGCCGCACCAGTAACGTGGATAGTCGTTCCGAAACGGTGGCATGACGTGGTAGTGTCGACGTACGGTCGCGGGTTGTACATCCTGCGCGATATAACCGCGCTGGAACAGGGCGCGAGTCCCTCTGATTCTTCAGACACTCGCCTGTTCCCACCTCACCTTGCATTTCGTCAGGCGCGGGGCGGCCATGCAGATTTCACGTTTGAGATGCCGAGCGCAGCAGGACGATCTGGCAGCGACAGCGTAACTGTAGTCGTGGTCGATGCGGCGGGGCGAACCGTGCGTGAAATGCACATGCGGTCGCGCGCGGGCCTCAACCGCGTGCCATGGGACATTCGGTACGAACCCGCGCCGCAGGTTGCGCTGCGAACAATGGCGCCGGACAATCCGCACATTTTCGCCGAACCGCGGTTCGGGGGCAAGGCTACGCGGCCCGTACTGCACTGGGGGATCGAGCCGCCGCTACGCACCGGGCCGATCGCCGCGCCCGGCAGATACACCGTGCGGCTCACGGTTGGCGGGAGAAGTTGGACGCAGCCCTTCGACATCATCCGGGATACAGCGACGACATCCATCGATGCCGATCTGGTCGCTTCGACGCGAGCGCAAGTTCGCATTCGCGACGCCATGAAGGAGGCGGCGGAGATGATCAATCGGATCGAAGTGATGCGGAAGCGGGTCGCGGATGACAGGAAGGCGAACGCGGGCAGCTCGGACATCGTGTCCGCGCTTGACACGCTCGACGTTCGGATGACGAACGTGGAGTACAGTCTGCTATCGCGCTCCGACCTCGAGAGCGACGACAAGTACTTCGTCGAGCCAGCGAGCCTGTACATGCAGCTCGTATGGCTGGCGGGCGAGGTGGGAAGCGGCGCGGGCGACGTCGCGGGCGGTGCTGAGTACCGGCCGACATCGCAGGCGATGGCGACATTGGGGAGGCTGGAGTCGTCTCTGGCTCTCGTGCGGAAGAGTTATGAGACGCTGACGGGGACGACGGTGCCAGCGTTCGATGCCGCCGTGAAGGGAAGAGCGGCGGCGATCGGCGGTGCCGGCGTCTCGCAGCTACCCGCCCGCGGAGCGGCCGTTCACGTTGGCGATCATTCAGCGGCTACACCAACAGAGCGACCGGCATCTCCGCATGCAAGTGGCGCTCACTTACGGCGAGTCCGCTTCACGGACGACCAATCGTGACACAGGCGACCACCGCGCGACTCCAGCATTTCATCGACAATGGCTGGCACGACGGCGCTAGCACCGAGTTGTTCGATCATCTCAACCCATCCAATCGAAAGGATGTAGTCGCACGTGTCCCGGTAGGAACGGCGGCTGACGCGCAGTACGCGGCGGCGGCGGCCGCGGTCGCGCTGCCGGCGTGGCGCAGCCTCACCGGACCGGCGCGCGCAGAACATCTGCACCGTTGGGCTGGCGTCATCGCGGGGCGCGCCGAGGAGTTGGCGCAGCTCATGGCGAGAGAGGTGGGGAAGCCGATCGGCGAGGCTCGCGGAGAGGTGGGGCGCTGTATCGTCATTCTTCGCTACTACGCCGGTGAAGCCGTGCGAGAGATCGGTCAGGTCATACCGGCTCAGGTTTCCGGCGCACTCCAGTTCAGTCTACACGGGCCGCTAGGAGTGGTTGCTCTGATCACTCCGTGGAATTTCCCACTCGCGATTCCCCTCTGGAAAGCCGCCCCCGCGCTTGCTTTCGGAAACACAGTTGTACTCAAGCCGGCAGAATCGTCGTCGATGCTCGCTTCGGCACTCGCCGAAACCGCGCTCGCCGCGGAACTGCCACCTGGTGTCTTCAATGTGCTGCTCGGCCATGGAGCAACTGTCGGCGCTGCGCTGATCGAGGCTCCGGAAATCCGCGCGGTCAGCTTTACTGGCTCCGGCGCCGTCGGCGCACGCGTCGCAGCTTCCGCGGCAGCCCGCAACATTCGCTACCAGACGGAGATGGGCGGAAAGAACGTGGTCATTGTCATGCCCGACGCCGACATCGCACGCGCCGCGGCGCTTACCGCCGCCGGCGCGATGCGATACGCGGGCCAGAAGTGCACCGCGACGAGCCGCGTAATATTGTCGCGAAGCGTCGAAGCAGAGTTTCTGCGTGAGCTGCGCGCGCAGGTGGAATCGCTTCCACTGGGCCCGGTAACTGATGCCGCATCAGCGGTCGGCCCGCTCATCAGCGGCGCTTCACACGATTCGATCAGGAGCGCACTGAAGGAGGCGAACGCCGAGACGATTTTTGCCTGCGCGGTGCCGGAGTCCAGCGATTTCAACGACGGCAATTTCTTCCCGCCGACGGTGGTGCGAGGTGGGAACGCAGATGGTATCATTGCGCAACGCGAGCTGTTCGGACCCGTGCTTGCTACTTTTACTGTTGACAATGCTGACGATGCTATCGAGCTCGCCAACTCAACTTCGTACGGGTTGAGCGCGTCACTGTTCACGCGCGATCTGCGGACGGCGCTCGAATACGTCAACCGGATTCACGTGGGTCTCGTCCGCGTGAACGGTGACACAACAGGCGTCGATCCGCACGCGCCGTTCGGAGGTATGAAGGGCTCGAGCTCTGGAAGCCGGGAGCAGGGACCAGCGGCGAGGGAGTTCTACACGGAGATCAAGACGGTGCAGATCAACCCGTGAGCGAAGCACGCATTCCGGCGTCCATGCCGCCGGCTATCAGGGTCGTCGATTCGCACACGGAAGGCGAGCCTACACGCGTCGTGCTCGACGGATGGCCACAACCGCGTGGCGCAACGATGGCAGAGCGCGCGGCCGACGTTCGGTCGAACTTCGATCACCTGCGCCGCGCCGTCGTGTGCGAGCCCCGCGGCCATGACGCGATCGTCGGCGCGCTGCTCACGCCGCCGGAGAATCCGGATTCGACGGTCGGCGTCATCTTCTTCAACAATGGGACCTACCTCGGAATGTGCGGACACGGCACCATTGGCGTCGTGCGCACACTTCAGCACCTGGGGCGCATAAGTCCCGGTACGATTCGAATCGACACTCCGGTTGGAACAGTTTCCGCGGAGCTTGGCGAAGACGGCTCCATCACTATCGTAAACATTCCGTCGTACGTTCACGCGCTCGATATCGCTGTGGACGTTCCAGGTGTCGGAAGAGTCGTGGGTGACGTAGCGTGGAGCGGAAACTGGTTCTTCATCACGCACGACACGCCAATCCGCGTCACTTCGGCAAACGCGAAGGAGCTCACCCGAGTGACACAGGCGATCCAGGATGCGCTCAACGCCGCGCGAGTCTCTGGCGCGGAAGGTGCGCCCATCGACCACATCGAGATCTCAGCGCCTCCGTCACGACCCGATGCGGACTCGAAGAACTTCGTGCTCTGCTCGGGCGGTGAGTACGATCGGTCGCCGTGCGGCACTGGAACGTCAGCCAAGCTTGCCATTCTGCACGCGCGCGGACAACTGGCTCTGGGTGCGGAGTGGCGACAGGAAAGTATCACCGGGAGCCTGTTCACCGGCTGGCTGACGGTCAACGCCCGGGGCGAGCTCATCCCCCACATACGCGGGCGAGCCTACATCATGGGCGAATCGACGCTGCGCTTCGACGGCGCGGATCCTTTCATTCTGGGAATTTCTGGCACGTGAACGGCGCGCCGATAGGGCGGGTCGACAGGTTGCGCGCATGAACCCGAGTCCCGATGTCGTTGTGGTGGGGGCGGGCATTGTCGGCGCGGCGTGTGCCGACGAGCTCTCCCGCGCTGGTATGAGCGTGCTCGTAATCGACACGGGCTTTGTAGGATGCGGTGCGACCGCTGCGGGTATGGGCCACCTGGTCGTGATGGATGATTCACCTGCCCAGCTGGCGCTCACGGCGTACTCGGTGAGCCTGTGGTCCGAGCTCGCCACCGATCTGTCGTTCTCCGCGGAATATGATCCGTGCGGAACGCTCTGGATTGCGGAGGACGAAGAGCAGCTGCAGCTGCTTCATGCGAAACGCGCCGTGTACGCAACTGTGCATGTTGACGCCGAGCTCCTGTCGCCCGCACAGCTGGCCGCCGCCGAACCGAATCTTCGACCTGGGCTGGCGGGCGCACTCCGGGTGCCGGGCGACAGCGTGATCTACCCGCCGAACGCCGCGCTGCAACTCATGCGGCGCGCGATCGGCAATGGTGCACGCCTGCGTGAGGGAATTCGCGTAGATTCGATCGGGCCGCAATGCGTGAGCGCTGGCGGTGACACCATTACATGCGGAAGCGTAGTCAACGCAGCAGGCGCATGGGCACCGTCGCTAACGCCGAGTCTTCCCATCGTCCCGCGCAAGGGACATCTGGTGATCACCGACAGGTATCCAGGATTCTGCAACCATCAGTTGGTCGAACTAGGTTACCTCACGAGCGCGCACACGATGACCACGGAGTCCGTTGCGTTCAACGTGCAGCCCCGAGCTACTGGCCAGCTTCTGATCGGATCGTCGCGAGAGCTCGCGGGGTGGGACCGCGGAGTCAACTCGTCGATAGTTCAGCGCATGTTGGAGCGCACATTCCATTTCATGCCCACGCTGGCTCACATTTCGGCGATACGCACGTGGACTGGTTTCCGGCCAGCCACGTCGGACAAGCTGCCGCTCATCGGCGCACTGAGTGACGAAGCGGCAACGTCGAGCACGTGGATCGCAGCGGGGCACGAGGGACTCGGGATCACAACCTCACTTGCCACAGCAAAGATTCTCGCGGCTCTGATGACGGGAGCCGTACCCGCGATCGACGCCGCGCCGTACTCGCCGTCCCGTTTGGCGGCGTCGGTTGGCGCACATTGACGAACTCCCGCGCCTCCGCCGACCAGGTTCAGATAAGCGTTGACGGTCGGCACGCCGCCGTTCCATCTGGCATCACTGTCGCGGCCGCGCTGTTCAATCTTGGCATCACCACGCTTCGCGAATCAGTGGAGGGCGCGCCACGCGCCGCATTCTGCGGTATGGGGGTCTGCTTCGAGTGCCGCGTGACGATCGACGGCGTGCCCCACAGGCGCGCTTGCGTCACGCAGGTCGCAGCAGGCATGCGGATTCTCTGTGGTGTCTCTACGTGACGCCGCGCGACCTCGTCGCTGATGTCGTCGTCGTCGGTGCCGGGCCGGCCGGCATAGCCTGCTCCGTGCGAGCGTCCGAGCTAGGATCGCGGGTCGTGCTGCTTGACCGTGCGCCCAGGCCGGGAGGACAGATCTGGCGTCACCTTCCGAATGCGCGACCGAGCGGGGCGGGCGGGTGGTGGCTCGACAAGCTCACCCGTTCGGGAGCCGTTTTCATCGGCGAAGCGTCTGTCATCGATGTTGTCTGCGCGCCGGACGGCCATCTGGTTGTCGCCGAATCATCGGGCGTACCGCTGTGCATTCATGCGAGGACGCTCGTGCTCGCGACCGGTGCGCGCGAATTGTGTATTCCTTTCGATGGATGGACGTTGCCCGGGGTACTCGGCATTGGTGGAGCACAGGCGCTGC
Source organism: Gemmatimonadota bacterium (assembly GCA_030854055.1). Lineage (GTDB taxonomy): Bacteria > Gemmatimonadota > Gemmatimonadetes > Gemmatimonadales > Gemmatimonadaceae > Fen-1247. Next base: position 65,599 of record JALYTX010000062.1, on the reverse strand, counting down.
TCAAGTCCGGCGCGAAGTTCAATGGGAAGCGCGTTGCCCTAGCGGGATCGGGCCCGTTGATGCTACCGGTCGCCGCATCGATGCGCGCAGCTGGCGCAAAGATCGTTCTGTTGGCGGAGCAGGCACCGTTGATGAGCGTGGCACGGTTCGCTGCTGGACTTGTGCGCGCACCTTCAATCCTGCTACAGGCCGCAAGGTATCGCGCACAACTCGGCCCACTCCGCTACTCGACTGGAACGTGGGTGCAGTCGGCCGAAGGCAACTCTGCGTTGGAGTCCATCACGGTGACCGATGGCAGCCGCACCTGGAGTCAGGATGTCGACATACTGTGCACTGGGTATGGCCTCATCCCCAACGTAGAACTCGCGCAGTTTTTGGGGTGTGACACGCGCGACGGCGCGGTCGTCGTAAGCACCGACCAGCGAACTTCAGTGGGGAATGTCTTTGCCGCCGGTGAGATCAGCGGCATAGGCGGTGCGCCGATGTCCGTAGTGGAAGGCGAGATTGCCGCATTCGCCGCAGCGTCGGCTAGCGGACCTGTGCGTGAACTGCTGCGCCGACGGGCGACCTTCGAGGCTGCGGCTCGCAGAATGAAGGTCGCTTTCGCGCCCCGCCCGGAACTTCGCGCGCTCACTCAGCCCTCCACAATCGTGTGCAGATGTGAGGATGTGCGTTACGGTGCCGTTCGAGATTTGGACGCGGCGCGAAAAGCAAAATTGTATACGAGAACCGGCATGGGCCCCTGCCAGGGGCGTATCTGCATGCCCGCCCTCGAGTTCCTGCTCGGCTGGGGCGCTGACACGGTTCGTACACCAGTGGAACCGGCGCAGATTCGCACGCTGACAGCGGCCGGCGCGTACTTAGCGGGGCGAGGCGCACACCTACATGAGAGCATCGAGGAAGTGAACCCATGAACAAGACAGAGTGGACGGGCGTATTCCCCGCCATCACAACGCCCTTTGGCCGTGATCTGAGCGTTGATCACGACTTCCTAGCCAGACACGTGAACTGGCTCGTCGATCACGGCTGCACCGGGATCGTTGCGCTCGGATCACTTGGCGAGAGCGCGACACTCGGCTTCGACGAAAAGATTGCAGTTCTCCAGACGTGCGTCAACGCCGTCGGAGGTCGTGTCCCCGTCGTCGCGGGCATCGCTGGCCTCGCGACTCGAGAATGTGTCGCACTCGCGCAACGTGCGTCCGAAGCGGGGTGCGGTGGCCTGATGGTGCTACCACCATACGTACACAAGGGACCGTGGCGCGAGATACACGCGCATTTCAGCGCGATCATCACGGCGACAGACCTGTCGTGCATGCTCTACAACAATCCCATCGCTTACGGCACGGATGTAACACCGCCGCAACTGGAAGAGCTCTGCAGGCACGAAAACCTGCACGCCACCAAGGAGTCCAGCGGCGATGTGAGACGTGTAACCGCCGTCGTGGCGCAGCTCGGTGACAGAATCAACGTCTTCGCCGGACTCGACGACATGATCGTCGAGTCGATCGCAATGGGTGCCAACGGCTGGATAGCGGGACTGGTGAATGCACTTCCAGCCGAGTCTGTCGAGATGGTTCGCCTCGCAATAGCTGGTGAGCTTCGGCAGGCGCGGGAAATCTATGACTGGTTTCTGCCGCTGCTGCGTCTGGACACGCTTCCAGATTTCGTGCAGCAGATCAAGTTTGTTCAGAGCGAACTGGGGTGCGGGAGTACGCTCGTACGACCACCTCGACTCGAGCTCGACGAGTTTTCTGCCGAGTCGACGCGAGCGCTGCTACGCGACGCGTTGCACCGTCGTCCTGCTACGGCGTCAGTGCCGATGCGCCATTTAGCCTGACGGCTCACCGGTTTCAGTGAACCGGAGGTTGCAGCGCGACGAGCACTGCAGTGGCCACGATCACGAACGCACCCGTAACGAGCTCCAGCCACGCCGTCCGCCGGAACGTCATCACCGCCGCCGTCTCCGATTCATAGTGCGTGAGCGACCGCCGCATGCGTAGCCAGTTGAAAGCGCCGCCGGCGAGCACGAGCGCAACGAGAGCCAGCTTGATCAGGAGGGTCTTGCCGTAGCTCGTGCTGAATAATTGCGCGAGCGACCCGACCCGGAGCCACCCGGCAATCCCGCCCGTCACGACGACGCATCCGGCGAATGCCAGAGCTGTCGGACTGAATGCGTTGACCACACGCGCAATTAGTGGCAGGCCGCCGGCCAGATCGGTATCGGCGCTGACCGAGAGCGCTGCAGGCACGCCCGCAAGTGCGACGGCGAGGAGGCCGCCCAACCACCCCCCTGCAGCAAGCACGTGTACGACGTCAAGCGTGACCGACGCATCTCGGTACGCAGAAGCGCCCATCGCGTGACCCGACATCGCAGGAGCGGCGCCGATCAGCAGTGCGACGATACCCGCGGCAATCCACGACCCGAGTCTCAGTCGCCGCGTGATCGCGCTCACCGCCGTCGCGAACGCGGCGCATGCTGCTACCCCAAGCACGAGCTGCGCTAGCCATACATGGCCCCACGACGTATGGAGTAACGTCGATACGTGGGTGCCTTCGCCTGCGACGAGCCGTTCTGCAGCCAAGCGCCCCGCAGAGCCGATCAGCGCCGCGCCGCCCCCGAGCAGACCCAGCCGGGCCGCCGCGCGCATCGCGATCGGTGCAAACGCCGCACTCTGACCGGATGCGTCACCACGAACGACGGCTGGTACAACGAGCACCCGGAACGCCACTGCGCCGATGATCGTGATGATGGCTACTAAGTTCAGCCATCGTGACAGTATGTAGGCCCCGGATTCCACGTCCATGGAGCCAGTTGCAATCGGGGTAGGCAGCGCCGTCGGTCCCGCCGAAGCCAACGGCGAAGGAGGGAGTGAATTATAGGGCCCGGTTGCCGGACCAACGACGAAGGTGATTGTTCCGTGAGACGGATGACCGTCATCCTCAGCCACCGTGCTCCATGCCAGAGTGTACGCTCCCGGCGGCATGTCCGATTCGACCGACGCGGTCAGCAGCAGCGGGTTTGCCGAGTCGGGTCGGGTGCTTCCAACGGCGATTCGCGCGCCGTCGTCGCTCCGCAAGGTGACATGCGTCAAGGTCGCGGCGGCCGCTTCGCTGAACCACAACTGTATTAACCGCGGCGGCGCGGTTACGTGCGCCCCGTTCTCCGGATTGCTGTGCACGAGTCGCGCGTGCGCGAGCGCGGAGCGCGGCGTTGCGAAAAGCGCTAACAACACCGCCAGCGCGGCCATCGGAACCGGCCGCGCGCTATCGTACCAATACCGGCGGCAGACAAGACGGATCCTGGCGCCGAAACTGGTGTGCTGCCGCCGGATGAGCATTGGATTAAAGATATCCGAGACCCGCGAAAATTACGGTTGGCCGCAGTATCCTTCGTCCCTGGGCATAAACACTTGCCTGTCGCCATGGCGTGATCCTCGCAGGCGACTTCTCGGCCGCACCGGGACCGGGATCCCTGCCCCGCAGGGCGCGAAACCAAACAGGAGGAAACGGAATGATTCGCATCAACAAATGGACGTCGCCCGTCGTAGGAGCGCTGCTCCTCGCAGCCTGCCAGAGAGGCGAAACGGGCAGCGCCAGCGGCACAGCCGCGCCGACACAGACGGTACAGACCCACGACTCCGCACTCACATCGCAGAACGCTCAATTGCAGGCGCAGAAGGATTCCCTCTTTGGAGCCACGCGCAGCCTGCTCGCCGCCATGGCGTCCATCGACTCGGCCACGTCGCGTGCCGGAATCAAGGCGAAGAACAATGGCGAGCCCATTGCGACGTATGAAGAAGGCGTCCGCGCACGCACGGTCGAGGCGCTTCAGCGACTTCGGACGACCCGCGCGCGGCTGAATGCGATAAGCGCGAGGGTCTCGGCGCTCGGCGGAGAGAACAGCGAGCTCAAGGGACAGGTGGACGAGTTCAAGTCCACCGTCTCGGCGCTCCAAACGCAGCTCGCTTCGTCCCAGGTTCGCGCCGACTCGCTGGTTCGTCAGCTTTACGCAGCCAATATCCGCGGCGACTCGCTCCAGTACCGTACACAGCAGCTGGGCTACACGATTGACTCCAGCGCGTACGAGAACCGTCGCGTCTTCGTCGTCAGCGGTACCGCGAATTACCTCGTCAAGCACGGAGTCGTGCAGGAAGTCGGCGGCTCGCGCTTCCCGTTCATTGTAAAGCTTGGGCAGACCATCAGGCCGTCAAATGCGCACCCGGACAGCACGCTCTTCCGCGCGTTTGACATGTCTGCACTCACCACCGTGCCAGTCGACACCACGCGGAGTTATGAGATCGTCTCCGCTCAGGATCTGACGGGCGCGGACCGGTCGAACGCAAAGGGCCGCGTCTTCCACGGCGCAATCCACATAACTGATCCGAAAGCTTTCTGGAGACCTTCACCGTATCTCATCCTCGTGACTCCGTAAGCAGGCAAGTGAGATTTGCTGTAACAGAAGCCCGGTTGCCAGACGCGACCGGGCTTCTGTCACAGGGTGGCTCCGTCGAGCCCGGGTGCCCGCCTGGACATACAGCTAGTGGGTCGTCACCAGCGTTCAGGCTGCGTCAGGAGCGCGTTCACGGTTTGCAATAGCCAACCGATATCGCGCGCACTTCCGACGAGCCTCGCGCTTTCAGCCGGGCGGCGCTGTCGGCGCTCAGCGCGAGTGAGTCGGTCGCGAACTCGACGCCGCATTCCGACCGGATTGTGGCCACGCTTCCAGCTCCGCGCCTAGCGGTCGTCGCTCCAGGTTGGTGTTCGACGAGGGCGAAAGGCGTCCCCACTCCAATTCCGCGGCGCGTGGCCGGCCCCGCGCGGGTGATGAACACTCTGCGAAGCGTGTCGTTATCAAACGTGAGCGTCACGGTATCCTTGCCCACTCCGTGCACGACGATGATATCCTCGCTGTCGCGACCAGCGCGCGCACTTATCGCGTACACGAACGACATTACCGGACGGCGCCACTCTCCAACTCTGAGCGGCCCAACTGCTTCCGACTGAATGACGGAGTGGTCACCCTTCATGGTCGGGCCCTCGTCACGCCCCGCGGCGGCGCCACTGTCGCTCCCCGCCAAAGTCGCTGCTCGCCCGGCGTCGCCGCCAACCTGTGGCGGCGATTTAGTGTCCGCGCGGCCGCACGCGATCGCTACCAGAAGGATCGCGTACGCGAGACGACGCAGCAGCGGACTAGCCCCTGTCGGCATCCGCGTGCGCCTTCTGTCCTCGCTCTGCGCCGTATTGTCTCCCATAGTTCGACGCGCCCCAGATCACCAGCAGCACAATTCCGACGACCACGTAATAGCTGCGCGCATTGTCCGTCCAGCCAACGGCGAAAGGCAGCACGATCAACACGATCCCAACGACAAGCTCGATGATGCCGTGCGCGCGGAGCGGTATAGGACGGTGCCCCGTGTCGGGAAATTTTGTGGCGAGGGTGATCGCGAGGTGGATTGCAGCCAGCGCGTAGGACAGCATCGCCGGAGGCCCACTGAGCCCAAGCAGGAGGGGCATTGCGAGGAAGCCGGCGACTGCGACCATGTCCAGCGAGCGATGTACAGATGCGGGTAGCCGAGTCATTGGGACCGTGGGTGGGAGGGGTAACACCTGAACTTAGCAAGTCGGGAACGTCCCTGGCTCGACGTTCACTGACATCCGGTGCCGGAGGCAGCGGTACTTGTGCGCGGTCGCCCGCGCCGGCACGTTACGGCATGTCACAACCTTTCGACCTCCGGGCCGCTGCGCATCAGGCGATGCTCGACAATGGCTTCATTCCCGACGTACCGGCCGACGTCGCCGCCGAAGTTGCGGCCGCAACGGTAACGGACGTCTCCGCAGACGCCGCGGTGCAGGATCTTCGTGCGCTGCCCTGGTCGTCGATCGACAACGACAGCTCGCTCGACCTCGACCAGCTCGAGGTCGCAGAGCGACTTCCGGACGGAACCGTTCGCATCCGCGTGGCGATCGCGGACGTCGATGCTACGGTGCGCCAGGGCTCGGCTACCGACCGATTCGCCGCGGCCAACGCGACGTCGGTGTACACGGGCGTGTCGACCTTCCCCATGCTGCCCGACAGACTGTCGACGAACCTCACCTCGCTCGTGCAGGACGGCGATCGTGTATCGGTAGTGATAGAGTACGTGATCGCGGACGACGGCAGCGTCAGCTCGCAGAACGTGTACCTCGCGCGAGTCACCAATCACGCGAAGCTCGCATACGACAACGTCGGAGCCTGGCTGGATGGCGCCGGATCGCTCCCACCGGCTGCGACGCAGGCGATACAGGACCAGTTGCGGCTTCAGGACACGGTTGCTCAGGCGCTGCGGAAGCGCCGCGCAGCTAGCGGCGCGCTCGAGTTTGACACCATCGAGGCACAGACCGTCGTGAATACCGATCAGACGGTTGATGTCGAGCTCATGCACAAGTCGCGCGCAAGCAGGCTGATCGAGGACTTCATGATCGCAGCTAACGTGGTCATGGCGCAATTCCTCGACGCGCACGGCTCTCCAACGCTCCGCCGAGTAGTTCGATCGCCGGAACGCTGGGCGCGCATCGTCACGGTCGCCGGCCAGTACGGTGCCTCTCTTCCCGCACAGCCTGACTCGGTGGCGCTCTCCGCCTTTCTCGTCGCACGCCGTGCCGCCGATCCGGATCATTTCGCGGACCTTTCGCTCTCCATCGTCAAGCTGATAGGGCCCGGCGAGTACACGGCTCACACTCCCGGCCAGCCAGACGAGGGTCACTTTGCGCTCGCGACTCACGACTACACTCACTCGACGGCGCCGAACCGTCGCTACGCCGACCTCGTCACGCAGCGCCTGCTCAAGGCCGTCCTCGCCGGCAAGGAGTCGCCGTACGCCATGACCGACCTGACCGCCATCGCGACGCACTGTACCGAACGCGAGGATGCAGGTCGCAAGGTCGAGCGACAGGTACGGAAAGTAGCCGCGGCTGTGAGCATGTCACACAGGATTGGCGAGACTTTCGACGCCATCGTAACCGGCGTCAACAGCAACGGCACCTTCGTTCGCCTGTTATCGCCGCCCGTCGAGGGCCGGGTCATGCAGGGCGGACACGGGCTGGACGTCGGAGACCGTTGCCGGGTGAAACTCCTTTCCACTGACCCTCGCCACGGGTTCATCGACTTCGGCGTCTGATACCATCCCAGCGGCCTCACCACGTTCTCGCACCTTCCAACGTATGTATCTTGTGATCCGGCCGCCCCCCAGCGTCCGACGTACGACCGCTCGGCCAATCGTGTGGCAAGGCGGCCTCACTTCAGCTTCGATCAGAATGCTTCGCAAGACTCTGCTTCTCGGCGCGCTGCTAGCGTCGCCGCTCGTGTCGCCATGCATTACTTCGTTCGGTGCGCTGCACGCTCAATCTTTCCCCACTGACGACCCGACTATCAAGCGCATCTGGGCGCTCGGCATGGACAGCTCGCACGTCTATGAACTGTCGCAGGCCCTGTTCGACTCCGTTGGCCCTCGTCTCCAGGGTACCGCGGAGCTGCGGGGCGCGAATGATTGGCTGGTGAAGACCTACAAGTCGTTGGGCATCGATGCGAGAAACGAGCAGTACGGCACCTGGCGCGGCTGGCGCCGCGGATACTCGCACATCGATCTGATCGAGCCGCGCGTCCGCTCGCTCGAAGGAATGATGGTCGGCTACAGCCCGGGTACAGGTAAGCGCGATCTCACCGCAACAACGATAATCCTTCCGCGCTTCGCTGACAGCACGGAGTTCGTTAAGTGGCTGCCAAATGCGCGCGGCAAGTTCATACTCGTCTCGGCTCCGCAGCCCACCTGCCGGCCACGTGAAGACTGGGCGACCAACGCAACGCCCGAGTCAAGAGTGCGCATGGACAGTCTGCGCGCACAAGTGAACCGGGAATGGGGTGGCCGCGACGTACGCGGTACCGGATACAGCCTCGCCCTCGGCGGCGGTGAGCTGGGTAAGCGACTGGAGGAAGGTGGAGTCGCCGGACTTATCACATCGCGGCCGAAGGACGCATGGGGCACGATCGAAGTGTTCGAGACCTATGACACGAAGGCACCCACGGTCGACCTGAGCTGCGAAGATTACGGTCTTGTTTTCCGTCTGACTGAGAATCGGCAGAACCCGCGCATTCGCATGAATCTCGACGCCGACCTCCTCGGTGAGCAACCCGTGTTCAACACGATCGCCGAAATCAAGGGAAGCGAGAAGCCGGACGAGTACGTGATGCTTTCGGCGCACTTCGACTCGTGGGACGGTTCGTCAGGCGCGACAGACAACGGGACGGGCACGATCACAATGCTGGAGGCCATGCGGATTCTCAAGCAGGTGTACCCGCATCCGAAGCGCACCATCCTCGTCGGTCACTGGAGCGGTGAGGAAGAAGGCGAGGTGGGCTCAAAGGCGTTTACGGAAGACCACCCCGAAGTTCTCAAGGGTCTGCAGGCGTTGTTCAACCAGGACAACGGCACCGGGCGTGTGGTTCGCATGGGGGGCGGCGGGCTGCCGAATGGCGCAGCGCACATCACGCAGTGGCTCTCAAAATTGCCCACCGTATTCCAGGAGCAGGTGAAGTTCGGCGGCGCAGGCTTCCCGGCTGGCGGCGGCAGTGACGATTTCTCGTTCGGCTGCAACGGTCTCCCGGCGTTCGGACTCGGTGCGCTTGGCTGGGATTACGGTAACTACACGTGGCACACCCAGCGAGATACGTTCGACAAGATCGTGTTCGACGATCTCAAGTCAAACGCGACGCTGACCGCGATGCTCGCTTACCTCGCGTCCGAAGATCCCACGATGATAACTCGCGAACGCGTGGACCTTGCCGCGGAGGCCGCGCGCATCGCGCAGCAGACGCCGAACGCCGCAGCCGGCAGATTCCGTACGCCAACCACATGGCCAGCTTGTGTCAAGGCTCCGAGGACCACCGCGCCACGACTGAAATAGTCACTGCGCGAGCAGCCGCATCCAACACGATCTCAGTCGCTATCGTCCGCTGATTCTGGATGCGGCTGGGCTGGGCCCTCGATCAAAGCTATGAGAGCGGGGTCGCTCAGCTCTCTCCAGCCGCGCGGAAAGGACCAGAAGCGTCGGATGATCATGTCGTTGAGCGCAATCAGCGAGCGTCGCGTCGCTGACCCGTCACCTTCGGCCATTGTCATCTCTCGCACACGCCAGGTTTTCCCGTGACCATCGGCTACCTCGCGGCTTGCTCCTTGTCTGTCGATAGTCACTGGCCCGGGCTGAACGTATGGAAACGGCTAATGATTACTCGCGCCATGATAATGTGCCTGAAATGAGCGGTACCCTCTCGATATCTGGTCCCAACTCGCTCGTATGAGTGCGTACCGCGAATAGCGCGCCAGCCGAGTTCGGGAGCTAGCTTTCAGCCATGAAAGCATTTCTCGGTACGGGGCTGATGGGCAGCGCGTTCGTCAGCGCGATGCTCGCGCGCGGCGACAAGGTGACTGTCTGGAATCGTACCCTTTCTCGTGCCGCTTTGCTCGAGTCCCAAGGGGCTATCCTCGCTCCCGATCCCGCTACGGCGGTTCGAGATGCGTCGCGCGTGCATCTGTCGCTCCTCGACGACAACGCTGTTGACGACGTGCTCCAGAAACTGCTCCCGACTCTGGCCGCGGGCGCAATTGTAGTCGATCACTCTACCACGGCTGCGCAGTCCACCGCGGCGCGGGCCGAACGACTTTCATCGCAGGGAGTGAGATTTCTCCACGCGCCGGTCTTCATGGGGCCCGCGAACGCGCGCGCGGCGACGGGCTCCATGCTCGTTGCGGGTCCCGCTGACGCCTTCGAGGAGACTCGGCACGAGTTGGAGAACATGACGGGGAAGGTGCGCTACATGGGAGCGCGGCCAGATCTTGCCGCCGCGTACAAACTCTTCGGTAACATGGCGATGATGTTCGTTGTCAGTGGCGTCGCCGAAGTCTTCACGCTTGGCAGAGCGCTGGGCATTACTCCGAGAGACGCGGTCACCGTATTCGACGACTTCAACCCAGGGACGCAGATCGCCGCACGCGGCCAGCGGATGGCAGACGGCGAATTCACTCCCGCCGCATTTGAACTATCTGCGGCGCGAAAGGACATCCGGCTGATGCTTGAGAGCGCTGCCGCCGCTGGAGGTTCTCTCAACATACTTCCGGCCATCGCCGATCGGTTCGATAGGATCATTGAAGCAGGTTACGGGCAGGCGGACGTCGCTGCGGTCGCGGCCGACATCAACTGAATCTCATTACGCAATCATGGCACAGCAGAACTCGTTCGACGTGACGACTGGCGTGGACATGCAGGAAGTCGACAACGCGGTGAATCAGTCGCAAAAGGAAATCGCACAGCGGTACGACTTCAAGGGCTCCAAGTCGGCGATCGAATTCAAGCGAGCCGAAGAAATGCTCGTACTCGTTGCTGACAGCGAATACCAGATGAAGGCCCTAACTGACGTTCTCTGGGGCAAGCTCGTGAAGCGCGGCGTACCGGTGAAAAATCTCGATATCGGCGACGTGACACCGGCGGGCGGCGACACGGTCCGCTGCGAGATAAAGCTCAAGACCGCGCTCGACAGCGACACCGCCAAGAAAGTTGCTGCAGCTATCAAGGAAGCCAAGATTCCAAAGGTGCAGGCGGCCATCCAGGCGGACCAGGTTCGCGTCAGCTCGCCGTCGCGCGACGACCTTCAGACGGCGATGGGTATCCTCCGGGCCGGCGATTTTGGCGTGGAGCTCAAATTTGGAAACTACCGGTAGGCGTAGCCGCGTGGACGTAATGCCCGACGCGCTGCTGATTCGACGCGCCACCACCGCCGACGCCGCCTCACTGGCGGTACTTGCCGAAGCGACCTTTCGAGATACGTTCGGCGAAGACAATAGCGCCGAAGACATGGATGCGTTCGCCGGCGCGCACTTCAGCACCGCGCAGATACGCGACGAGCTGGCGGACGCGCGTGGGACCACGTTGCTGGCAGAGTCCGAGGGCGACTTGGTCGGATACGCACAACTCCTCACGGGAGCCGCAGTGCCGCGACACGTGCGATCGCCGGCGACGGAGATCCGCCGCTTTTACGTCAAGCGCTCCTACCGTGGGACGGGGCTCGCGCACCGTCTCATGAAAGCTGCGGTCACTTCGGCCGGGGAGCGCGGAAGTCTGGCGATCTGGCTTGGGGTCTGGGAGCGTAATCCGCGGGCGATTGCATTCTACGGCAAGTTCGGCTTTGTCGATGCGGGGTCGCACACTTTCGTGCTTGGCAAGGATGTTCAGACGGATCGCATCATGTGGCGGCTCGTAGTGATCGCGTGATCAATCGCAGGCGGGCGCGCCGTCGAATGTAGCGGGCGCAACTGGCGCCACACCGACGAACACCGCGCAGGCATGACCAGGCGCACCGGTGTGCGTGGCCGTCGCGCTACACCCGGACTGACCGTTGGCCGCCACAACGACAGAGACACGCTGTGACGCCCCGAAAGTGTTCGCGGTATCCGACGGCAGAATGTATGTGTGTGAGAAATACACGCCCGAGCTGGAAGACGCGAACGCCTCGTGCGACGTCTCCAGATTCTTGAGATCGTGAATTACAGTGGAGAGATGCGCCTTGTGCTTCATGACGTTGTGCTTTGGAATAGCGACCGCGGCAAGAATGCCTATGATCACCACCACGATCATTAGTTCGATCAGTGTGGGGCCTCCGCGCTTTGACATCCGTGACCCCAAGTGAACAGTTTTCGGCCAGCGTTGCCGGCGCGGACAGCATACAGCTTAGCAACGCGCGCGCCAACTGCAGATCAGGCGCTAGAGCATTGCGAGAACAGCGGTTACGGAGCTGAACGGAGGACCCCTTCGCACCCCGGGGCGTTGTATAGCGCAAGAATCATTGCGCTATACAACGATTTAAATCACGACGATCCCACGGCTCCACACTGTTGGGCATCGGTGCTCTGCTCCCCGCCGGCCGCCAGTAAAGATTGGAATCGCCGCCGCGACCCCGGACCCGTAAAGCTCGTCCTGCGGCCGCACACTGGATGAAACAGGAACGCCGTTGGTGACGGGATTCGTTCCCAGAACGGTCGTTCCACGGCCGCGCTGGATGTCACGCCGAGGGAAGTGAGATATTCACCCGTCACAATGAGTCGGGCTGCGCGCGCGGCCACGACTGATTCATGGCCCGCGGCGAGTGCTGGACTCACCCGCAAACCCATCTCGAGCGCCTGCGGCAGGGTTACGGTGCGAAGTGTGTCCGAGGCCTGCTGGGCGCGCGGTGCCAGCCGTAGGATCAGGCCGGCGCCCAGGATGGCGTGGCGCCTGAAATCAGACAGGACTGAAATGTCGAGGTAGGCTGAATTGTACGACGTGGCGGCCAGGGCGGTGATTCCGTCGCGTGCTCTTCTCACGAGTAGGCACCGGGCACGGGTGCTGTTGCGGGCGCGTCCGTGCTGTCCAGCTCGGAGTGGCGCAGGCGCGTATCTGGCGGCGACGGGCCCGACCGGCTAAGCTACGCGTTCGATGCAGCAGAATCACTGATGAGCATTCTCTTCATGACCGGCCTGGTCGCGGTCGGATCCTTCGCGGCCGGCATGCTGGGAGCCCTCACCGGACTCGGTGGTGGAATGATCATCGTGCCAATGCTGACGCTCGTGTTCGGTGTCGACATCCGGTATGCGATCGGAGCTTCGCTCGTCTCCGTCATCGCGACGTCCTCGGGCGCAGCAGCCGCGTATGTGCGCGAAGGCTACACCAACATTCGTATCGGGATGTTCCTGGAGGTCGCAACAACGTTTGGCGCGCTGGCGGGTGCGTACATCGCCGGACTGATCACGACGAACGCAATTGCTGTCATCTTCTCGCTCGTGTTGCTCTACTCCGCGTACCGCTCGTTCCGGCCCCGGGAGGAACACGCAACGGACAGTCCATCGGATCGCTGGGCAACGCGGCTGCGCATGGACGGAACCTACCCCACCCCGGATGGCATCCAGTCGTACACCGTCCACAACGTCCCGACGGGTTTCTCGCTCATGTTCGCCGCCGGGATACTCTCCGGCCTCCTCGGCATAGGATCGGGCGCCGTGAAGGTGCTCGCGATGGACCAGGCGATGCGATTGCCGTTCAAGGTTTCCACAACGACGAGCAACTTCATGATCGGCGTCACCGCGGCGGCGAGCGCAGGCGTTTATCTGCATCGGGGTTACATCGATCCGGTACTGGCTCTACCCGTCATGCTCGGCGTGCTGGCTGGCGCTCTCACAGGCGCCCGCGTGCTCGCGGGCGCGCAAGTGCGAGCGCTGCGTGCAATCTTCACTGTTGTGATCGTCTTCCTCGCGATCGAGATGGCATACAAGGGACTTCGAGGTGTCATATGACACCGCCGCTTTGGCGTACGGGGCGCTGGAGCGACGAACATGTCGAGCTTTTCATCGGTAACCTGTTGCGATGGGGTGTCGTGCTCGCAGCGATCGTCACCGCGATCGGCGGCGCGATGTTTCTGATCCGACACGGTGGAAACGTCGCCGACTATCAAGTATTTCGCGGTCAACCCGCTTATCTCAAGTCGGTCACCCAGGTCGTACGCGGTGCGGCCAATCTCGACCCGACCGCCATTATCCAGCTCGGGATACTGCTTCTCATCGCGACGCCGATCACACGAGTCGCGTTGTCCCTGTTGGCGTTCTTCAAGCAGCACGATCGGACGTACGTCGTGGTTACAGCCGTCGTCCTTGCGCTCCTCCTTTACAGTCTGGGTGGCGCAGGAGCCTGACGCAGCTGTCGATCCGTCAGGCGCTCAGAATTCGTGACACCCGCGCGCCGGGATCGTCTTATGGCAATCCTCATTGCCGCCCATGCAACCTCCTCACTCGCCGTCACGCTCGTGGAGGCCGCTACTCGTCGTCGCGTGCCTGATCGGAACGACGGTTGTGTGCGCAACTCTCGCGAGTGAGGTGCGTCAGGCCAACGCGTCGCTCCACGCGACCACGTCGCAAACCCTGCGCGGCTACGCGACCACCGCCGGACGTGTTCTGGGCACCGAAGCGATCCGGCGTTCCAACGATTTTCGGGGAAGGTTGTTCGGCCCTCTCATGGGGACGGTCCTCGTAGATGGCGATGCGCCACCGCTCGCCGCGTTCGCACTACGCGCCGATTCGCTCTACGCGGACGAGCATTACGCGGCAGACCCTCTGCGCGGTTACCTTCGCCTGGATGTTCGAACGGGGCGCTGGGAGGCTGCCGGCGCACTATCTGATTCCGTACTCGCCCGCACAGTTGTTGACACGGCGTTCGCGCGTGCGAGGTCGCCGCACAAGTCCGGATCGATCCTGTTCTCCCGTTCCAGCACCCCGCTCACGGTCGCGACTGCATTGGTTGCAGACGCCAACGGACATCGGTACATGTATATCGTGGCCCAGTCGCGGGCCACGAACTTCCAGCACGCCATACGCGAGACAATGGAGACCGTGCCGCTCCTGCCGCCGTCGTTCACCGGTGCTGTGTGGAACATGGACCAGCAGCTTTCAGCGGCCAATCGAAACGCTAACTACGCGATGATCGGCGTGAGGATCATCGCGGCAGACGGCACGCTGCTCTATGCGTCGCCAAACTGGTTCGCCGGAACGTATACGGGCTCGTACACGCTCCAGTCCGGTCCCGGAAGTTTTAGGATACAGACTGTGCTGCGGCCGGACCTCGAGAGCAGGCTTGTCCCTGCCGCGGTTCGCACCGCCGGCAAATTCTTGTACGTCGGCCTCGTCCTCGTCGGCTGCTTCCTTCTTGCGGTGTCGCTCATTGCGTTTCGGGGTGAGCTGTCGCACCAGATGTCACAGCGGGCGCTCTCCATGCAGCGGCTCACTACAGGTCTCAGGCACGAGCTCAACAATTCCCTCGCTAGTGTTCTTCTCGAAGCTCAGATGCTTGCCGCGTCCGAGAATGCGTCACCCGACTCGCGCCATGCTGGCGCCGCGATCGCCGAGCAGGCGGACCGCATGAGCAAGGTGCTTCGGCGGCTGGAAAATGTCGACCGGTTGCCAGTGGTGAATTACTTCGATGGCAAATCGATGCTGGATCTGGCAGAGACGAGGCCGCCGTTGGACGCTGTGCGAGCAGGCTGACTGTCCTACGTGCCGCGTTTCCGTGCACGTGTTGTTGGAGTCGCAGTCAGCGGATCGTCGGGCCATAAGTGCTTTGGGTATCGACCGCGCAGCTGCTTTCGCACTTCGAAGTAGCTTCCAGTCCAGAAACCTCCAAGATCGCGCGTTACCTGTACCGGTTGTCGCGCGGGGGACAGGAGCTCGACTGTGAGCGCGACGCGTCCGCCATTCACGCTGGGCGTTGCGCGAACTCCAAACATTTCCTGCAAGCGCACGGCGATGCTAGGTGAGGCAGGATCGGTATAATCGATCCGCACGCGCGTTCCCGTCGGTGCCACATAGTGCGACGGCGCGAGGCGCTCGAGCGCCTCGCGCTGGCGCCAGTCCAGCACGCTGAGCAAGGCGCGATCGAGGTGCACGCGTAATCCTTCGACGGACGTCACGCCGATCACGAGCGGGCCAAGCCATGCCTCCAACCGTTGTTCCAATGCGTGATCCGAGACATCGGGCCATTCCGCTTCCTGCGCTCGCATGAACGCGATCCGTCGGCGCGTGCCGAGAGCGTCATCGCTCCATGGCAGCGTTGCGACCCCTTCGCGACGGATTGCGTCCAGCAGAACTGTGGAGACTACCTCGGGATCGGCTGTCGTCACCGAAGCTTCCTTCAATACGATCGCGCCGATATGCGAGCGCGCCACACATCGCACAACTCGCGCTCGATTGTCCCACTGCACCACGTTGGTGGTCTCGATTTGGTCGGCGAAGTACTGCTCGATCTCGCACCGAGTAAGCGCAGCACCAAGGAATAACCGGCCCGAGCGCGCATCGCCGTCCAGATTCGCGGCAACGATGAACTCGCATGCAGAAAGAGCCTGAGGATGCGTCAGGGACGCCTCGCTCCCATTTCGGAGCAGAAACCTGCCCTCCGCCGAACTGTTGCGTGCCCGCGCGATCCGATCAGGATACGCGAAAGCGAGCACGACGCCGGGGCTGGCCCCGTCAATTGCGGCAGGACCCGCTGCGCCAAGTTGCTGCGCCAGCGCAGCGCTTTCGATGCGAATTCTTCGTGCGAGCGTTCCGTCAATCTCCATCCCATGGACGCTTACAGTTGTGTCGCGGGAGTGCAGCACCTGCAGTCGGAGCTCGATGTCAGCGTCCACTGGGCCGTTCGAGCCACGCAGGAAATCGCGGGCTTCGAGAAGCGCGGCGATGTCACATGCGAGCGCCCCAGCGCCCTGTTCGCGCGATGCGATCAGCATGTGCGCGAGCCTCGGATGCACCGGAATTGCCGCCATCGCACGACCATGTCTGGTGATGCGGCCTGACTCGTCCAGTGCACCCAACATTGCGAGCAGGGCTCTGCCCTGACTCCACGCCGCGGCGCGCGGAACATCCAGCCACGCCAGCTCGGTTGGATCCTGGACGCCGGCGACCGCCAACTCCAGCACCAGTGGCGCGAGATCCGCCTGCAGGATTTCGGGAGTCGAGTAGGGCGCAAGATGATGTTGCTCGCCTTCGGGCCACAGGCGGTAGCAGGTACCTGGCTCGGTTCGGCCGGCTCGCCCAGCGCGCTGGTTCGCCGATGACTGCGAGATTCTGACAATTTCCAGCCGCGTCATTCCCGTGCGCGGCGAGAACCGCGGCGCGCGCGCGAGCCCGGAATCCACTACCACGGTCACGCCGTCGATTGTAAGGCTCGTTTCCGCGATCGGTGTGGACAGTACTACCTTGCGCCAGCCGGCGGGCGCCGGAGCAATCGCGTCGTCCTGCGACTGCTGCGACAGATCCCCATACAGTTGCGCGATTCGCACTCGCTCCGGCATTCGTCCCTCGAGCGACGCCGCGACTCGCCGGATCTCACTGCCACCCGGAAGAAATACGAGCACATCGCCGTCATGTTCACCGACCGCGTGAAGCACCCTCGACGCGACGGCCGCTATGACCGAACGCGAGTCCGGCCGCGCGCCATACACCAGTTCCACGGAAAACGCCCGCCCCTCGGCTGTGATAACCGGCGCCGCGCCCAGTAGCGATGCGACCTGCGCCCCGTCGAGCGTCGCTGACATCACGAGGATGCGCAGGTCGGGTCGTACCACGGCTCGCGAGTGCAGAGCGAGCGCGAGACCGGTGTCGGCGTGAATGCTTCGCTCGTGGAACTCGTCGAAGATGATCAGCCCCACACCTTCGAGTGTTGGATCGTGCTGAAGCATTCGTGTAAGCACACCCTCCGTCACGACTTCGATTCTCGTGCGCGGACCTACCTTGGTGTCACGACGTACCCTGTAGCCAACCGTGTCGCCGACCTTTTCGCCCATCAGGACGGCCATGCGGTGGGTTACCGCGCGTGCCGCGACACGCCGCGGCTCCAGCATCAGGATTCGCGACCCGCCGAGCCACGCCTCGTCCAGTAGCGCAATTGGAACGTGAGTTGTCTTTCCGGCCCCGGGGGGCGCCCGCAGGACGGCACTCGTTCCCGTCACGAGCGCGGCGCGCAGTTCGGGGAGGGCCTCGTCGACGGGTAGCGGGACGCCAAATCTTCGCTCCCGAGCTGTCGGTTCGAGCTCTTTCATCAGCGGTGCAAGTTAGCCAGCCGCATCATCGGCCGGTCGTTCGTATATTCGGCAGGTACAAACTGGCAACCGCCGTAACCCACCGTCGTGAGGCCCCATGCGCGTCTTCAACGTTCCGCTTATCGCCGCGCTCGGCGGCGTCCTGGCCATTCCGCTCGTTGCCGCGTCGCCCCCGCCGTCGGCGGACATTCTGGGGTTCACTCATGCGTCGGCTCAGGTGCAGCGCGACTGGGAAACGCGCTTTCGTGCGCTGCCCGATCCAGCGCGCATGCGCGCGGACATGAAGCTGCTTTCCGCACGACCGCATCACGTGGGATCGCCGTACGACAGGGAGAATGCGCAGTGGCTTCTAAAACAGTTCAAGGACGCCGGGTGGGACGCGCACATCGAACAGTTTGATGTGTTGTTTCCCACCCCCAGGCAGAGACTCGTCGAGCTGGTCGCGCCGACGCGCTTCACCGCGAAGCTCGAGGAGCCTGCGGTCGCGGGCGATCCCACATCCGGCCAGAAGTCGGAGCAGCTTCCCACGTACAACGCGTACTCCATCGACGGCGACGTCACAGGGCCGCTCGTGTACGTCAACTACGGAATACCCGCCGATTACGAAGCGCTCGCGCGCCGTGGGATCTCGGTCAAGGGTGCCATTGTAATCGCGCGCTACGGCCAGTCGTGGCGTGGCATCAAGCCAAAGGTCGCCGCGGAGCACGGCGCGATTGGATGTCTCATCTATTCCGATCCCGGCGACGACGGCTACGCAGAGGGCGACGTGTTCCCGAAAGGCGGCCTGCGTCCCGCCGATGGCGTACAGCGCGGTAGCGTCATGGACATGCCGACGTATCCCGGCGACCCCCTCACACCCGGCGTTGGAGCGACGAAGGGTGCGAAACGACTCGCCCTCAAGGACGTGACGACACTCACCAAGATTCCCGTGCTGCCAATCTCGTACGGCGATGCTCGACCCTTGCTCGCGGCAATCGGCGGTGACGTCGCTCCGGCAGCATGGCGCGGTGCGCTCCCCTTGACCTACAAGCTGGGCCCCGGACCAGCGCGAGTTCACCTGGTCGTGAAATCGAACTGGGACATAAAGCCGATCTACGATGTGATCGGAACCCTCCGCGGAAGCACCGAGCCCGATGAATGGGTAATCCGCGGCAACCACCACGATGCATGGGTGAACGGCGCCGACGATCCGCTCTCCGGCCAGGTCGCGCTGTTGGAGGAAGTGCGCGCGCTCGGCAAGCTGGTGAAACAGGGCTGGCAACCGCGGCGCACCATCATATACGCGGCATGGGACGGCGAGGAGCCTGGCTTGCTCGGGTCCACCGAATGGGCGGAGACTCACGCTGACGATCTCGCGAAACACGCCGTCGCCTACCTCAATAGCGATACCAACGGTCGTGGTTTTCTCGGCGTGAGCGGGTCCCATGTGCTGGAGAAGTTCATCAACGGCGTGATGCGCGACATCACCGACCCTGAAACCGGTGCTTCGGTGGACAAACGCGCGCGCGCACGAGACCTCGAGCGCGCGTCACCCGCCACGCGCAGAGAACTGCGCGCACGTGACGACCTGCATATCGGCGCGCTCGGATCGGGCTCCGACTACACTGCGTTCCTCCAGCATGTGGGTGTGCCGTCGATGAATCTCGGGTTCGGTGGTGAAGATGCGGGCGGAGTTTATCACAGCGTTTACGACGACTTTTACTGGTATACGCATTTCTCTGATACCTCCTTCGTTTATGGCCGCGCGCTCGCGCAAACTGTCGGCACAGCGGTCATGCGGCTCGCTGACGCTGATATCATACCGTATGACTTCACGGATCTCGCTGAAACCGTCAGCCGCTATGTCACCGAGCTCCACGCACTTCATGACGGTATGACATCGGCCAGTGTCGAGCACAACCGCGAGCTCGCGGACAGTGGGTTTTATCTCACCAACGACCCGCGTCGTCCGCTCGCCGCGCCGGCCAGCGAGGCCGCGGTACCGAACCTCAACTTCGCCCCGCTCGACAGTGCTGCGGCGACACTCAGCCGTGCGTCTCTCAAGTACCAGAAGGCCTTCGGGCACGCTATGGATGCGTCCGCCACCGCGAGTTTCATGAAGCTCAATACCGATCTGCTCCAGAGCGAGCGCATGTTCCTATCGGACGCTGGATTGGCGAACCGGCCGTGGTACCGTCACCTTTTGTATGCTCCGGGGTTCTATACGGGTTACGGTGTAAAGACCATTCCGGGAGTCAGGGAAGCAATCGAACAGAAGCAATGGTCGCTGGCAACAACGGAGATAGCGCGGGTGTCCGCTGCGCTCGACGCGGAAGCCGCGCTGGTAGATCGGGCCGCCGCCCAACTGAACCGTTAGAGGACGCCGCGCGGCACCTGGCCCCGACGGGCGGCGGTCTATATTTCAGGTCCGATCCATGAATAGCACCGTCAAGCGCGCGCGTTTATTGGCTGCAGTCTGTGTCGCGGTCCTTTCCCCCTGGGGATCGGCAGCGGCACAGTCACAGGTGGCATGGACGCTTTTACCGGTTCGCGCTCCGATTACCACGGCGCCGTTCACGCTCCATGTGCTTGGAAAGATCGCGGCGGGCTGGCACATTTACTCGCTCACCCAGCCGGCCGGCGGGCCAATCGCCACGCGGATCAACCTGCCGGCGGGTCAGAGCTTTCTCCAGGCTGGCGTCGCCACCGCGGCTACCGCGCCCCGGAGGATGTACGACGACGCCTTCAAGATGGATGTCGAGCTTCACGAGAAGTCGGTCAGCTTCCGTGTTCCGGTGCGCGCCACTTCCGCTGCCAATGGCGCCGACTCCGTTCATGTGAACGTGCGCTATCAGATCTGCAACGCGTCGTTGTGCTATCCCCCACAGATCCAGCGGCTTGTCACGCCGGTGCAGGTCGCGCGAAAGTAGGCGTCTCCCGATGATTGCTGTGATGATTGCCGTATTGATCGAGGTCGCATGAGCGGACCGGCGGGGGTATCGACAGCATTTTTGTGGCTCGCTGCAACCGCGGGCGCGCTGTCGCTGCTCACACCATGTGTGTTTCCCATGGTGCCGATCACCGTGTCGTACTTTCTACGTCACGCACACTCCAGTCGCGCCCGCGCATTCGGCGCCGTCGCAGTATTCGGGCTTGGCATCATAGTCACGTTCACGGCACTCGGCGTAACGGTGGCCGCGCTCGTCGGAGCTGCGGGACTCGTGCGCTTCGCTACGAATGCCTGGGTCAATCTCGCCATCGCCGCCATTTTTCTCGCGCTCGCGCTCAACCTGCTCGGCTTCTTTCAGATTGCCCTGCCGTCGGCACTCCTCGGACGCGTGGACTCCGCAACTCGCACCGGCCGGTTATCAGATTCAGCGGGCGCGCTCATCATGGGCGTCCTCTTCACTCTCACGAGCTTCACCTGCACCGCTCCGTTCATTGGCACCCTGCTGGTCGCTGCGTCGCAGGGCGAGTGGCAACGACCGATAGCAGGCATGCTTGTCTACGCAATCGTTTTCGCGCTCCCGTTCGTTGTGCTTGCGACCACGCCACGCTGGATTAACCGGCTACCGCGGCCGGGCGAATGGCTCGCCCGAATCAAGGCAGTGATGGGATTCGTCGAGCTTGCCGCAGTAACCAAGTTCATATCCAACGCCGACCTCGTGTGGCACTGGAACGTGGTGACGCATGACGTCGTTCTGGGCAGCTGGGTGGCGCTTACCCTCGTCATCACATTCTATCTTCTGGGCGCGTTCCGCCTGCCTCACGAGCCCGCCGCCGCGTCCGTCGCGGAGGCGGTTGCCGAGCGACCACCGGTTCCGGCGCAATTTTCCAATCAGATGCCACGCATCAGCGCGGCCCGCGCCGTGCCGGCTGTGCTCTTCCTCACTCTGGGCATGTGGCTCGCGACAGGACTGAGTGGCAGCACGCTCGGGACACTCGAATCATTTCTGCCCCCGGTTGGCGGCGAGCCGCCACCGGTGAACGCCGCCCTCGTACCAGCCGAGCTTGCCTGGCGGCTCAACGACCTTCCCGGCGCGCTCGCGCTTGCCCGCCAGCAGAAGCGGCGCGTCTTTATCGATTTCACCGGTTACACTTGCACCAACTGCCGCTGGATGGAGGCGAACATGTTCTCCAGACCGGAAGTGAAGGTGGCGCTGGACCGGTTCGTTCTCTCCCGCCTCTACACCGACGGCGATGGCGACATCTACGACAGGCAGCAGGCCATGCAGCAGCAACGGTACGGCACAATTGCTCTCCCGCTTTACGCGATCGTCGATGCGGACGGAAAGACCGTTACGACATTCGGCGGCCTCACACGGAGTCCGAACGAGTTTCTTTCATTCCTTTCGTCCGGTTTGTAGCCCATGGGGTACGTTAATATGTACGTTGATCACGCACTTGGACACCGCTGTATCGACCGCTTCTTTAGCGCTGTAATACGCCGCATTACCTCCTGCGGATCGGCTCGTCCTAGATGGACGCACGTAGTCCGGCCTGTCGATGACCCCTCCCCACGGATCGGCCCGCCGACGACGCATACCTGCGCACCTTTTGGAGGCTTGGCCATGTTGCACCGTAACTCGTTCTGCATCGGACTTCTGTTGTTACCAGCGGTCTCGCTGTCTGCCCAGAAAGCGACTTCCGCACGAGCGCACTCCCGTCCGGCACACGCTGCATCGTCCGTGAACAGCGCCCTGGTGCGTGCGATCGTGCTTCCGCTCGACGGTGTCGATACAGACTCCGCGCAGACCATCATCTCGCGCGACCTCGACAACGGCGACCGGGTTCAGGTCATTCCGGCGACGCAATCAAGCGCGGCCGCTGCCGTCGTCAAGGCCGTGGCGACGCCGCAGGGTGTCAGCGTTGCGCTCCTCGACCCGCTCACCGGCGCAGTGCGTCAGCAGCGTGACTTCGCGCTGCCAATCGTGCCGGCAAACCGCGATCAGGCAATCGCGGACTCTCTAAATGCCGCATTCAACGAGCGCGATGCGTCCCGTCATCTCCGTCTCGCGCACGCTGAGGGAGTACGCGACTCCTTGCAGGCCGAAAGCGCGAAGAAGCCGCCCCGCCTCCGCAACGACAAGGCAAAAAAGGAATACGCAGCTCTTATAGCGGAGCGTGCGACCATTGTGCGGGACGCCCTCGCCGAGATCGCGACGGTGCAGGGGGAAGGCGCGCGCGATGAAGCGCTTCGCCCGGAAATACAGGCTGCCGCCGTCGCTCGTGACGCTAGCATTCGCGACTCCACCGCAACGGCTCGCCGCTGGGCGCTTCACGGCGTGTCCGACGATGTCGAGGCATGGATAACCGGACACCGTGGTATCGCGCAGTCGCGTGTGGCGTATGTGTCCAACGGAGAGATTCACGTAGTTGACTTTGATGGCGCGAACGATCGCGTGGTAACGAAGTCAGCGAAAGGCGCCAAGGCCATGTCGCCCGCGTGGCGCCGCGACGGGCGCGCGATCGTGTACAGTGAGATGACCGATGCCGGAACCCAGATTGCAATCGTGGACGTCAACACCGGCAAGTCGCGCTTGCTGGCTGCGACCCCGCGCGGGCTCAACATCACTCCAATTTTCTCGGAGGACGACAAGTGGGTCATCTATGCGAACGGTGGTGAGGCGCGTACTACGCTTGTCGCTGTACGACCAGACAGCATCGGGTCCTTGAAGTATCTACCTATCAACCACTCGTTCGACGCTGACGAGCCCATCCTGAGTCCCGACGGCAGCCGGATCGCGTACGTTTCGTCACGCCCCAAGACGCCGCAGATATACTCGTCCAACCTCGATGGCACGGACGAACGCGCTGAGGCACCAGCGCCGCCCAAGACTCGCGTGTATCACACCAGTCCGGATTGGAGTCCGGACGGGCGCATGATCGCCTATCAGCAGCAGAACGGTGATTTCCAGGTCTGGGTCGTCAACAGGGTCGATCATTCCGTTCGGAAGCTCACAACGAGGGGCGAGAACGAGGACCCCACCTGGGCTCCGGACGCACGGCATATCGCGTTGACCTCAAACCGCGGCGGCGCAAAGGCAATCTGGGTTATCGACATCCAGAGTGGTCGCTTCAGGCAGCTCAGCGCCGCCGGAGACGCACGCCTGGCGGCCTGGTCCGGGCCGCAAGCATCATCGTCCGCTCCAGCCGTCGCTGCCGCGCGATAACGCGCGGCGCCGCACGTCACATAACGTCGCAGTTGTAACGTAGAGTTACACGCAAAGCGTTGCGGTCCCGGGTGGGTCATGGCGTAACCTCTTGTGAATCAACGGGTTGCGGTATGGCCCACCGATTGCTTTAAGGGACTCCGAACAGGGAACCCAACCCTCCTTTGGAGCCAAGCACATGCGTAGCAAGACTGTAGTTCGTTCCTTCCTCACGGGTCTCGGCATCGCGCTCCTCGCGACAGCCTGCACGCCGGAGCGCGTCTCGGGACCGCAGGCAGTCGCGTCGACGGCATCGGCGACCGCGTCCATAATGGCCAGCGCTTCGAAAGCAGGACCGGTAGCCTCTTTCCCGCCGGGGCCCGCGTCTGACCAGCTCCGGCCGGCCATTACCCGGAAGCACGCGCTCAAGAGTGACATCACCGTGACCCAGGTGATTGGTGCCAAGGGCGGAACGATACACATCGGCAAGGCAGGCCTCACGGTGGTGTTCTCGCCGGGCGCGCTCTTGCAGAAGACGCCCATTACAGTCACGGCCAACGCCGGCTCGCTCATCTCATATGAGTTTGGGCCACACGGCACGCAGTTCTACGCGCCGGTCGCGATCGAGCAGGACATGAAGCAGACGACAATCGACAAGAAGATTTCCCAGGCTAACAATCTGTTCGGCGGTTACATGCCGAACGGAACCTCCGACATCGTCGGCGATTCGGCCAGGGTCACGGAACTGCACAAGTCCCACACCACGATCGGCGTTGACTACTTCGGAAAGCCGCAGATGAAGACGTCAGTGTTCATCGTGTGGCACTTCTCCGGCTATATCCTCATCAGCGCCTGAGGCAAGAGTGACCCCCGAGACAATCCTCGTTGCGTCAAAGCCGTTCGATGAACTGCGCGCGCGCGCCGCGCAGTTCATCGAGAAGGCGAAGACCGCACAACGTCATGGAGACGCCGATGGCGCGCTCGCCCATTACGACGACGCACTGTCGCTCATGGAAGACGAAGGCGATTCTCCCATGGCCGCCGATGCGCTTCGCTGGAAGGGTCTTGTATTGCGTGAGCGCGGCGATACCGCGGCGGCTTACAGGTTCTTCAATCGCAGCCTTGCAATGGCAGAGCGCCTGGAATACGTCAACGGAGAAGCACACGCGCTGAACTGCCTGGGCACCATCGCACAGCGGCGCGGCGAGCTCAAGAACGCGGAACGACTCTACCGGCAAGCCGCGCACCACGCGGAAGCGAGTGCCGATCGGCGTTTGCTCGGAATGGTCGAGCTGAATCAGGGTGTGATCGCCGGCTCGCTTGGCGACTGGGATGCGTCGGTGGTGTGGTTTCGTCTCGGGCTGAAGGCGTTTGAGAGCGTGGGCGACAAGGAGGGAGCATCCTGGGCGTACAACAACCTCGGCATGCAGTACGCGGCGAGAAAGCGCTACGGGCAGGCAGTCGAAGCGTTCGAGTTGGCGCTCGTCATTGCGTACGCGCGCGAAGACATGGTTGTCGAAGCGACGGTCGAGTTGAATCGCGGTGACGTCCTTATCAGCAAGGGCGAACTGGATGCCGCGTCAATGTCGGTGGCTCGCGCACTCAAGATCGCTGAAGTTCGACGAGACCGGCTACGGATTGCCGAGGGTCTGCGCCTGAAGGCAAGGATTGAAAGGCTGCGCGGGCAGTTGGGCACCGCGGTCGAGACGCTGCGGCAGGCGCGGTACCAGGCAAAGGAGGGAGAGGACGCCTTGCTCCGGCTCGAATTGTTGACTGAGCTTGGCGAGATCTGCCGGGAGCAGGGGGATCCGGAGCGCACCCGCGACGTCCTTCAGGAGGCGCTCGCCGGATTCACTGAGATTGGCGCGTTGCGCCGCGCCGAGGCAATCGCCGAGGAGCTGGCCGCGCTGTAGCGTTCCGCAGCACGGGCACAGATCAAGGTTGACACAGGGTTGCCGACACTCTAAGGGTGTCTGCAACCCCGTGTTCAAATTGAGCACCTACGCCGAAACTGTCCTGCCGGCCATCGGGTGGGCGCCCCCGCGCCTGCCGGAGCCTGCCGCACGTGAAATTCCCCACCGCGCTCCGCCAATAAGCTGGGCGGATGGTATGGTTGTCGGGCGGAGCGAGAGCCTGCTCGCGGTGATCACCCTTGCCACTCAGGTTGGTGCGAGCCGCGCCGCGACCGTACTCGTCACCGGCGAGACGGGAACGGGCAAGGAGCTCTTCGCTCGGGGAATCCATTCGTGTTCGGCGATGTCGAGCGAGCCGTTCGTTGCTATCAACTGCGCAGCGATTCCGGAGACTTTGCTCGAGAGCGAGCTGTTCGGTCATGAGCGTGGAGCTTTCACCGACGCGCGAACTTTGAAGCGCGGACTTCTTGAAGTCGCCGGCTGTGGAACGATCTTTCTGGACGAGGTCGGCGAGCTGCCCCTCAAGCTTCAGCCAAAGCTGCTGCGCGTGCTCGAGCAGCGCACGTTCCGCCGTGTGGGCGGCTCGGCCGAGCTGCCAATCAAGGCACGAGTAATCGCCGGCACCAACGTATCGCTTGCGGACGCGGTGGATCGGGGTGACTTTCGCGAGGATCTCTTCTATCGTTTGAGCGTCGTTCGCGTTGATCTGCCGCCCTTGCGCGAGCGTACTGGCGACATCGAGATACTGGCGCGTCACTTTCTCCGCGAGCTCGCCCGGGAGACGGATGGCGTGCCGGCAACGCTCTCTGCCGACGCGATCGCGGCGTTGTGCAATCACAACTGGCCCGGCAACGTTCGCGAGTTGAAGAACGTCATTGAGCGTGCGGTCATCGTCGCAGAGGGCAAGACGATCCAGAGTCAACAGCTTCTCTTTCAGCGGCGAAGAAGCGTGCAGCCGGGATCGGAGCCGGAAAACCGCTTGGAGACCGGCAGCGTGATCCGCATTCCGTTGAACGGCAAGACGCTCGACGAGATTGAGCGCGAGGCGATCCACGCGACACTGCTGATCACCCGCGGCAACCTGAGCGCCACTGCGAGAATCCTCGGAATATCGCGGCCGACTCTCGATCGCAAGCTGCGTTCCGCGGGATTGGAACGACGAATGGTAGTGTCGAGCCAATGACAACTATCGCACTGCGCCCCGCTACAGA
This sequence comes from Gemmatimonadota bacterium, assembly GCA_030854055.1. GTDB lineage: Bacteria > Gemmatimonadota > Gemmatimonadetes > Gemmatimonadales > Gemmatimonadaceae > Fen-1247. Next base: position 38,700 of record JALYTX010000062.1, on the reverse strand, counting down.
TCTGTCCCCACTGCAATCGTTCGACGATGCAATTGCTGCGTCTCGGGCGCTCGAGAAGAACGGACATTGGGCAGAGGCGAGGACGACGTACGAGGGTTTGCTCGTCGATGAGTCGCTGTCACCTTTGGCCCGGTCGTCGCTGTTGAGGTGGATCGGTCGTGCGCATGCACAGGAGGGCAACCCCAACGTCGGCATCACCGCACTGGAGCAGGCGGTGGAAGTCGCGAGGGTGGCAGCCGACAGCGGGGCAGAAGCGCATGCGCTGAACGGGCTCGCCATAATCGAGCAGACGGTTGGCAACATCGATCGTTCGGAGGAGCTGTACGCGCTCGCCCGGTCGCGCGCCGCAGATGCCGGCGACGAGATGCTGCTTGCCATGCTCGACCAGAATCTTGGAACGGCTGCCAACATCCGTGGCAACCTTGAGCTCGCGCTGCAGCTGTACGAGTCGAGCAAGACCCGCTTCAAGGCGCTCGGCCTTTCATCCTACGAAGCCCATGTGCTCAACAATGTCGGCATGGTGTGCACCGACCTCGGCCAGTGGGACGATGCGGAGCATGCGTACGATGCCGCGTGCGACGCATGCGCGAGCGGCGACGAGACAGGCCTCCTGAGACGCATCGAAGTAAACCAGGCAGAGTTGTGGATTGCGCGGAAGGAGATCAACAAGGCGCGCACACGCTGCGAACGGCTGCTCGCGGATGCGCGCAATGAAGGAGGCATCTCGGCGCCGTGGCTGGGCGAGGTCTACAAGCATTACGGCGTGGTATGCCGGGAGCAGAAGCAACTGGACCGCGCCGATGAGTGGTTCGCCAAGGCGGCGGCGGTCGCAAGCAGCTCTCGCGATCTGCTGCTGTCGGCCGAAACGGCCAGGGAGCAGGCGGAGCTGTACTGGATGCAATCGCGCAATACCGACACACTCTCCGCGCTCAACTCGGCGCACGTATGGTTTTCGCAGCTTCGCGCAGAACGCGATCTGGATTCGGTCGCCCGACGCAACGGACGGTTGGAGGAACGGTTTCTCGATGTGGTAAGGAAATGGGGTGAATCGATCGAGTGCAAGGATATCTACACGCAGGGCCACTGCGTGCGGGTGGCGAACGTTGCGTGCGCTCTCGCCGGACTGGCAGGCTTCGACGCCAAGACAATGTTCTGGTTTCGCATCGGCGCGCTGCTGCACGATGTCGGCAAGTTGATAGTGCCTGTAGAGGTTCTCAACAAGCCGGGCCGGCTGGACAAGGACGAGTGGCGAATCATGAAACGTCATCCGGAGGCGGGAGTCGAGCTTCTGGCCGGAATTGAGTTTCCGTGGGACATCCGCCCGATGGTGCGCAATCATCACGAGCGATGGGATGGATGCGGCTATCCGGATCGCCTGGAAGGCGCATCAATTCCGTTGTCGGCACGCATTCTGTGCATTGCGGATGTATACGACGCTCTCACAACGACACGGTCGTATCGCAGCGGTTTTGATCATGCACATGCAGTCGAGATAATGGTCGAGAACAACGCGACAGGCCACTTCGATCCGGAGATGTTCGATCTGTTCCTTCAGTGGGCACATCATCAACCGACGGCGGTCTGACCGTGTTCTTACAACACCGGGCGAAAGGCCCCGTAACTCTCGTTATTGTGCTCGGGGCGATGGCGACAGCGTGTTCGCCGGCTTCGAAGCTGGCCAGGAGTACCGGCGGCTCGCTTGTCGTGGCGACGGCGGGGGACGCGGACAATCTCTTTCCGCCGCTCACGATGACCGGGCAGGGAAGACAGGTCGTCGATCAGATCTTTGACTATCTGGCAGACATCGGCCCTTCGCTCAACACGATAGGGGACGAGGGTTTCACACCTCGCCTCGCCGATTCGTGGAGCTGGGCGCCGGACTCGTCGTCCATTGCGTTTCACATCAATGCGCGCGCCCGGTGGCACGATGGGAAACCTGTTCGCGCGAGCGATGTCCGCTTCACGTTTCGCCTCATTACGGATTCCGCACTGGGCTCTCCCATCGCGGCGAACCTGCGCGGAATCGATTCGGTAAGCGTTCGCGATTCAAGCACGGCAGTTGTGTGGTTCGGAAAACGGACACCGGAACAGTTTTTCAACTTCGTGTACAACGTGGCGGTTCTCCCCGAGCATTTGCTAAGCGGCATACCGCCGAAAGCGCTAGCGTCGTCGGCGTTCGCGCGTCACCCGGTTGGGTCAGGGCGTTTCAGGTTTGCGCGCTGGGACGGCGGCGCGCGCGTCGAAATCGTGAGCGACAGTGGCAACTATCGGGGCCGCGCGAAACTCGACCGCGTGGTGTGGCTCGTATCGCCCGACATGACGTCGGCAGCGACGCGTGTTCTGGCGGGAGAAGCAGACTTTCTCGAAGTTGTGCGGGGTCCGACGGTCGATCAGGTGATCGCGTCGCCGAGGTTGCGGCTCATGACTTCGCCGAGCCTGGACTATGGTTATCTCGCGTTCAATCTGAAGCGGGCGCCGTTCGACGACGCGGACGTACGCCGCGCGCTCAGCATGGCGGTGGAGCGTACCGCGCTCGTGCGCAACGTGTTCGACACCCTCGCGTACCCGGGTATCGGGCCGGTGACTCGTGCGCTGCCAGCTAGCGATGGAGCACATGCTCTGGCCTACGACTCGGCGGCTGCGGCGCGGCTGATTCGGTCGCACGGCCCTATCGCGTTTAAGCTCCTGGTGCCGACGTCGAGCGCCGTCCGAATGAAGTATGCCACCCTTCTTCAGGCCCAGTATCGCAAGTTCGGCGTGAAGGTGACCATCGAGCCGTTGGAGGTGAACGCCTTCGTCCAGCGATTGGGCAGCGGCGATTTCGACGCGGTGCTCAACGCCTGGCACACCGATCCAAGTCCGGCGGCAGTGCTGCAGGCCTGGGGCAGCGCGAGCAGTCCGCCCGAGGGCGCGAACTTCTCGAGATACGCGAACAACTCATTCGACGCCCTGGTGGACAGCGGCGCGCACGCATTCGACCCGAGCAAGGCGCGGGCTTACTTTGGACGCGCGTATGCCATAATCGACGCGGATGCTCCCGCGGTGTGGCTGTACGAGGCACGGAACGTCAGTGCCGTCAGCCGGCGGGTAACAACGGCCGGTGTGCGGCCGGATGCATGGTGGGCTGGCCTGGCCGACTGGACCGTCGCCCGGCCCTGAGAGGGACCGCTCCGGAACACACGCCAGTCCGACGCATACGGCCCGGAACGTGACTAACATAAAGGACGGCCGCGGGCACTCGCCCGCCGGCCGTTCTGGTCGTGTAATCCCATTTCCTGGAGCAAGTAACGATGGTTTCATTGAGATCGGCCGCCGCAGTGGCCGTTCTGTTCGCCAGTGGGGCCGCGGGCGCCCAGCAGGGACAGATGAATGTGCCCCCCCAAACAGTAGGCACCAGGGCCGGTGCGGCGGACACATCGATCTTTGCGGATCTGTATCTATATCCGTCGCCCAACGTTTACCGAACCGCAGACGGCCGGCCTGGCAACCGGTATTGGCAGCAGCGCGCGGATTACGATCTGCACGCGACGCTCGACACGGCGTCCAAGTCGCTCCGCGGCTCAATGACTATGCGTTACACCAACAACTCACCCGATACGCTGCGCTTTATCTGGGTGCAGACGGAGCAGAACGCGTTTCGGCCGGGATCGCTCAACACACTGGTCTTCGCACCGGACAGTCGATTTGGGTCGCGCAGCTTTGTGGGTGGCGACGTCATCGATCATTTTGATCAGGTTATCGCGGGACGAAGAAGTGCTGTGCATCTGCGCGACAACGGGACCGTTACGAAAGTCGATCTCGCGCAACCGCTGGCGCCAGGTCAGACTGCGACCTTCGACGCGGCGTGGCACTTCCTGATCCCCGAGCATGGTGCCGACCGGATGGGCCGTGAAGGCGCACTTTACGAACTCGCGCAGTGGTATCCACGCGTAAACGTGTATGACGACGTTCGCGGCTGGAACACGGAGCCGTACCTGGGACAGGGTGAGTTTTACCTGGAGTACGGTGACTTCAATCTCAGTATCACTGTGCCGGCCGGCTACATCGTCGCCTCGACGGGGACGCTGGAAAATGCGCGCGAGGTATTGACGCCGGCGGAGGTGAGCCGGCTCGCGAAGGCGGCCACTTCAGCAGCGCCGGTGGCGATTGTCACTGCGCAGGATCTGAGCAGCGGTGCGGCGCGCGTCCGGACGTCCGGAACCATGACCTGGCGCTTCAAGGCCCACAATGTCCGCGACATGGCTTGGGCTGCATCGCCGGAGTATCAGTGGGATGCGTCAAGCTGGAAGGGTGTTCTTGCACAGGCCTATTATCGCCCGAGCGCAGCCGCAATCTGGAACGACGCGGCCGACCAGTCGCGCATGTCGATCCAGGAATATTCGGAGCGCTGGTTCATGTATCCATACCCGCAGATATCGGCTGTGGAAGGTCCGATCAGCGGCATGGAGTACCCGATGCTCGCGATGGAGGCCAGGAGTCGCGACAAGTTCGACCTCTACAACGTTGTGACGCACGAGATCGGGCACAACTGGTTTCCGATGATCGTGGGTTCGAACGAGCGAATGCATTTCTGGCAGGACGAAGGGCTCAACACGTTCATCAACACGTTCAGCGAGGCCCGTCGGTATCCGCAAAACGGAGATCAGATGCAGCGGGCGGCGCAGGAGCGCGGCGAGATCGAGGCAACGGAACGCCTCAACGTAGACGTACCGATCGAGCAGGGTCCGGATCGCATTGACCCCCGCAAGCTCGGCTTTACAGAGTACACCAAGGTCTCTGTCGGGCTGCAGCTGCTGCGTCAGGAGGTCCTCGGACCGGAGGCGTTCGACGACGCATTCCGCGAATACATTCGCCGGTGGGCATTCAAGCATCCCACGCCTACCGATTTCTTCCGCACGATGGAGTCCGTGGGCGGGGAGCGACTTGATTGGTTCTGGCGCGAGTGGTTCTACGAGAATACACATTTCGATCAGGCCATCGAGTCGGTGCAGACAGCAGACTCGGCCGGCACGCAGCACGTCAGCGTCGTCTATGGCAACCGCGCGCGGGGAGTTCTGCCCGTGTACGCGCGCTTCACCTTCAGTGATGGCACTACGCAGGACTTCAAGTATCCGGCGCTCGTGTGGAGCACCAACTCTGCACGCTACATGCGCACCTATGATTTTCCGGGAAAGACGGTCAAGCGGATTGATCTCGACCCGGACCATCTCAGCCTGGACGTGGACCGCACGAACAACACGTGGGTTGCGAAGTAGAAATTCACATCCGATAAATCCAGTCGCGAGCTGGGGGCGTAATAGACTCGACCGAACTTCGAGTCGGCTAACCCGTAAAGGAGAGTTTCAATGCGGAAATACGCACCCACGCTCGGGGCGCTCGTTCTTGCGCTCACGGCAGCAGCACCGGTTCACGCGCAGATGATGCGCGGTATGACAGTGGTCGGCGGACAGGACATGTCGCCTCGCAAGAACATTGTCGAGAACGCAGTCAACTCGGCCGATCACACAACCCTCGTGGCAGCGGTGAAGGCCGCCGGATTGGTGGAGACACTCGAAGGAAAGGGGCCGTTCACAGTCTTCGCACCCACGAACGAGGCATTCGCCGCGCTTCCCGCCGGTACGGTGGGCAACCTCGTCAAGCCGGAAAACAAGTCGACACTTACGTCGATCCTCACGTACCATGTGGTTGCCGGCGATTACACAGCCGCGAAGTTGATGGACGCCATCCGTGCTGGCAACGGATCGGCGCAACTTGCTACGGTACAGGGCGAAAAGCTCACCTTCAAGATGAACGGACCGCGCAACATCATGGTCATCGACTCCAAGGGCAACTCCGCGGCAATATCGACCTACGACGTGATGCAGTCGAACGGCGTAATCCAGGTCATCGACCGCGTGCTGATGCCGTAACGAAGCCTCAGGAATTGATGGACGAGACATCACGCGCACGAATGTTGCGCGTGATGTTTCTGCGTTAACGGTCGCGAGGATGACGGATGGGTTCCACTGAATCGCTCTTGTTCGATCACCGCTTCATTCCGGGCGACGGTGCCCGTGCCGGGCTCACGCTGCTGCTGCTCCATGGCACAGGCGGAGACGGCGACTCGCTGCTCCAGCTCGGTTACACGCTCGTGCCCGGCGCAAGCCTCCTTAGCCCGTCTGGACGCGTCATGGAGGGCAACGCCAGACGCTTCTTTCGTAGACTCGCCGAGGGGGTGTTCGATCTGGAAGATCTTGCCTTCCGCACTGGTCAGCTGGGGGAATTCATTCGCGGCGCGGCGCGCGTCTACGACCTGGACAGACATCGAATTGTCGCGATCGGTCATTCGAACGGTGCCAACATCGCAGCCAGCCTGCTGTTGCGCGAGGCGGATGTGCTTGCCGGCGCAGTGCTCTTCCGCCCAATGGTACCATTCGTTCCCGAAACGCCACCGTTGCTGAGCGGCATCCCGGTGCTCATCTGTGCTGGCGCGCGTGACCCGATGGCTCCGCAGGGCGAGACAGACCGGCTTGCAAATCTGTTCCGCTCTGCGGATGCCGATGTCACGGTGAATGTTGCCAACGCGACTCACGATCTGGCCATGACTGACGTGGTGGCCGCGCGCGAGTGGCTTGAACGAAATTTCGAGCCTGCTCAAGCGTGATGCGCGGGACGGGCGAGAGCAGCCAGCCTCCGGATACTTGCGATTCCCATAGCAGGACCGACAGCAAGTACTGTGAACGCCCATCGCCAGCTCGCGAGTTGCGCGAGGTGGGGTACCATTTGAATCGTTAGCATCGTGAGCAGGAAGCCGAGTGATGTCTGCACCGTGAGTGCGGTCCCCACTGCGTGAGGTGGAACGCTTTCCGTCACAAGCACTGAGAATTGCGCGCTGTCGGCGATGACGAAGAAGCCCCAGACGAGGGCGACCGAGGCGACCAGCCAGAGGGATGAGCCGAAAACGAGTCCGATCAGCACCGAACACGCGCCGCTCACGGTGAGAGCGAGCGTGACAAGCCATTCGCGGCCGCGTCTATCTGAAACCACGCCGCCCCATACGCAGCCGACGCCGCCAATTGCGAGCGCGGCGAAGGCGACGGCGGATGCGGTTGCAGCGGTTGTCGGGTTCGCGGCAACCGGGTGGCCACGCTGAGCAGTGATGCTTGCAGCGATGAACGCCGGAATCCACGTCCATGCCGCGTAAAGCTCCCACATGTGGCCGAGGTACCCGCCGGTTGCGAGCCGCCATCGCGGCTCGCGCACGATTTCGGCGACAAGACCCCATGAAAACCGGCGCGACGGGAAGGGATATGGGCCGTCTTCGTAGCCGATCCAAACCAGGAGAGCCGCGATTACGGCGCACGCAGATGCTGTGAGCACAACGGGGCGCACGCCTGCGCCCGGGATCGCGTGGACGAGGTACGGCGTGGCCTTTCCGACGGTGAGAGCTCCCACAATCCCCCCCACCGCGAGACCACGTCGCGCCCGGAACCACGTCGCTATCATCTTCATCGCTGGCGGGTAAACGGCCGCGAGTGCCATCCCGGTTACCAGGCGAAGCGCGAGTGCGGTGTGGAAACCCGGCGCTGCCAGCAATCCTGCATTCGCGACAGCGCCTGCAAGGGCCCCCGACGCGAACAACTTTCTCGATGGGACGATGTCCACGGCGTTGAGAGTGGCCAGGACGGCGGTTCCAAGGACAAAGCCGAGCTGTACGATCGTGGTCAGCCACGCGGCTTGCGGCTCAGTCAATCCCCATAACGCCCGGTACTGGCTGGACACCGCGCTTGCGGCAAACCAAAGCGACATGCCGAGCAGTTCAGCGCAAGCAAGAAGAGCGAGCATGCGCCAACGGGCGGGGTGCGAGTCCGAGTCGATCACGCCATGGGTGCTCTGCACCACTGCGTGCTCAGCGCGGGGACTGCGACTCGAGCCGTGCCCTGATTATGCGAATGCGGTCATCCCACCAGGAAAAATCGTGATACTCACTTATCTGCGCGACTCGCTCCATCTCGTCGAGCGCGATGACGGCTGGATCTTGCGGGGGGACATCCTCCGGCGACAGCGCGGCCGCTGGAAGCGCGTGGATTTCGTAATCGGGAGGCGGCAGCCGGCGGATTCCGGTCTCGCCAAGCGTGACTTCGATTGGCGAGATGACGGGGATGTGTGTCAACATTTCGTGTGACCTCCCAGGCTCAGGGCGAATGCGGCGCCGGCGAGCACCTGGCACGCGCAAAGTGTGAACAACATTGCGTACGTCCATCCGTGGTTCCGAGTACTTGTTGGCAGCGCCCGCCGGTACAAGAGCCAGCCAGCGAGGATCGTAGCGGATTCCACCACGACGTCGATGATCGGGTGCGCGTACAGGTCCAGCCCTACAACTGGCCCACCTGACCACGTCGGCTTGAAACCGGTGAAGTAATCGAGCCCCCAGTGCGACGCGACAACGAGCGCCACGATAAGCGCAGCTTTCAGGTCGCTCGTGGTCGCGTACGCCAGAACGCCAAATACGAGCATCTCGATTGCAATTGCGGCGAAACCGTGGGTGTACAGCCCGTAGGGTCCGCGATCGGCGTCGGTGATGCAGTAGCCTGCATCCAACCAGTCCGGTATCTGCGCAGCAACCAGGAGCAACCAGAGGGGAATCGTCTTTCTGAACGAATATGCGCCGAGCCCGACGCCGATGTGCCCAGCGTACACTACGACACCTGCCGCTGTTGCCGTGATTCCACGCCGATGCGCCAGTGGTAGAACAGGGTGGCGAGGACCGGTGCCAGCAGGGCGGCGGCCAGAGTAACACCTTTTATGAAGTGGATCGGCATTTCGTGGTGGGGCGTGGAGGCCGGCCCCTAAACTTAGCAGACCTTCAGAGCGTATCCCGTCGGGCGGGATGGCTCACGAGATCGCTCACACAAGCGGCCGCGACCGGGCGCGCAAAGAGAAAGCCCTGCGCTGAGCCACAGCCCAGCGCCGCGAGCGTCTCTCGCTGCGACGCGTGCTCGACGCCTTCTGCCACCGTCGAAAGTCCGAGTGTCCATCCAAGGCCTATGATGGTCCGAGTCAGTGCAGCGCCCGCCGGATCGCGGTCCATTCCTTCGATGAAGGCCCTGTCGATCTTGATGATGTCGATCGGGAATTGCTGGAGGTAGCTGAGGGACGAATATCCGGTCCCGAAATCGTCGATGGCGAGATGAACTCCGAGCGTCTTGAGCTCGGTGAGGCGGCCCATCATGACCTCGGTACGGTGCATGATGACGGTCTCGGTGATCTCGAGTACCAGGCGGGACGGCGGCAGCCCGGAATCAGCGAGTGCTTCCGCAACATCGGCGACGAATGACGGATCCTGGAGCTGCCTTCCGGAGATGTTTACTGCCATGCTCATGGCGCTTTCATCAGGCAAGTCGTTCCACCAGGCGAACGCCTGTCTGCAGGCCTCCCGAAGCACCCAGCGCCCGAGAGGGATGATCAGCCCGGTCTCTTCCGCCACCGTGATGAATTCAGAAGGCTGGAGTTCGCCGCGGCGCGGATGCATCCAGCGTACGAGGGCCTCGACGCCGACGGTCGCGTTGGTCTCGAGCTTGACCAGAGACTGGTAGTGAAGCACAAATGACGTCGCTGGCGCCGCGACGGCGCGCCGGAGCTCAGTCTCGAGCTCGACGCGATCGACGACGGCCGTGTGCATCGCCGGTTCGAAGAACTGATAGCGCCCCTTGCCTGAGCCTTTCGCGGTGTACATGGCAACATCGGCATTGCGGATGAGTTCGTCGGCCCCATCGCCGTCGTTGTGGAGACGGGCGATCCCGGTGCTCACGCCTGTCGTCACGCTCTCCTCGCCGACCTGGATCGGCTGCTTCATGGTGCGCGTGATTCTGTCTGCGACGATGCGCGCTTCATCGTCATCCCGAACGTTCTCGAGAAGTATCGCGAACTCGTCGCCGCCGAAGCGTGCTACGGTGTCCGAGCCACGCGTAGCATTCAGCAGTCTCGAGGCTGCCACCACGAGCAGTTGGTCGCCCGCGCTGTGGCCGGCGCTGTCGTTCACAGCCTTGAAGTTGTCGACGTCCAGGAACATCACCACCACCTGGTCGCGATTGCGCGCACGCTGAAGCGCGACTTCCACGCGTTGCTTGAAAAGCGTGCGATTCGCGAGATTGGTGAGCGGGTCGTGTGACGCCTGATGCGTCAGTCGCGCTTCGAGCGACTTGCGCGTACCGATGTCCTGCACCATCGCGATGATGCCGAGCGCCTGTCCGCTGGCGCTGTCCTGAGCACGCGACATTGTGAGAGCCGCCCATGCAATCTCGCCGTCGCGTCGCAGATAGCGCTGCTCCACAGTCAGGTCAGGAATCGCCTGGTCTGAAATGGCCGCCAGCGCAGCTGCCAGACCGTCTGCGTCCTCGTCCGGCACCAGATGATAGAGTCGTCGGTTGACGAGCTCGTCGGCGGTGTAGCCGAGGAACTGCTGCAGAGCCGGGTTCGCCGCGACCATTCGTCCATCGGGCTCGATGAGTGCGATGCCCACGGCGGAATGGTCAAAAACACTTCTGAACTTGGCCTCGCTCGCGCGAAGCGCATTCTGCATCCGGTTGCGCTCAGTAACATCGCGGAATGTCCAGACGCGGCCGGCGATTCCTCCGTCAATGCGTTGCGGCACCGAGTTGCGCTCAAGTACACGACCGTCCAGTAGCTCGAGCGTGTCCTGGCTCGTTACGTCCGGTGCCGCGTACAACTCATTGATGCGGGTCCGGAAATTCTCCGGATCCTTGAGCTGGCTCATCGCGATGGAGATTGCGCGCTCGTCGCTACGCAGCGCGAGCACATGTTGCGGAATGTGCCACATCTCCGCGAAGGCCGCGTTGAACCCAACGATCCGGCCATCCGAAGCGACGATGAGGATCGCATCCGTGATTGCATCGAACGCCGACTCCAGCGCGCAGAACGATCGCGACACGTCGCCCTGACCGGTGCCTAGTTGAAATGCAGCGTGCTCTACCGGCGGTGCATCATCGTTTCTAGCCAACGGTCGCGGTGTCTCCGAATTCCGACGCCAATTTCATCAACCTGCCGCGCCCGGTCGCCTGCAGGCATCCGCGCGCGCCGGGCCAGCTATCTGATCCCGATGGCCTTGTGCATCTGCACCGAAAGGCGCCACTGAGGATGGGCAAGGCAGTAACGGATCGCTACCCTTGTAGTATCGGCCGTATCCGGCCCGTCCATGGGCTGTAGGAAGAAATTGTCGAACCGGAGCCTCGAGAAGCGCTCGGGCATGGCGTCTGGCTGAGGGAATACGAGCTTGAGCTCGTCACCGGCAACCAGTACGAGAGGGGCGTTGGCCTTCGGGCTGACGCATATCCAGTCGATACCTGGGACCGCGGGCTGGGTACCGTTTGTCTCCACGGCGACCCTGAAGCCGCGGTCGTGTAGTGCGGCGACAGCGTCGGCGTCCAGCTGTAGCAGCGGTTCGCCTCCGGTGCAGACGACAAAACGTTCGGAGTCTGTGTCAACTGCGGGCTGCCAGGCGCTAGCGATTGCATCGGCGAGATCGCTGGCCGTCCCGAACCGGCCGCCATCCGGCCCTATGCCGACAAAATCAGTATCGCAAAAACAGCAGACGGCGTCGCTCCGATCGGATTCGCGGCCATTCCACAGGTTGCAGCCGGCGAAGCGGCAGAACACGGCCGCCCGTCCAGCGTTCGCGCCTTCTCCCTGCAAAGTGTAGAAGATCTCCCTCACCACGTACGCCATCAGTTTGTCGGAATCTCTCGCGGTGTGTTCATATATGCCGCAGGGTCGCGGAGCCCTGCCGCGTTGAAGCCTGCCAGCCTCAACTGGCACGCGTCGCACTCACCGCATGCAGCGCCGTCCTGTGACGGGTCGTAGCAGCTCGAGGTCATGGAATAATCGACGCCGAGTGCAGCGCCGAGCTTGATGATCTCGGCTTTGGTGAGGTACATGAGCGGCGTTCGAACGTGGATGGGCTCGCCCTCCGTCCCCAGACGCGTAGCCAAGTTGGCCATCCTTTCGAATGCCGTGATGTAGGCCGGCCGACAGTCCGGATACCCGCTGAAGTCGAGCGAGTTGACGCCAATGAAGACGTCACGCGCGCCCGTGACCTCCGCAAAGGCCAGCGCGAAGGAGAGAAAAATGGTATTCCGTGCCGGGACGTAGGTCACCGGGACAGCGGCACTGGAGCCCAGATCACGCGACTTCGGAACCGGTATGCTCGAGGTGAGCGCGGATCCACCAAAGATCCGCAGATCAATAGTTGCGATCTCGTGCCGCACGACGCCATACAACCTTGCAATACGCCGCGCCGCGTCAATCTCGTGGCCGTGACGCTGGCCGTACTGAAACGAAAGCGCGTTGAGCTCGAAGCCGTCGCGTTTCGCAATCGCCAGGACGGTCGTGGAATCGAGACCGCCGCTGAGCAGCACCACGGCAGGCGAAGCACTGGGCATTCTCAAATCTAAGGGGTTCCGTACGCTGCACCCGCACGACGTCCTGGCTGGTCCAGCTTGACGGCGACATGGACAGTGCGAAGCTTTCCCCCGGAGATTGCTTCCGAACTTCAAACACCGGTGAACGTATGCGCATGAAGCTCGCTCTCGTGACGCTCGTTGCGATTTCTTCTTCGCGTCCTCAGGCATTGTTTGCACAGCATGCCGCGGCAGCGGCGGAATGGGCGGCGTTCGCAAAGTCATTCGACGCGGACGCAGTGCGGGACAGCATCGTGGGCGGAAGCGTAATACTCCTGCGGGACGGAGAGGTCGTCGCTCGCCACGTGTACGGCTTCGCAGACCGCGCCGAGCGCAGGATGGTAGACCCAAACACGATATTTCATTATGGGTCCATCACCAAGACGCTCACGGCAATAGCGATCATGCAGCTGCGCGACCGCGGACGGCTCGCGCTGGACGATCGCGTTACGAGCTACATCCCCGAGCTGCGCATGGTACACGATCCCTACGGTTCAATGGACAGTGTGACCATACGAATGCTGCTTTCGCACTCAGCGGGTTTCCAGAATCCGACGTGGCCGTACACGCAGGGAAAGTCGTGGCAACCCTTCGAGCCCACGACGTGGAATCAGCTCGTCGCGATGATGCCGTACCAGGAGTTGCTGTTCAAGCCCGGCACGCGCTTCAGTTATTCCAATCCAGGATTCATCTATCTGGCGCGAATCATAGAGCAGCTGAGTGGCGACCCATGGGAGAACTATGTGCAGAAGAACATCCTGTCGCCACTCGGCCTTTCGAGAAGCTATTTCGGCACCACCCCGTACTATCTCGCGCACGACCGCTCGCACAATTACACGCTCCAGGTTGATTCGTCCGGACGCGAATCGGTGCGCGATAATGGAAGCGATTTTGACCCCGGCATTACCATCCCGAACGGCGGTTGGAATGCTCCTCTTGGTGATCTCGCGATCTATCTCGCCTATCTTACCGACGCGAGCCGCGGAGATACCACGAAACAGCGCATCTACGCCACGGTTCTCCGACGGTCGAGCCTCGAGGAAATGTGGCGGCCTGTGCACCAGACCGGTCCCTCCATACGCGGCGATTCGGAGTCGATGGCGCTTTCGTTCTTCGTCGTCAGGGGCGGCGGGGCGACCATCGTTGGGCACACGGGCGAGCAGGCGGGTTTCGTTTCATTCATGTACCTGAACCCATCGACCGGGCTCGCGGTAGTTGGGGTGCTCAATACGATTTCCGACCTGCCCGACGGAAAGCTGCCAGCCGGAACAGGTCCGTCAGCCTTCAACCTGATCCGCGAGCGGGCGCTGAAACTTATCGAGTAGTGCAAGTCAGCACACGTGTCACGCTGTGCGCAACTCGCCGACAAGATTGCGCAGGTGCGTGCTCCCGCGGAGCAACAGCGCCGATGCGGTGGTCATCTGCTCGCACGCCGCGCTCTGCTCTTCCGTAGACGCGCTGACCTGCATTGCGGTTGCAGCATGGCCCTCGGCGGTCCGCGCGACAGCTGCCAGACCATCGGTCGCGGACTGGACGACGCGAACGTTGTTGTCCGCAGTGTGTGCGACCTCTTCGGCGGCGCGGCTCGTGCGCTCCGCGGCTCCGGCGATCGAAACCAGCGCGTCATCTATCTCGCGGGACACGCGCTCGAGCTCACCCACCTGCCGCTCGCCGCGCTCCATCGTGGAGTAAGTTCTGGCAACACGACTGGTCACCGAGCCTGTGAGGTCAACGACGTCATCAGCGGCGGCACGGGACTGGTCCGCGAGTTTGCGAATCTCATCCGCGACGACACCGAAGCCGCGACCAGCGGCGCCGGCGCGCGCCGCTTCGATGGCGGCGTTGAGTGACAGCAGGTTGGTCTGATCTGCGATACGACCGACCGACGTTACGAACTTGTTGATGTCGCCAACGGTCGCGTTGAGCGCGCGAACCTCCTCGGCTGCCTCCCGAACGATCGTGCGTACGTCCACGAGAATTGTAAGGGTCCGCGCAAGCTCAGCGCGCTTTCCCGCGGCCTGCCCTTGGATGGACGCTGCGAGAGCCTGAACCTCTTCCGCGCCCGCGGCGACTCCGTCTGCCGCGTCGCGAATGGTATCGAGCGATTGTGTCACCGCCATGATCTGACGGACCTGCGATTCGGCGCCCGCGGACACCTGCGTGACGGCCTCGGAAACCTGGTTGGCGGTGTCGGATATCTGTTGCGAAGCGCTCGCCAGATCGCTGGCCGAGCTGGTTACATCGTCGGCGGTGCGAGTAGCAACGGCAACCACGTGTGATAGCGAGCCGGCAGCGTGGTTCATTGCACTTGCCATGGTCGCGAATTCACCCGGCAGGCCGTGAACGTCGGTGCGAGCCGTCAGATTTCCCTCGCTGAGACTTCGCGCGTGTCGTGAGAGTGCGCGAAGAGGAGTGTCGATGGCGCGTATCGCCCTGATGGCGATGAGTATCGCTAGCAGGGCAGCTATCGCGACCGCTCCAAGCACCGCGGTAGCACGCCAGCGCGCAACGAAATCAAGATGTTCAGTCGTGGTGGCGACCTCGCCGGATTTTGATGCGTCGAAGCGGGCAAGGTCCTGGAGCAGCGCGGTAACCATCCCGCGTGCTTTCTGACCCTCCAGCTGTGCCTCCCTGAGGCGTCCCATATCTCGAAGGCGGTGTGCAAGTGCATACGCGCTTTCAACATCTGCGAGGCGATTGTCAACGGCAGCGATCGCCGCGACCTCGGTGGGTGTAGCGCGCTGGGTCATTCCGAACCGGCGCTGAAGCCGGTGCGCTTCATGGCCGAGCTGGCGAAACTCGCCAAGAGACGCAGAGTCGCCGTCAGCGAAGTATCCCGATGCCGCCTGAATCTCTCGCGTGATGATGTTGGAGTAGTCGGACGTCTGCTGAGCCGTCTCGAGCACACTCTGCAGCTCGCCGGCAACGTCGCGCGCACCGGCCCTGACGGCGATCCACCCCACGACCCCCGCGACGAGAAGGAAAAACACGAGTGCGCCGAAGCCCACGAGCAGTGTGTCGCGGATGGTAGTCAGGCGCAGGTGATCGCGAAGTGTCATCGTGCGAGGACCGGGAGCATGAGGCCTGAATGAACGCGTGTCACGCGGAATGTGTCACCAACCGGATCCGTACCGTCGAACCATGTCGGGCCTGACAGGCTTGCGAATGCGGTGCTCTGGTTCAGTGTCGCCAGATATTGGCGCAGGGCCTCGCGCGTGGTCGCGCCGCTACGCAGCGCGCGCGCGACGAGCCGCGTCGCGTCGTATGCCAGCGCCGCGTGTGCGTCGGGGATCAATCCGAAGCGTGCGTGAAACGCGGTAGCGAACTGACGCGTTGGCGCGCGCGGATCCTGTGCAGTGAATGGCGTCCCAACGAAAACGCCCTCGGAAGCCGGCTCGCTGACCACTCCCTGCCAGCCGTCACCTCCGAGGAACGTCGCCGAAAGCTTCTGTCTTCGCGCTTCACGCAACACTCGAATGCCGAGATCCTCGTCGCTGGCGACGAAGACAATGTCGGGTGACTGTGACTTGAAGTATGTGATGTACGGCTCGAGATCAGTGGCGGGTCCCACGGGGTCCGAGCTTATTACGATCCCCTTGAAGCTGTGGATGAAAGCATCGGAAAGCCCGCGACCGTACGAGTCGTTGTGGTACAGAACCACGACGCGGGGAGGTCGCTGAAGGGAATCTGCGAGCGACGAAGCGAACCGAGCGAGGGTGATGCCGTTCACCGAATCGCTCGGGCTCATGCGAAAGACCCACGGTGAGATTCCCGTTATGTCCGGGGATGACGGTGTGGTCGCTACCGCGGGAAGATGCCCGGCATCGTACACGTGCGCAGCCGAGACTTCGGCGCCGGATCCTGCGTGACCGATTACTGCGATGATGTCGCGGTTGGCTACAAACTCTCCGGCGATCCGTGCGGCATCCGCGCCGCTGGCGTGGTCGTCGCGGGTCACCACGCTTAGTGGGGCGCCGTTTATCCCGCCGCGCCGATTGATCTCCTCGACAGCCAGCTCGATGCCGTGCTGGTTCTGGATGCCGTACGCGGCCGTCTGCGGTCCGGCCGCGCCGATCACGTACGCGTCGGGCCGGCGGGAACAGGCCAGAATTGTGAAGAGTGCGACAGCGACGAGCGCGCTCGCGAAACGACGATGCAACGGAACCTCCAGCGCCACGCGACGACCGCGGCAGATAACCGGCCGGTGGCGACCAGAGAGAGACGACACCGAGCCTGCGGCGTCACTCTCGCGGCCGCGAGTGGGACAATCCGCTCATGGGAAGTGTCGGCAGACGAGAAGGTAGGGTTGAGCAGCGTTTCGCAGAGGGTTCCGTTCGGTATTTCTGGTTAGCTTTCGGTGATGAAAAGCGAGCCGTTTACAGTCGGAATCGTCCAGGATGCGGTGGCATCCACGCCCGCGGAGACAGTGGAGCACGCGGTGCGGCGGATCCGGGAAGCGGCGGCTCGCGGCGCACAGATCATCTGCCTGCAGGAGATGTTCAACTCGCACTACTTCTGCCAGCGCCAGGATTGTGAGCGGTTCGACATAGCGGAGCCCATACCGGGGCCCGTAACCGATCGTATGCAGGCGCTCGCTCGCGAGCTCGCTGTCGTCCTGATCGTACCGATCTTCGAGCGCCAGGCGGCTGGCGTATATCGCAATTCCGCGGCGGTGATCGACGCGGATGGCTCCCTGCTTGGCGTGTACCACAAGATGCACATCCCGGACGACCCGCTCTATTACGAGAAGTACTATTTCACGCCGGGCGATTCGCACCAGCTGTACGACGGCGACGATCACCCCGGCGCGAGCGGGTTTCGTGTGTGGAAGACGCGGTATGCGAACGTCGGCGTCCTCATCTGCTGGGACCAGTGGTATCCCGAAGCCGCGCGCATCACGGCACTTCTCGGCGCCGACGTGATTTTCTACCCGACGGCGATCGGTTGGCATCCGGGCGAAAAGGAAGAATTCGGCGCGGCGCAGCAGGATGCCTGGCGCACGGCCCAGCGCGCGCACGCGATTGCGAACGGTGTTTACGTCGCTTCGCCCAACCGCGTCGGATTCGAAGCCGAGGCGGGCACTGACGGAATCGAGTTCTTCGGCCATTCCTTCATCTCTGATCCGTTCGGGCGCGTGCTCGGCGAAGCAGGAACGGAGCCGGCTGTGATTGTCGCCAAGTGCGACCCCGCGGTCATCGAAGCCACACGGAGAAACTGGCCGTTCCTGCGCGACCGGCGCATCGACGCATACGCTCCAATTCTCAACAGGTATCTGGGTTGACACGCTGGCGGATGCCAGCCGAGTGGGAGCCGCACGACGCTACATGGATTGCGTGGCCGCATCACGAGCCGGACTGGCCGGGGAAGCTCGAGGCGGTCGTGTGGGCGTACGTCGAGATCGTTCGTGTGCTCGCTGAGCACGAGCGCGTGGAGATTCTCTGTGAGAGTGATGCGGCGCGCGACTCGGCATCTGCGATGCTTCGGGCGCATGAAGTGACGATGCAGCGCGTGAACCTCATGGTCGCGCCGACGGATCGTGTATGGCTTCGTGATTCGGGGCCGGCGTTCGTGTGGAACAGGAATGGTGAAGTGGAGATCCTCGCATGGGAGTTCAATGCGTGGTCCAAGTACGACAACTTTCAAAAAGATAGAGCGGTCCCCGACACGGTTCAGCGTGCGACGGGACTGCCCATGACCAGAGCAATGCGCCCGGACGACGGCAGCGAGCGGCTTGTGCTCGAGGGTGGCGGAATCGAGGTGAATGGTAACGGCCGCATACTCGTGACCGAGGAATGGTTGCTGAGCGACGTGCAGGTCCGCAATCCAGGACTCACGCGGCGCGACTACGAGGACGTGTTCAACCACTACCTCGGCTGTCACGACACGATCTGGCTTGGAAGCGGCTGCGCGGGTGATGACACGCACGGACATGTGGACGACATCGCGCGGTTCGCAGGTCGCGATACTGTACTTCTGGCGTATGAGCGCGATCCGTCCGACCCGAACCATCGATCATCCGTCGACAATCTTGAGCGGCTGCGGGTGGCGGCGTCGCACCAACCGCTGGACCTCGTTCTCCTTCCGTACCCGCGTGCGGTCATGATGGATGGCCAGCGACTGCCGGCAAGCTACGCCAACTTCTACGTTGCGAATAAGGTAGTGATGGTCCCGACGTTCAACGATCCGAACGACCGCATCGCGCTGAGCATAATTGCGGATGCCTTTCCTGCGCGGCAGGTGGTGGGCATACATGCGGTGGATCTTGTCTGGGGGCTGGGCACGCTTCATTGTCTAACGCAGCAGCAGCCATCGATGGCGGTCCGGGCGCCCAGCAGCTGATGGCTGACTCAGGCGCTCGGTACGCAGTGATCTATGACGGTGATTGCGACGTGTGCTCCGCACTGGCGGCGCGGCTGCGGAGACTCGACCGGCGTCACCAATTCGAGATTGTCGCGTCGCAGGCACCGGGAGTCCGGGGGACGTTTTCGTGGATTCCGGCGACTGCGTTCGCCGAGTCTCTGCAACTCGTGCGACGCTCCGACGCGGCGACGTGGGAGGGTGCGGCTGCGGTCGAACGAATTCTTGCGGAACTGCCGGCTGCCCGGATCAGTTCGTGGATATTCTCAGCGCCGTTTGCGCGGCCGGTGGCGGAGCGGGTGTATCGCTGGTTCGCGCAGCATCGTGAGTACTTCGGTTGTCTTACACACGGCAGCTGTGCGAATCGGTAGTCGGGGAGAACACGCTGGCATCGGACGATCACTTGTTGGGTGACAGTCGCAGTTCACTCGCGATGACGTTGGCATCTGCGCGGAGTTCGAGGGGGCGAAAATTCTCCGGTGCAGCGCGGTCCGGGTCCTTGAGGCCGTGACCTGTGAGGACACAGGCAGCGAGCGTGCTGCGCGAGACGGTGCCGGCGACGACGGCGGCGCGAAGCGCTGCGATTCCGGCAGCCGATGCGGGTTCGCAGAAAATTCCCTCCAGCTCCGCAACGCGATGGTACGCTTCGAGAATCGCATCGTCGCCGACCGCCGAGAACGCGCCGCCGGATTCGTTTACCGCATCGACAGCTGATGTCCAGCTCGCGGGGTTACCAATTCGGATGGCGGTTGCGACCGTCTCGGGATTGGCAATCGGGGATCCGTGAACGAGCGGCGCTGCGCCGGCTGCCTGTGCTCCCAGGAGCCGTGGTGAGTGACTGGAGCGCCCCGCATCACGGTATAAGCCAAAGCCGCGCGCGTATGCCGTGACGTTGCCGCCGTTCCCGACCGGAAGAGCAAGCAGATCGGGGGCGTCGCCCAGTACGTCGCAGATCTCGAATGCCGCAGTCGTCTGGCCGGCAATGCGGTCGGGGTTTACTGAGTTGACGAGCGCAACGCGATATTCATCGGCGAGACGACGCGCGATTGCGAGTGCACCGTCGAAGTTGCAGTCCAGCATGACCACTGTCGCACCCGCCACGATAGCCTGTGCCAGCTTTCCTCGTGCGACGTTGCCGGCAGGAAGGAGGACTACTGCGCGGATGCCGGCGCGTGCGGCGTAGGCGGCGGCGCTCGCCGACGTGTTTCCAGTGGACGCGCAGATGAGCGTGGTTGCGCCGTGTTCGACGGCTCTGGCTACGGCCACCACCATGCCACGATCCTTGAACGAACCAGTGGGGTTGGCGCCTTCGTATTTCAGGTGAAGCTGCGCGACTCCGACCCACTCAGCCAGTCTGGGCGCGTGGAGCAACGGCGTGTCACCTTCGCCAAGCGATAGCGATGGCGTGGCGGAAGTGACCGGAAGGAACTCCGCGTAATGAGCGAGGATGCCGCGCGCCTCGGGACCGCGGCGCTTTGCGGCTACTTCGTCAACGGCGCTGGCTGATCCCATGAACATTCCCGTTACGGCACGGGCTCCAAACTCTGATACACGACGGTGATCAGGGTCGCAGCACCCGATGTCTCGATCTTGGTCGGCCACGCGCCCTTCAACTCAAAGCGAAGTGTGGGTTTCGAAGGCTCGACCCGATCGATCTCGACGCTCTTTCGCTGCACCGTGTTCTTGGCGCCGGAATTGTTTGCGTTCAGCCATGCTGTCATTGTGGAGATGAGCGCCGCGTCGGTGGTTGTCAGAACGATGTTCGCCTGTTGTTCCGACTCCACCTGCTTGGACGGAAGTGCCGGATATATCTTCTGGCGCAATACGACGGCGTCGGTCGGGAGGTTCGCGG
This sequence comes from Gemmatimonadota bacterium, assembly GCA_030854055.1. Classification (GTDB taxonomy): domain Bacteria; phylum Gemmatimonadota; class Gemmatimonadetes; order Gemmatimonadales; family Gemmatimonadaceae; genus Fen-1247. The sequence continues at coordinate 18,036 of JALYTX010000062.1, read as the reverse complement.
CGATAGTTGCCGCGCCAGCGGGAGTTCCGTCAACGCGAACCGGGAAAGTAAGGTCAGCAGTCTGCGCGATGATCGGCGCTGGAGCGATCGCGATGCTCGCAAATGCGAGCACGAATCCGATGGACGTTGCGCGCTTCAGATACTTCATGGCGATTCTCGGTGTTAAGGGAGACGGTCTCAGCGGTTCACCAGCGATCGCAGCACATAAGGCAGAATGCCGCCGTGCCGGTAATACTGCATTTCCTCAGGCGTATCGATCCGTGACTGCGCCGCGAACGTCCGAACCGTTCCGTCTGCGGCAGTGGCCCTGACGGTCACCAGGGCATGGGGTTTCATGGCATCGCTCATGCCGTCGATGTCAAATGTCTCGAAACCGCTGAGGCCCAGTGACTGGCGGGTGTCCCCATTCGTGAATTCCAGAGGAATGACTCCCATTCCGACGAGATTGGAGCGGTGAATGCGTTCAAACGATTCGGCAATCACGGCGCTTACACCCAGCAAGAGCGTTCCCTTGGCCGCCCAGTCGCGTGATGATCCTGTTCCGTACTCCTTGCCGGCGATGATGACAAGCGGCGTGCTGTTCTTCTGGTACTCCATGGATGCGTCGAAGATGGTGAGCGGCTGCGCGCCCATCTCCGTCGTCGTCCATCCGCCTTCGGTGCCAGGCGCGAGCTCGTTTCGGAGCCTGATGTTGGCGAAAGTGCCGCGCATCATGACCTCGTGATTCCCGCGTCGCGCCCCGTACGAGTTGAAGTCGCGGGTCGTAACCCCATGCGCGATGAGCCACTTGCCCGCGGGACTGGATGCCGGAATGGATCCGGCCGGTGAGATATGGTCGGTCGTGATGGAGTCGCCGAGCATCGCGAGCGCACGCGCGCCCCTGACCGGCTTGACGCCCGGCGGCGTCATGGTCATTCCTTCGAAGTACGGCGGATTCTTTACGTAGGTGGACGTCTCGTCCCAGGCGTAGAGGTCGCCCTCGGGAACAGGCAACGAGCGCCACGTCTCGTCGCCTTCAAAGACATTCGCATATTGTTTCCGGAACATCTCCGGGCGCACGCTGCGCAGTATTTCATCGGCGACGTCTTTCGGTGCGGGCCACACGTCTCTCAGGAAGACCGGACCGTCGGAGCCGATCCCGAGTGGCTCAAGTTCGAAATCGATGTCCACGCGTCCCGCGATCGCATAGGCGACGACGAGCGGGGGCGACATCAGATAGTTGAACCGTGTCATCGGGTTGATGCGCCCTTCGAAATTACGATTGCCTGACAGTACAGAAGCAACTACAAGCTTGCCGCTTTCGACGGCGTCGGCGACGGGTTGTGGCAGAGGGCCGGAGTTGCCAATGCACGTGGTGCAGCCGTAACCGACAGTGTTGAAGCGGAGCTCGTTGAGCGCATCGGTCACGCCGGCGGCATTGAAGTAGTCGGTGACCACCTTGGACCCGGGTGCGAGGCTCGTCTTCACCCACGGTTTCGTAGCCAGTCCCTTCGCGATAGCATTTCGTGCGAGCAGGCCCGCGGCCAACATGACGCTGGGATTGCTGGTGTTGGTGCAACTGGTGATCGCCGCGATGACGACCGAGCCGTGCCGCAGTGAGAAGTCCGCGCCGTTCATGCTGACGCGAACCGCTTCTTCCGACTCCTGCCGCTCGGTGCCGACCACGCTCGCGGCAAGCTGATTGTTACCGCTCACCGCGTTCGCACTCCGTAGAACTGCGGCCGCGCCGCTCGGCGTCGCGCGCTCGAGGTCCGCGTTCAGCGACTCGTGGAACTTCGCCTTGGCATCGCGCAACGCTATGCGGTCCTGCGGGCGCTTGGGACCCGCGATGCTTGGCGTGACAGTACCAAGGTCCAGCTCGACGACGTCGGTGAACTCTGGATCGGGCGTGTCATCGCTGCGGAATATTCCCTGCGCCTTGCAGTACGCTTCCACCAACTGGGCTCGCTGCTCGTCCCGGCCGGTAAAGCGTAGATACCTGATGGTCTCATCATCCACCGGAAAAAATCCCATCGTGGCGCCGTATTCGGGTGCCATGTTGCCGAGCGTTGCGCGATCCGCGAGTGATAGCGACGACAGTCCTTTGCCGAAGAACTCGACGAACTTTCCGACAACTTTCTTCTTGCGCAGCATCTCGGTGACAGTGAGCACCAGGTCGGTCGCGGTGGCGCCGGGTGGAAGCTTTCCGTAAACCTTGAAGCCGACGACTTCTGGAATGAGCATCGACACCGGCTGGCCGAGCATGGCCGCCTCTGCTTCGATCCCGCCCACTCCCCATCCGAGAACACCGAGCCCGTTGATCATGGTGGTGTGCGAGTCGGTACCGACCAGCGAATCGGGATACGCGATGGTCTCGCCATTCTCTTCACGCGTGAAGACACAGCTTGCGAGATACTCGAGGTTGACCTGGTGCACGATGCCGGTGTCGGGTGGAACGACGCGGAAATTTCTGAACGCGGTCTGGCCCCACCGGAGGAATGCGTAGCGCTGTCTGTTGCGCTCGAGCTCCATCTCGGCGTTGATGAGGAACGCCGCCTCCGAGCCGTACTCGTCGACCTGCACCGAATGGTCGATCACGAGGTCGACCGGTTGAAGCGGGTTGATGCGGGTGGCGTCGCCGCCGAGTTTTGCGAGGGCGTCGCGCATCGCCGCGAGATCGACGACTGCCGGGACGCCGGTGAAGTCCTGCAACAGCACGCGCGCGGTCCGGAAAGCGATCTCTTTCTCTGCCTTTTCCTTCACGTGCCAGTTCGCGAGCGACATGATGTCGTCGCGCTTAACGAAGGCACCGTCCTCGTTGCGCAGGAGGTTTTCGAGCAGGATTTTGAGGCTTACGGGGAGACGGTCCGAGTTTCCGGTGGACTGCGTGGAGAGCGAGTCCAGCCGAAAAATTGTGTAGTCGCGTCCTGCGACCGTGAGAGTCGCGCGGGATCCGAACGAATTCGGGTGCGTCATTGTTGGTTCTCGGTGCGGTCGCGCACGGCCGCGCGGGACTGCGCCGGCGGGCGGCGGTGCGCGGTGGAAATCGGAGCCACTGCATGACGCCGTTCCGGCGTCGGGCAGGCTTCCCTAATCTACACTGTCACGATCACGTCAGATGAGTGACCCGTCAGCCCCCGCAGCGCCGGACGATCGACCGCGGCGCTGCAGCGGCGGGGAGCAGCGCACTCGCGCGCCTCGCGTGTGGGAGGGCCAGTCTGCAACCGCGAGAATTGAGCGCGAGGACGGCGAGCCGGAGCTGGATGCGATAGCTGCCCGGGTCGAGCAATGCCGCGCGCTCGACATGGCCAAGCTGCTCACCGGTCCCGAACGCCTGCATCGCAGCCGTCTGCCCGACGCTTCTGAGAGCGAAGCCGGCGAGCGTCAGGAGTAAGGCAACGCTGCCGGCACGGCGGGAGCCGCCCGAAGGTGTCCACTCGGAACGGGCGCGGCCCCCCGCAGCCATCGCGCCGAGGGCGGTCCAAATGATGAGCGCAGGAGCCGCCAGCAGCATGACCGCGTCGAACGACCCGACCGCCGCGGTGACGAGAATCGTCGCCGTGATCGCGATTGGCAGAAAGGGATCTCGCGCTGCGGGATTGTTGGCGCCGCTGCCGCGGCTCGCCTGAAACGAGTTCGCGATCAGTCCCACGAACGCCAGCAACAGCGCCACGACGGCGATGCCTCCGCGTTCCGCGACCAGCGCAACCCAATCACTACTCGGCCATGGGTTCGAGGTGGTGTCGTCGTCGTGCGACAGCGAGGGATCTGTGCGCGCTGCGATCCGGGGATAGTACACCGGCCAGTTGCCCGGCCCGACGCCCAGAACCGGGTGCGCCTTTACAATCTGAAGCGTGTTTCGGTACTGGATCAGCCGCCCGCGGCCGCTTCCACTGTTGTAGTCAACGACACCGCGAACGGAATCGAGATACGGCGAGTCGCTCTTCCAGTTGAGACGATTGGGGAGCAACAGGGACAATGCGACGCCAAGTGTTGCGAGTACACCGAGGAAAATCAGCCGTCTCGCGGCGTTTGTATGCGGCACCCTCTGCGCTGCACGCCACACCGGCAGCGCCAGAAGCACGCCGACGACAAGCACGGCAAGCCACGCGGCGCGGGAGCGGGACATCACCAGCGCCGCGGCGAGAACGGCCGCGCCGATTGCGCACAGGAACACCGCGACGGCGCGGCGTGCGGTGACGGCGTACCAGACAAGCAGCGGTATACCGATAGCGCAAAGATGCGCAACAAAATTACGGTTGCCGAAAGTGCCGCCGGGCGCGCGGCTGAGCGTGAGGTAGTCACTCTCCCAGCCGTACGCCTGGGCGAGCGAGGTTGCAGCGCCGAGGACGGTCGCGAGAACAACCGCCGCCATGATGGGTCGTCTGAATCCGCTTGCGGAGAGATACCTCGCGCACCAGAACGCCGCGAGCCCGGAGAACGTTATCGCAAGGGAGCGGAGGGCCAGCCAGTGATTTGTCGCGAGAAGCGCAGAGACGAGCGACAGGCCGCCGAACACCAGAAGAAACAGATCGACGCGGTCGATGGAAATTGATCGCCAACCGGCAATGCACAAGGTCACGCAAAGCAGCACGCTTGCGTGAAGCGCCAACTCCTTGGGCACGAAAAAACGATCCAGCTCGAACGGCTTGAATGGTGTCGCGGCAAGGACGACAGCGATCATTCCAAGCTGCAGCGCCAGCAGTGCGGCGATACGCCTGGCTCCCAACCGACTCGCCCGCGGCAGCGAAGAGTTCATGTTCCTGAATTGAGGCGTGGCGCACATACATCAGCGCCGTTCCGCGCGTAATTTATCCGAAGAAGGCTGTCACGTTATCATCCAATTCGAGGTCAGCAGATCGTGCCCATACTTCGTCGTGGTTCTCATGCTGCGCTGGTCGCCCTCGCCACGAGCTGTCTGGCGGCGTCAGCGGGCGCTCAGGCCGCCGTCACGATCGTGCCGATTCCAGAGATCGATGCAAGTCTGCGCTTTCTGTCATCCGACCTGCTCGAGGGTCGTGCGCCGGCCACTCGCGGGGGAGCGCTGACTGAAGCCTACATTGCCGCCCAGTTGGAGTCATACGGCGTGAGACCTGGCGCGGATGGCTCGTACTTTCAGAAGGTTCCAATCGACGTCGTCACCGCGGATCCGGCCACGATCCACGTGACGGTCTCCGGGAAGGCGAGTGCGACACTCCACGCAACGGACGACGTAGTGGTCTGGGCCGGGTCTGCCACGCCGGAGAGCCACGCCAGAGGAGAGGTTGTTTTTGTCGGCTACGGCGCGCGCGCGCCGGAGTACCGATGGGACGATTTCAAGGGGATGGATCTCAAGGGCAAGATTCTGCTGGTCCTTGTGAACGATCCCCCCGCGACCGCAGCAGAGCCCAACCTCTTCGGAGGAAAGGCGATGACGTATTACGGCCGATGGACGTACAAGTACGAAGAAGCGGAGAGGCAGGGCGCCGCTGGAATGCTCATCATCCATACCACGGAGGGCGCAAGCTATCCGTGGCAAGTGGTCGTCGGATCCAATTCGACAGAGCACAGGCTGCTGCCGCGGCCGTCGAGCGCGCCGCCACCCATCGGCGTCCGCGGCTGGATCCAGCATGACGTCGCGGCGAAAATGCTCAGTCAGGCGGGACTGGATCTCACGCAGCTGGTACGCGATGCTGACACCCGCGAGTTTCGCCCGGTGTCCACGGGCATCGAAATGGACATGTCGTTCACGAATCACGTCGCGCACATGTCCGCAAGCAACGTCGTCGGCGTAATTCGCGGATCGGATCCAAAGCTTGCAGGACAGTATGTGCTGTACAGCGCCCACCACGATCATCTGGGAATCGGTCCCGCAGTAAACGGTGACTCGATTTACAACGGTGCGTATGACAACGCTTCCGGTGTGTCGGCGATTCTTGCGGTTGCGCACGCGGCTTCTCGCGCACAGACGAAGCCGAGTCGCTCGCAGCTCTTCGTGTTCGTCACGGGCGAGGAGTCGGGCCTCCTGGGCTCGCAGTACTTCGGAGAACACCCGCCTGTGCCGGCGCGTGACATCGTCGCGGCGCTGAACGTTGACGAGGCGAATCCGCTCGGGCTCGTACGTGACCTGAACGTCCTCGGCGACGACAAGAGCTCGCTCGGGCCGGCGCTGGCGGAAATGATCAAGCCCGAGGGAATGCGCATCTCGCCGGATGCCCAGCCGCAGGCGGGTCATTTCTACCGGTCCGATCATTTCTCGTTCGCGCGCGTCGGGATCCCGTCGGTCTCGATCGGCGCGGGCAACGATTTCGTTGGCAAGCCGGCGGGGTGGGGAAAGGCGCACGAAGAGGAATACACGAGCAAGCACTATCATCAACCGTCGGACGAATACGATCCGCACTGGCCCCTCACCGGGACCGCCCAGATTGCCGGGATAGTGTATCGCTTCGGGACGCGGCTTGCTGACAGCCGTGCGATTCCGGTGTGGGACACGAACGCGGAGTTCCGGGCGGTCCGCGAGCAATCGTTGCGGGCGAGGTAGCATGCACTCCGACGCTCGCGACACGCTTCTCACATATCGCGATGAGTTCCCGATACTCGAGCGCACCAACTACCTCGTGTCCAACTCACTCGGCGCGATGCCACGGTTAGTGCCGGAACGGCTCGCGGAATACGCGCGCGAGTGGAGCGAGCTGGGAGTGCGGGCGTGGGCGAATGGGTGGTGGGACATGCCGGTGCGCGTTGGGGATGTGATTGCCCCGCTCATCGGCGCGGAGCCCCGCTCCGTGTCGATGCAGCCCAACGTGAGCATCGCGCAATCAATCGTGCTCTCGGCCATGGACTTCAGGGGGGGGCGCGACACCGTTGTGATGACCGAGCTCGATTTCCCCTCAGTTCGGTACGCGTTTGGCGAGCTCGCGAAAAAGATGGGCGCCCGCATCGTCGTCGTTCCGTCAGACGATGGCGTCACTATCGATGAGTCTCGCCTGCTTGAGGCGATCGACGAGCGTGTGCGTCTGGTTTGTGTTTCACACGTGCTGTTCAAGTCAGCGTACATCCTGGACGCGGATGCGATCTGTGCCCGCGCGCACGCCGTGGGCGCGATGGTGTCACTTGATGCGTACCATTCCGTTGGAGTGATCCCGGTGGACGTCTTAACATCCGGCGTGGATTTTCTGACCGGCGGCGTGCTCAAGTGGCTGTGCGGCGGACCGGGCGCGGCATTCCTTTACGTGTCGCCAGCAGTCCGTACGACTCTGGAACCCGCGCTTACGGGATGGCAGGCTCACGCGCATCCGTTCGCATTCGAGCAGGACATGGAGTATGCGGGCGGAATCGAACGTTGGCTCACTGGAACGCCGTCGGTACCGGCGCTGTTCGCGGCGGCGGCAGGAGCGGAGATCGTGGCGCGGGCAGGCATGGATGCTATTCGCCGGAAGTCCATACGGCAGACCGACTGGTTGATCGACGCCGCCGACGCGAGAGGGTATCGGGTCCATGCTCCGCGGGACTCGGCCAGGCGCGGTGGAACAGTCGCGTTCGACGTGCCGCACGGCCGTGAAGTCGCGCAGTATCTCCTGGCTCGGGACATCATCGTCGATTACAGAGTGGGCGCGGGTATCCGCGTCGCCCCGCACTTCTACACTCGTGACGAAGAGCTGGATCACTGCCTGGGTGCGATTGATGATTGTCTTGCCAGCGGCGCGTGGAGCAGTTTTACCGAGGCGGCGCGAGCGGCCATCGTCACCTGAGCGGGCGAGCATCGCCTGAAGCAAGGACTGGGTGACAACGGGCCGCGCGGGCGGTCACTTTACTGCCCATGGAGCCGAGACTCAAGGAATACGGACCTGGCGCGCCTGTTGCTTTAAACGGCGGGGCGGAGCGTGATCTCGCAAATGGACGGATGTCGGAGACGTGGTCCACCTTCAATATTAGATGTGTCAGGTGCTTGAACAATTAGTGTCTCGTCGAGTAGTATAAGAACAGACAGAGCATTTATCCGATCGAATGGAGGTGTGCCGGATGCCCAGCCCATTCCTATCGTCCGAAGAATATGACGAACGCGCGCACCAACTTTACAATGAAGGGGAATACGATCAGGCATTAGCGGTACTTCGTGAAGGGCTTACACTGTATCCCAGCGCCGTCGAGCTACACATTGGCGTGGGATACGCCCATCACGCGCGTGAGGATTTCGCCTGGGCTCGCCGCGCCTTTGAAGAGGCGCTTGTTCTTGATCCCGACCATGAGGATGCGCTGGCGGGGATCGGCGAGACGTTGCTGAAGTTCGGACAGCGCGACGCCTCGCTTGCGTGCTTCCGCCGCGCACTGGAGCTCGGTTACGCCGACGACCTGGACCTCATGCTCCAGATTGGTCGCGCATTGTTCCGCGAAGGAATGATCGAGCCGGCGCGCGAGTTCTTCGAGATAGCAGTACAGAACGCGTCAGAGAGCGCGGAGGCAGTGTCGTGCGTGGGTTACGCGCAGCATCGCATGGGCGAAGACGAGGACGCGATCGCGACCCTTCGTTCTGCGCTCAAGCTTGATCCCGACCACGTGGAAGCCCGCGTGTATCTGGGCAATATCCTGTATGACCGCGGCGACTACGAGGCCGCGTTGTACCACCTCGACAAGTCCAATCCGGACGACCATTGGGACGAGCTAGGCATATGGCGTCTCATCGAGCTGAAGAAATCGATCTTCAAGCTTACGGACGCCGACCCCGAGCTGAAGCCCTGGGACGACCGCGTCCGCGAGCTGGCCGGCGAGCCGGACGACATTGACGAGATGCTGGCCGAGCTGGAAGCCAAGGCTATGGAGCGGGATCAGGAGGTCGCACGAGGCCAGATAGAGATGTTTGGCGCACTGCTAAACTCGCTCGTCGAAGGGGAGGGCAGAGCGGAGGAGATAGCGGCCGAGGTCCAGGAGTTGCCAGTGACGCACCACAGGATCGAAAGTGGTGGACACACGTACCAGGGCACCTGGGAGGAAATCGTGCAGCAGATGCGGGACCAGAAGGCGGCCGGCCTGCCCATCGACCAGTACATGGCCGGCGAGGCACGCCGCGGCTATGGGAAGACGGGTGTCGAGATTCCGTGGCGCGATCCGGAGAGCTTCATCAAGGGCAGTGCCACGGCTGGACTACTCCGAATCGATAGGTGACGGCGTCTGATCGCGCGGCCGCGCAGGCGGCGCTGAACGACGGCCGGCCGGTTTACGGACGCCTGGATCAGATTCGCGGACCTGAGGACGCAGCAGCCGACATAATGGAGCTGTGGGCAAGCGGGGAGGCGGCCATGCGTGCGTTACTTGGCGGCTCGTCTCTATCCGGGCAGGACCTGGTGCGCGAGCTGCGCCAGCGCGGCGTCATCAATCTCGAACAGGCCAACTCGCTCGCCAGCTTCTGGGATGCGAGGAGCCGCGCCAACGACGTTGCGTACAAGCCAACGCTCACGGACGTCGGATTCGCTCGCGCCGGCTACAACGAGCTGACGCGCGTGACGAATGATACTTCGTCGCCGATCACTGCAGCCGCCCCTGGCGCGTCAAGCTTTGCGCCGGGCGCCAGTACAGCTGCGTCCATACCGGCGTCCCCGAATCCGCCGCCGTTACCACCAGCGAGCCCGACGCCCGGCGCGCGCGGAGTCACCCGGCCGGTGGATGCCGCGATTGGAACGCCCGCGGTGAGACGGCGCACTTCGACTCCGATGCTGATCGCTGCCGGTGTGGCCGCTTTGATCATCATCGTCGCCGCGGTGGCTTTTCTGTCAAACCGGCCTTCGGGTTTTGACGCGGACATGGCTAGCGCAATCAGTCTGATGCAGACCGGTCGCACCGAAGCGGCGCGCGCTGCGTTTGGCGCGGTCGCCCACCAGTATCCCGACCGCGCCGCGCCGCATGTGTTCCTTTCGCGCCTAGCGCGGGATGATTCGCCCCCGGACATGAACACCGCGCGCCAGGAACTGGTAACCGCGATCCGGCTTGAGCCTGCGTACGAGCCAGCGCAACGCGAGATGGGAATATTCCAGCTCGCGGATCACAATCCGGCACTCGCGCGCAACTTCCTCCTCCGCGCGGTGCAGCTCACACCGGACGACAGCGCTGCGCAGGGCTACCTGGGCTGCGCCCTCGTGGGGCTGAATCAGGCGGACGTCGCGCAAAGGTTTCTCTCTCGCGCGGGAAGCGGAACGTGGTCGACGTGCGCGACCGCGACACCGCAACCCGCACGACGGGCTGCACCCTGATCGGGACACGCAGAATCCCCTCCCCACCAAAGCTCGGCCGCAGCAGCACTGCGGCCGAGTTTTTTTCCGCGACCAGATGCACATAGATCCAGCAGTGTTTATCGAGCCTGACGCGGTGACGCGGACCGTACTCCCGAACGGGCTGACGGTGCTCGTATACCGGAATGCCGCAGCGCCGGTCGTGGCAGTGAACACTTACGTGAAGGCCGGATACTTTGACGAGTCCGACGACGCCGTGGGCATCGCGCACGTTCTGGAGCACATGTACTTCAAGGGGACGCAGCGCTACGGCGTGGGCGAGATAGCGAAGGCCACGAAAGCGGCAGGTGGATACCTAAACGCGCACACCATCTACGATCACACCAGCTATTACGCCGTGCTGCCAGCGCGCGGGTTCGAAGAAGGACTTGCAGTGCAGGCGGATGCATTCGCGAACTCAGCGATCGAGCCGGACGCGCTGGCAAGGGAACTCGAGGTGATCATACAGGAGGCGATGCGCAAGCAGGACAACGCTGGCGCTGTGACGACGGAGACCCTGTACGCACTGCTGCACGACGTGCACCGCATCCGCCGCTGGCGCATCGGAAGGCCGAAGGAGCTTCGCGGCTTCACCCGTGACGACGTAGCGCGGTTCTATCGGAACTTTTACCGGCCGTCGAATACCGTGATAGCGATCGCCGGCGACGTCGATCCGCAGGCGGCGCTTGGTCGCGTGTCGGACCTGTACGGTGCGCTCGAGGCGGACGGGGAACCTACGCGCGACGCCAGACCGCGTGAGCCCGAGCGCGTGGGATTCAGATACACCGAGCTGAGCGGCGACGTGGAACAGACTCACGTTGAGATTGGATGGAGGACGGTTCCCAATCTCCATCCCGACGTTCCGGCGCTGGATCTCGCGGCGGCAGTTCTGGGAAGCGGGCGCGCCTCGAGACTCTACCGTGCGGTTCGCGACCGGAAGCTCGCCGGCAGCGTTGGTGCATACAACTACTCGCCCGCGGAGGTCGGTGTGTTTGTCGTCTCGTGCGAAGGCAATCCCGCCACGGCGCGGGACGCAGCGTACGCGATGTGGAACCAGGTCGCAGCTCTCCGATCCGGAGATGTCTGCAGCGAAGAGATCGTGCGTGCGAAGCAACTCTTCATGTCGCGCTGGGCGCGCCATCTGGAGACAACGGAAGGCCAGGCGGCATATCTCGCCGAGTGGGAAGCAGTGGGCGGATGGGGAAAGGGCGCAGAGTACTACGACGCGTTCATGCACGCAGACACCGATGCAGTCCAGTACGTTGCCAGCAAGTATCTCTCCTCAGAACTGGCCGCCGCCGTGACGTACCGGCCGGCACAGAGCGATGTGCTCGCTACCGACGCCGACGACTTCCTTGCCATAATTAAACGTGGCGCCGTTCCGCCACTGGACGCACCGGAGCCCGGTCCAGTGTTGCCCGTACGCGCACCGCTGAAGGCGACCTTCCTTCGCGAGGAAGCCGGTGTACGCGTGTATCGATTGGCGTCGGGGATCCAAGTGCTGGTACGTCGCCGCCCCAATGCACCAATCACACACTTTGGTGTTTACGCCGCCGCGGGATCCGCGAACGAGCCACGGTTACGAGCGGGGATCACTGCGCTTGCGGCGCGCGCCGCATCACGGGGTACGACGTCACGCACCGCGTTCCAGATCGCGGAGCAATCCGAGCTGCTCGGGGGGAGCATTGGCGCGTCCGTGGGGTCGGAGGTGTTCGGTTGGTCGCTGTCCGTTCCACGCGTCAATGCGCGCGCGGGACTGTCCCTGCTCGCGGACGTAGTACAGCACGCAAGTATCGCCGCGGATTCAGTGGACACGGAGCGCGCCGCGATGATGGAGGATGTCGCGGGACTGCGCGACGACATGTACAGATACCCGATGCGACTCGCGACGGAGGCAATGTACAGCGGCCATCCCTATTCGATACCGGCTGGCGGTACTGAGGAATCGCTGCCGAGGCTGGCGCAGAACGACGTGTTTGACTGGTACCACGAGCAACTCCTGCGGGCACCGTTTGTGATCGCGCTCACAGGCGACTGCGATCCCGACGAGATGGCCGATTGCATCGCAACGGAATTCACCGAGCTCGTTCCGGTCGAGAGGGAGCCGCTGCCGATCACACAATGGCCGTCGCGGCCGGTGGTGAACGCCGTTGCGCGCGACAAGACGCAGACGGCGCTTGTGATCGGCTTCCCCTCACCGAGCCGTTCTGATCCCGACCGTTTCGTCGCGCATGTGCTGTCGTCGATCGCCAGCGGCCTGGGCGGACGCTTTTTCGAGGAGCTGCGCGACAGGCGCTCGCTGGCATATACAGTCCACGCGTTCGGATCCGAGCGCCGCCTTGGCGGCGCGTACATGGGATACATCGCAATGGCGCCGGAGCGCGAGACGGAGGCACGCGAGGCTTTGCTGGCGCTATTCGCCGAACTGCGAGAGAACGAGGTCACCAATCAGGAGCTCGTTCGCGCCCAACGCTATCTTGTCGGTATGCACGACATTCGTCAGGAGAGCGGCGCAGCCGCGCTCGGCGACATGGTCGATGCATGGTTGTTCGGGGATGGACTCGCGGAACTCGATATGTTCGCCACACGGGTGGAATCGGTGAGCGCGCAGGATATCCTGCGGCTGGCGCGGACGTACTTCGACGGTGAGCGTGTCGTGGAAGGAATCGTGCGTGGAGTCAGCGTCGTCAGCGCGTGATCGATGGTTGCAACGGCGCGCGCTGTCTGGGATGTGACTTGAAGAAAGCCCACATCTCATCCGTCGCGGATAGCGCGCCTGGGTTACGATCCCAGAACTTCCACCACGGCGTTGCGTCGCCCGCCCACCGATGGGTGCCGTCGACGATGGTGTACAGGACTACTTCGGTGCCCGCTAAGCATCCGGTGTAGTCGTCGCGAATCACGTTGCCATTGTCGAGGATCGTCGAGTCGGGTATTGCACCGCAATTGTCGGCAGTTACCCAGAGCTTGATGGATTGCTCGACCGGCACGATGCGCCGCGGACCGTCAGTCTCCTTTCCGCCATCGTATGGCACCATGTTGTCGGCCTTTCCGTGAAATGCAATTACGGAAACGGGATATCGCGGTGCGTCAATACGCACCGTGTCACCCCTGGCATTGATCCGGCCGATCGATCCGGCTGAGATCCCAATCGCGGCAACGGTAGAGGAGAGGATTGCGCCAATGCGATACGCCATGAACGCGCCATTCGAGTGACCACCAACGTAGATCCTGTCGGGGTCTATGTTGTATCTGCTTCTGATGGACTCGATAACCGTCCGGATGAAAGCGACATCGTCAACACGCACGCTGCCATCCACGCCCGAGTGCCACACGCTCGGCGAGCCCAGCGCCTGCGGATATGCGACGACGAAGCCATTCTTGTCCGCCTTCTCACTCATTCCAGTCAGCCCTTCAAACGTCTCGGCGCGGGAGCCATGGCCGTGCAGCAGGACCACGAGCGGCGCCGGCGAGTCGCGATGATACGACTTTGGAACGTGGAGTATGTATGTGCGCTGCTCCTTGCCGACGACGAGGCCCAGCGCATGAGACCGCTGCGGTAGCACGCTCATGTGCGCACATGCGGCCAAAGCGACCGGAACTGAGACGGCCAACCAGAAGCGACGAGCGGAGCGGCATATTGCAGGAACCATGAGGAGACTACGCCCGCGGCGCTGTGGCCGTTGTCGTCACCCGGTGACGCTACTCACTGGGTACCAGACTCGCGAAGCGCGCTGATCGAGCGCTCGAGCTCGCCGAGGGCGGGGCGAAAACGACCGTCGGGAGCGCGGAGCCCTCGCTGTGCATCGTAGTCACCGGCGTCGGTGAAGACGACGCCGCGGATTGCCGGCTGTGCGGTCGCCCACGAGAGAACACCCCGCAGCGCGAGTAACTGACTGCGCTCACCGTGCGCGACCGGGTAGCCACCCGCAGCAAGCACCCAGTGCGGCTTGGGGCGCGACGTTGCGCGAAGCCACCTCTGTGCGATCCGCATGTGTGTATCGAGCGAGGTAGCGCCGTCGAAGCCCGGCATTAGCGAAAAGCCTACCACGTCCACCGGAGAGCTTCTACTCGCCGCCCACTGGTACACGACGCTGTCACGCGCGCCGAAGCTGGCTGCAGCGACCGCGACGCGAATATTGGGGTTCACGTGGTGTATGATGCCCGCCGCGCGCTGGATGAAATCCATCCAGAACTCTGGCACTCTGACGCCGAGCGCGCGGGCGCCCTCGCCGTACGGCTCGTACGCCGGGACCATGATGTTGGGGCGGAGGGCGCGCGCCAGCCTGTTCACGTCGGCGAGGCGGTCTTCGATGAATGCGTTCGGCGAGCGGTTGAGATCTGCTCGCGCATTTCGCGCATACCCGAGTGTCACGATGAGAACGGTGCTGTCGTCGCGTACGATGTCGAGCGAGCGAACCAGCGAGTCCAGCGCCTTGCCGCGAGCTGCTTCGGGATCCACCACGATGAGCAGGCCGTCGACGCCGACGGAGTCGGAGAAGGAAAAGTCGTTCTTGACGGCGACGGGCGGCGGCGACGAGCGCAGGTCCGGAAGAACCTTGAGGGCAAACTGAAAATCGCCGCTGCGAGTGGTCAGCACGTCCTGCTCATATCGCGTGTAGCTGCTGATGGCCTCGCTGGCCCCGGGCAGCTCAACGAGCACGAGCGCGGTCGCGACGGTGACGCCAAGCGCGAGCGCGTATCTGAACGTGATGCGTACGCGCGAGCGGGACGGCAGCGCAGGGGCGAACATTGGCACGAGGAGCCACGTCGCGCGTGACAGTGCGGCCGAGCCGGCCACGACGCCGAGCGCATCGCATTGCGCAGCGGAGAGAACCAGAGAGAAGTAGGGAGGCGTGTACCCGAGCTGGTTCATGTAGCGCGCGACAGCGACCATCGCGATAACAAGGTCGTACGTGAGGATGGGCACGCCGAGCATTGCGCCGACGCGGCTCTGCGAGAGAGCGACCAGTGCCTGGACCACGAAGAGGATCGCCACGAGAGGCCAGATCCACGCCACCGTCTGAATCGCGCGTCCGTAAACGAGTGACGCGTCCGATATCGCGATTACGAGCCCCGGCACCAGGAGCAGCGCGCCCAGGCCCGTTGCGATGCTGGAAAGGGATGCGGACCTGCGAACCTCGAGAATGCGGCTCGCGACTGCGATGTTCCACACGACGATTGCCGCGCCCAGGCCGAAGTACGCTGCCAGGAGCAGGCGGAACGTGGAGAGCATCGCGCCGAAGCTAGAGAGAGTCCGCCGCTCTGGCAACCCGCGTCAGCGGAATATCGCTGCGCGGCACCACTGGCAATCGTGCTGGCAGCATGGTCCTGCGGTGCATACAATTCGCAATGCGCCGGAGCACGCGATTGTTGAACGTCCCGAATGTGATCTCGCTATCGCGGGTGGCGCTTGCGGTGGCGTTCGTATTCATAGACCATGCGGTCGCGCGAATCGTGCTGATCGCCGTCGCCGCGCTTACCGACTTTCTGGATGGCCTCGTCGCGCGTCTGTCCGACCAGAGGAGCGTGGTGGGTGCGCTGCTCGATCCGATCGCCGACCGCGTGTTCGTTCTCGCGGCAATATCGGCGTACCTCGTGGGTGGCCAGCTTGGTGTCGGGCAGTACTTCATCTTCATCTCACGCGACATTGCGACCGCTATCGGGTTCATAGTCGCCCGAATCGTGCCCTGGCTGCGCGCGGTGCCATTTCAGGCGCGGCTGTTGGGCAAGGCGGTCACGGTGCTGCAACTTTCGACGCTCATTGCAGTGCTCATCAAGCCGGCTGCGACGGCCGGATTGATAGTGGCCATCGGGGTACTCTCAGCGATGTCGATCTTCGATTATACATTGGCGCTATGGCGCTCGAGCAGAGATTGATGATCCCGCGTGCGGCGAAGCTGACTGCACTCTTGTGTTTTGTGTCCCCTGCTCCAAGCGCTCAAGTGATGGCACAAGCGCAGCACGTCGCTGTTGCTGTATCGTACATGCCGTCGCTGAGACTCGACGTGCTGGGCGGCAACCCAACCGCGCTCCAGGCCGGCGCCGGTCTGGATGTACCCTTCAGCAATTATTTCAGTCTCGGCGTCGCGCTGGGTGCAGGCATCAGCTCGACCGGCTTCAGCGGACGCGCAGACGGGTTCGGCAAGTTTTCGCTCGATCCGTATCATCAGTCGGAGTGGGAGCCATACATTGGCGGTGGCGCGACCGTTCGTGGCGACGGCGGTGGTCCGGGAACACGGACGTATCTGCTGGGCTTCATTGGCGCCAATGGGCCCAGCACTGGCGCAATCGCACCAGGCGTCGAGCTCGGCTTCGGCGGCGGTGTGCGACTCGGTGTCACGATCCGATTTACGGGGACTCCGAAGCCGCGCGTGCGATAGCCTGCTCTCAAACCATCCGACAACATACTGAAACACAACGGGCGCCCTTGGGCGCCCGTTCGTCTTCGTCAGACCGATATCAAACAGCTTGCTTCGATTTCAGCGGCTGGGCAAATCGCTCGCCCAGCGTCCGCAACTGCGCAAGGTCTGTCTTCGAGAGCTCAGCGTAGCGCTCAGAGAAATACGCGATGGTAGCGTCGAACCATTCCGTCTGATGCTCCTGTTCGGCGCCGATGACGCCGCACCGCATGATGTGCTGAAACAGCTCGTCGCGCGCCTCGTCCAGAGGTGACTTCTGACTCGTCGGCGCTGAGTGCGCCTGATATCTCGGTGAATTCTGCTTCTTGTTCATTAAGCCCGGTTAAGAAAAGTGCCACTCGTACAACACCTGAATTTAACTAATCCCCGGGTCATTTAATAGTGGCTGCCCCATACCGGTCAGCGGCGCCTGCTACCGGCTCTCCTACGAACTCAAGTAGCAGCTCGGAGAGCGTCTCAGGACTTTCCTCAGGGACGAGGCGGCCGACTCCAGCTATCTTCCTCAGAACAGCCCTGGGAATGCTGGCCGCGAGCTTGGAGGCGACGTCCCGTCCCAGCCACTGGTCCTGCTCGCCACGAACGATCAGGGTGGGAGCCCTGACCTGGGACAGGTCGAGATCATCGATCTCGGACCTCCGGATGGAGGCCCCGAGGGTGAGCAGGTGGGCAACCCCGTCGTGTCCGGCGAAAGGGGCGAGGTAGCGAGCGAGCAGCCGCGTGGGCATGTGCTCCGGCCTGGCAACGCTCCCCTCGAGCACAGCCTGCAGCAGAGGTGCGGCGCCGAGCATGCCGCGGGTGACCTTGAGGGCGAAGCGTGCCGTGCTGCGTTGGAGGACGCCTATGTCGCGCGCCGGAAGCTCGTCGAAGGCGGGCACGTTGATCAGGACGAGCTTGGAGACCCTGTCGGGCCGCGTGACTGCCAGCCTCAGCGCCACGTCGCCGCCGATGTCCACGCCGACTATCGTCGCGCGCGCCAGGCGGAGCGCCGTCATGGCAGCGTCGAGATATTCCGCCTGCGCCGCGATGCCGAAATCGGCGTCCGGAGTCCGGTCCGATTCGCCGTGACCGAACAGGTCGATGGCGTACGCGGTGTGCCCGGATTCGGCCAGTTCCGGAGCCACGTGACGCCAGAGGAAAGTGCATGTGCCGAACCCATGCAGGAGTATGATCGGCGCGCCGCCATGGCCGTATCGTTCCACGTGCGCGGCGCCGGGCCCGACCGGTACGCGCAGGACGTCAGCTTGCATCTGGAGATAAATTCACGGGATGGCGAATAATAATCCTCCCAGGAACGCAAGAACCGTGGCATCCGCACCGGCGTCGCGACGCAATTTCTACGCGGTGCTCGCCGTGATAGCGATCATCGGCGCCGGCGCGATCTACTATCTCACGCG
>JALYTX010000056.1 GCA_030854055.1 Gemmatimonadota bacterium | reverse complement strand
GGCGGCCGCGTGAAGATCGGATATCAGGCCGGAATCAAGCTGCTTCGTGCCGGCGCACATCTAATTGTCACCACGCGCTTTCCGCGTGACTCCGCCGCACGCTACACGCAGGAGACCGACTTCGCGGAATGGTCCGATCGCCTGACGATTTACGGACTCGACCTCCGTCACACGCCGAGTGTCGAGGCGTTCTGCACTGAGTTGCTCGCGACGCGCGACCGGCTCGATTGCATAGTGAACAACGCGTGTCAGACCGTGCGACGGCCGCCCGCGTTCTATGAGCATATGATGGAAGCGGAGTCGACGGCGCTGCGCAGCCTTCCGGAACACACGCGCCGTCTCCTCGGCGATTACGAAGGACTGCGGGGTTATCACATGCTTCCGGAGGCAGCATCGCGCGCGATGACGGCGGACCGCGCCGACCTCGCATCTCCGGTTGCGGGCCTCACACATGCCGCAGAACTCTCCCAGGTCACGCTGCTTCCCGGCGAGGTCGCGGATCTCGCGGCGCAGCGCGCGCTCTTCCCTCAAGGCAGACTCGATCAGGATCTGCAGCAGGTTGACCTTCGCGATCGCAACTCGTGGCGCATGTTGATGGCGGAGGTTCCGTCCGTCGAGCTGCTCGAGGTCCACCTCGTCAACGCGGTCGCTCCGTTCATTATTAACGCGCGGCTCAAGTCGTTGATGCTGCGCACCCCCGAGCGAGACAAGCACATCGTGAACGTTTCAGCGGTCGAAGGTCAGTTCTACCGTACCTTCAAGACTACCCGGCATCCTCACACCAACATGGCGAAGGCAGCGCTCAACATGATGACGCGCACAGCGGCCGCCGACTATCACGCCGACGGAATCCACATGAACAGCGTTGATACAGGCTGGGTGACGGACGAGGATCCAGCAGAGATTGCCGCACGCAAGGTCGCGGAGCATCGCTTCCATCCGCCGCTCGACATCGTGGATGGCGCAGCGCGCATCGTCGATCCAATCATTGCCGGCGCCAACACCGGGATTCACGTCTGGGGCAAGTTCCTGAAGGACTACGCGCCCACGGATTGGTAGGGCCAGTTGCTCTCCGCGAAGCCATGGCTCAGGCCGGCTGGCTCTCGGACAGCGCTCGCTGCAACATCTCCTTAAGTTCCGCCAGTTCAGCCCGCACTGCCTTGATCTCCGCTTCTGCCAGGCGGTTCACCTTGAGATCCGCCTCGGCGCGCTTGTCCGCCGAACGTGACTGGATGTTCTGCCCTACCATGATCAGAGGCATCAGGAAAAGCTGGATCAGGTTCGAAAGGAACAGCCAGAGCACGAAGCCGGGAAACGGATCGAAGCGACTGCTCTTTGGACCCAGCGAGTTCCACGCAAGCCATATGGCCGTCCACGCGAACACGGCGAAGAAGAACCAGATCGTACCGACCGCGTTCGTGATTCCGAGAGCGAACCGCTCCAGCGCGCTCGTGCGCTCCCGCCGTGTCGGCCCTTCGTCAGCGTTGACATCACTTCCCGATTCCGTTCGCGGTGCCTGGTTGGGATCCATACGCGCGTGAATTGCAATGAACCGGCCAGCGCCGCCGCCTCGAACCGGCCCTCATCGAGCATTCCGCCGGCGCGTCGGTATCTTCTCCATCGTACAGGACACCCACCCCGGATTACGATGAACATCGCGACCGATTCCTCCGCCCCTGCCGTGACACCGATTTCCGCGCCCACTGGCCACGGACGCTCACCCTCGATTTCCGCGGTCTGGCTCATCCTGGCAGTGGGCTTCGCACAGCCCGCGACCGCACAGGACACGGCGCGCACCCTGCCGAGCGAGACGCCCGCGGCATTCACTCCGTCGACGAGCTCGTTCGACTATGTCCGGCGCAATGTCATGATCCCGATGCGCGACGGCGTTCGTCTTCACGCCGTCATACTCGTGCCCAGAGGCGCGCATCGCGCACCGATCCTCATGACGCGCACGCCCTACGACGCGAACGCAACGACGACCTACGCACAGAGCTCGCACCTCGGTTCCGTCCTCAATGGGTACGACAACGCGCTGGACGTCATAATTCCCGGCGGCTACATCCGCGTCGTCGAGGACGTTCGCGGCAAGTACGGATCCGAAGGCGACTTCGTCATGAACCGCCCGCTCATCGGTCCGCTCAACCCAACACGTGTCGATGAATCCACGGATACCTACGACACGATCGACTGGCTCGTGAAGAACATTCCCGAGACCAACGGCAAGGTCGGAGTACTAGGCATTTCCTACGACGGCTTCGAGCCGCTCATGGCGCTCGTCAATCCACATCCGGCGCTCAAGGTCTCAGTGCCCATGAATCCCATGGTGGACGGCTGGATGGGCGACGACTGGTTTCACAACGGCGCATTCCGGCAGCAGAACATCCCATACGTACTGGAGCAGGAAGCCACGCGCGACAACTCCGCCAAGTGGTGGACCAACGACTTCGACGACTACGACCTCTACTTGAAGGCGGGCTCAGCGGGGCAGATCGCGCGCGATCACGGCGTGGAGCAGGTCGGATTCTGGAATCGCATTCTCGAACATCCGAGCTACGACTCCTGGTGGAGTCAGCAGGCGATGGACAGGATCCTCGCTGCTCAGCCGCTCAAGGTGCCCGTAATGCTGGTGCACAGCCTCTGGGATCAGGAAGACATCTACGGCGCGATCGCTGTCTACAAGGCGATCAAGCCCAAGGATGTCAACAACGACAAGGTCTTCCTCGTCATGGGTCCCTGGCATCACGGGCAGGAAATCGAGGAAGGCAGCGCGCTCGGCGCTATCAAGTTCAACAGCAACACGTCACTGTACTTCCAGCAACACATCCTTGGCCCGTTCCTGGCGCACTATCTCATGGACGACGCGCCCGCCTCGGACGTGGCACCGGTCAACGCCTTCGAGACCGGCACCAACACCTGGGAACGCCTCACGTCGTGGCCCTCCGGCTGCGCCAGCGGATGCACTGTTGTGCCCACTCCGCTTTACCTGCAGGCAGGCTTTCACGCAGCATTCGCGGCGCCGTCCGCCGGCGGTGCAGTTTACGACGAATACGTCTCGGATCCGGCCAAGCCGGTCCCGTTCAGGGCGCGGCCCAGCCAGCCGATCGGCTACGACCCACCGCTCACGTGGGTGCAGTGGCTCGTGGATGATCAGCGCGAAGCGTCCGGACGCACCGACGTCCTGTCGTACGAATCCGAGGCGCTCACCCAGCCGGTGAAGATCAGCGGCCAGCCGGTCGCGAACATCATCGCATCCACCACCGGTACCGATGCGGACTGGGTCGTGAAGGTGATCGACGTTTATCCCGACGAAGTCGGCGGCGACGCCAAGATGGGCGGTTACCAGCTGCCCGTATCAATGGACATCTTCCGCGGGCGCTATCGCGAGAGCTTTGCGTCGCCGAAAGCGATAACGCCGAACAAGCCGCTGCTCTACAAGTTCGATCTGCCAACCGCCAACCACGTCTTCCTGCCGGGGCACCATATCATGGTGCAGATCCAGTCGAGCTGGTTCCCGCTATACGATCGGAATCCTCAGACATTCGTGCCGAACATATTCTGGGCGAAACCGGGAGATTACAGGAAGGCGGAGCAACGCATCTACCACGAGCCGGGCAACGCGAGCTTCGTGCAGCTGCCGGTGGTGAAGTCGTAACTGCAGCTACGAGTTTGACGCGCGTCCGCCAATCACTTGGCGCTGATGAATACCTCTCCGCCGATTGCCTCGGGCGCGGTCACTCGTACGCCGGGAAGATTGTCGCGCACCCACTGCGCCGCTAGACGCGTGCTCTCGTCCGCGCCTGAGCGATCGTCGGAGATGGTCACCGTCGCAAGTGCCTCACCATCACGAACTGCGTAGTACGCGATGAAGCCCGGCGCTCCACGCATCACCTTGACCACTTCGTCCTTCTTGTTGTCCAGCTCGTGGATCAGCTTTGCAACACCGCTGTAACGCCGGATCACTGCATACATGCCACAACTCCGTGTGATGGTGAAAGGCGGGAATCGCGCGCCCCGCGGATAATATCGCATTCATGCCCTATCTCCGTATGGTGAAAGCGCATCTTGGAGGCCGCTGGCTGCGATCACAGTGCTCCCCGACATCGGCACCGGTGACGTCGGTGAGGAGCTGCTCGATGATGCAACAGGCCGCCGGGTTGCAGGCGACGGCCTGCGCGAGAGCACAGCCGTGTCCGGTGATCTCGTAGCCCTCGGCCGTGCGCTCCACGTCCGCCTCCGCCCCGAGCGACGACAGCACCTTTCCAGCGACCCCAACTCGCTCGGCGAAACTTCCCGTCGCGGGCCTCGCGAGGCGGCGGCCGGCGCCACGTAGTAGCGGCTCCAGTTCCTCGGGGTGCATGCTGGCGAGCTCCTCCACTAGCGCCGCCAGCGCCGGCGCGTACGCGCTGGAAAACAGCGTGTCCGTTTCCTCCGCCAACGCGTAAAGCGTGGCTGGCTTTCCAACGGTCCCGGGCCGCCGCTCACCCGCCGCGGCGACGACGCCGTCCCGCTCGAGCGCGGTGATGTGCGACCGGACCGCATTGTCGGTAAGCCCAAGGGGCGCCGCCAGCTCGTCCACGCTCCGGGGGCCGCGCCGCAACATCGCGACGATCCGCCCGCGGGTACTGCTACCAAACAACCGCTGCCACCATTGCATTCGGAGACTCCTCGAAGGTAGCCAAGCGCCGGGATGCTCATCCAAGCCCAGAAGAGTACGCCAGAGTTACACCCAATAAGTCAATGGATTTCTTGACAAATAGTACACCCAGAGGCATATATGTATCTGGAGCGCGTCCCGCAAGCATAGCCCATGGCCAATCTGCGGTAGAGATTAATGTACAATTTCTCACGGAGCTCGAAAGATGAAGAAGCTGCACCTAACCCTGGCGCGCACCACCCTTACCGCAGCCCTGATCAGTGCGGCGGTGTCTACGGCCTCGGCCCAGACTCCGCGCACGTACCGCGCGCACCTTGCGACGACGTCGAGCGCCGCCAAGATCGCGCACGCCACGAACGCCGCGCTGGACGATGCCACCATCGTCGCAATCTTCGATGCCGCCAATACCTGGGATATCCAACTCGGGCAGCTCGCATTAAAGAAGAGCCACAACGCCGATATACGCACCTTCGCGCACATGATGGTCCGTGACCATGGCGCGGTCCGCAAGATGGGTCGCGAGCTCGCCCGTAGGCTCAATGTGACGCCCACACCTCCCGGCGCGGACTTCCCGCTCGCCAAGGACCATGCTTCGACCCTCACCAAGCTCAAGGGGCTGCGCGGACCGGCATTCGATAAGACCTACATCGACCACGAAGTGTGGTACCACCAGGCCGTGATCGACGCGATCACCAACACGCTCCTGCCCGCCACGACGAACTCGGAGCTCAAGGCACTCGAGATAAAGGTCGCACCGAATTTCCAGGCCCATCTGGTTGCCGCGAAGGACGTCCAGCAGAAGCTGGCGAAGTAAGAGAGGCCGTCATCCCGCCGAAAGCCGGAATCCACGGATAACGTCATCCTGCCGGAGGCCGGAATCCATGGATAACGTCATCCCGCCGAAGGCCGGGATCCATGGACGAGGTTCTCGCAATGCATCCCCCGGTTGCAGGTGTAGATCGACTCCAGGCGGTCGAAGTTAAAGCCGTGACAAAGGACATCACGCACCGTTTCGCGACGGCGCACCGGCATCGCCACGATCGGTGTGCCGCGACGCGCCAACCGCAATGGCGACAGTCGCCCTGGGCGCCGTGCGCGCTCTGGACCTGCGCGCCATTCACGCCAAGCCGCAAATCGCCGATCCATCGAACCAGTCCGATGGCCGGCACACCGCACCCGAGAATTCCAACCCAGGTTGACATAGGGGTGAGGAGCGGTTAATATAGGGGGGAGGGGTATCTAATCAATCTCGACCTAAACGCCTTTCCTGAGGAATAAAGTGGAACAGTTGACCCTGAACGTCTCTGGTATGAGCTGCGGACACTGCGTGGCAAGAGTAACGAACGCGCTGAATGGCGTCACCGGCGTCGAAGTCGGGAATGTAAATGTCGGCTCCGCGACCGTAGCGTACGATCCAGCCCTCGTGTCGCCAACACAGATCGCCACCGCGCTCGGGAGTGCAGGCTACACCGCGCAGCCCGCCGCCCAGACCGCATAGCCGAGCTCTCGATGAACACAACCGATTGGCTGGTGATCGTGGGTGGCGCTGCCATGATTGGGTGGGTGAACTGGTACTTCTTTTTCGCCCCGCGCTCTGCGGTGACTGCATTCGGCACAGATTCGGCCACTGATTCCGCCGCGGTTCTCCCGGCAGACGGAACCGCGGCGCTGGCAAGCAGCACCGAGTCCAACACTGCCACGCCCGCAACTACCGCGGTCACGATTACGGTGAAGGGTGGCTACGACCCTGCCGCGATTCGCGTCAGGGCCGGACAACCGGTGCGGCTCGTTTTCGATCGTCAGGAAACGTCGGGGTGTTCGGAGGAAGTCGTCTTTCCCGATTTCAACATCAAGAAATTTCTCCCCGCGTTCCAGAAGACAACGATCGAACTGACACCGCCCAGGGCCGGAAGATATGGATTCACGTGTGGCATGAGCATGCTGCACGGATCACTCATCGCGGAATAGCGCGAACCCGCGTGCCAGAGCAGATTCGGATCCCAGTGAGCGGCATGACGTGCGCCGCGTGTCAGTCCCACGTTCAAAAGAGCCTCGCGGAGCAAGCCGGCGTGATTGACGCGTCAGTAAACCTCATGATGAACAACGCGTCAATCACGTTCGATCCGGCAGTCGTAACTCCAACCAGACTGGTCGACGCGATTCGCGCGACCGGGTATGGCGCCGAGCTCGCCTCGCCCGAAGAGACTGCGTTCGAGGAGCAGGAGGCTCGCGACCGCGCACAGGCAGACGAGTTTCGTGAGCTCCGCCTCAAGGCAATCGTAAGCGGGATAATCGCGGTACTCGCGATGATCTTCTCCATGCCGTTGATGGCGTCAAACGCACATGCGGCTGCTGGTTCGGCGATGGGGTCATCGTCCGACCCATTCATGCACTGGGTGATGACGTCTCTAACCCCAGTCCTCCAGACGATAACTCCCTGGGCATACCAGATCGACCCGCGAGTGCTCTCGTACACGCTACTCATTGTGACGGCTGGCGTAATGAGCTGGGCGGGTCGGCACTTCTACGTTCGCGCATGGGCCAGCTTCCGTCACCACTCGGCGGACATGAACACGCTCATCGCTGTAGGCACAGGCGCCGCATTCATCTACTCTGCCATCGCAACGATAGCGCCGGGCTTCTTCCTGGCCCACGGCGTATCGCCCGACGTGTACTACGAGGCCGTTGTATTCATCATTGCGTTGATCCTGACGGGGAATGCGTTCGAGGCGAAAGCAAAGGGACGAACCTCGGCGGCGCTCCGCTCCCTGGTGAACCTGCGTCCCAAGATCGCGCGGGTAGTCAGAGACGGCCTTGAGGTTGACGCGCCGGTCGAATCTGTGCTGCACGGCGAGACGATTGTTGTGCGACCCGGGGAACGCGTGCCCGTAGACGGCGAGATCGTGTCCGGGCAGAGCGCGGTTGACGAGTCCATGCTGACAGGCGAATCACTTCCGGTGAAGAAGGTTGCTGGTGATCGCGTCATCGGTGGCACGGTCAACAAGACCGGAAGTTTTCGCTACACTGCGACAACGCTGGGAAGCGACAGCGTGCTTGCGCAGATCGTCAAGCTGATGCGTGATGCCCAGGGTTCGCGCGCCCCCATTCAACGCCTTGCCGATCACGTGAGCGGCATCTTTGTTCCCGTTGTGATCTCGCTTGCCGTGATAACCTTCGTCGCGTGGTTCGTCGCGGTGGATGTAGCCGGTGGCACGGCGCCCATGGTACGCGCGTTCGCGGCTGCGGTAGCGGTCCTCATCATCGCCTGCCCGTGTGCAATGGGACTCGCCGTGCCGACGGCTGTCATGGTCGCTACGGGCAAGGGAGCGGAACTCGGTGTCCTCATCAAGGGCGGCGAGGCATTGCAGCGCGCGGGCGACATCACGACCATCGTGCTCGACAAGACTGGAACGGTCACGGAAGGCAGGCCGACAGTGACTGATGTAGTTCTGGCACCCGGTGTCGCGCATTCGCGAGACGACGTGTTACGTCTTGTCGCCTCGCTGGAAGCATCTTCCGAGCATCCGCTCGCCGACGCGATAGTGCGTTACGCGAAGGAGCACAAGCTCACGCTCTCTACTCCGCAGCAGTTCGATGCAGTGCCCGGTCGCGGCGCAATTGGAGTCGTCGAAGGTGTGTCTCTGGTTGTCGGGAACGCTGCGCTCATGACTGACAATGCAGTGAAGGTCACGCTGCTCCAATCAGACGCCGACGCGCTGGCGGCTACAGGCCGCACGCCGATGTACGTTGCGATTGACGGGGTCTTGACCGGGCTGATCGCGGTTGCCGATCCCATCAGGAAGTCATCACGCGACGCCATTGCGCGTCTGCGCAGGATGGGCCTGGACGTCGTGATGCTCACAGGTGACAACGAGCGCACCGCTCGATCGATCGCGAACGAGGCCGGTATTGATAACGTCGTGGCCGGCGTATTTCCGGACGGCAAGGTCGCCGAGGTCAGGCGTTTGCAGGCGGAAGGGAAAGTGGTCGCCATGGTGGGCGATGGCGTGAACGACGCGCCGGCGCTGGCACAGGCCGATGTCGGCATGGCAATCGGGACGGGTACAGACGTTGCCGTTGAAGCGGGAGACGTAGTACTCATGCGTGGCGACCTGCAGGCCGCGGCGCAGGCAATCGAGCTCTCACGCAGGACCATGCGGACGATGAAACAGAACCTGTTCTGGGCTTTCGCGTACAATGTGGCCGGGATTCCGATCGCAGCTGGCGTGCTCTACCCCGTCCTCGGAATTCTGCTCAGTCCAATCCTGGCGAGTGCTGCGATGGCCTTCAGTTCCGTGACTGTAGTAAGCAACAGCCTTCGCCTGCGTAATGCGCACATCGCATAGCTGTCAACCAGTGCAGAAGCCATGACCAGATCACAGATCCCGAACACTGTCACTCGTGAAGATATTGCAGCGGTCGGCTGCGGCTGCGGCGTTGCCAGCGATGCGGATGATCAGCTAGACAGCGCCGGGGGTCGCAAGGCCTTGGCGGTCGATCCCGATATCAAGGACCGGAACCTCAAGCGGCTACGCCGTATTGAAGGACAAATTCGCGGCCTTCAGCGGATGGTTGAAGGAGACCGTTACTGCGCCGACATCATGACCCAGATATCTTCCGCGCATGAAGCCCTTCGGGCAGTGGGTCGCGAGTTAATGCGTAATCATCTCAAGCACTGCGCTACCTCGGCGATCAAGGCTGGCGATGAAGCGGCAAGCGCGATGTACGACGAGTTGGTGGACATGATGTACAAGCACAGCCGATGATCATTGACGATTTTGTTGCTTGCGTCTCGCTGGTTCGGTCGAGGAGTCGTTCGTTGGAACACGCTCGCATCGCGGTGCTGGCATGGGCCATAGTCGTCGGCAGCGCTCTGAATGGCATCCCGTCGAGAATGAAGGCGCAGGCGTTCGACACATCCAAGGCGGTTGCCACCGTCAACGATGACTCGACTTCGTTTTTCCGTATCCGTGCGGAGGCGATGGATCACTCACAGGTCATGGATCTTACGAGTTGGCTTAGCGATGTCTACGGACCCCGTCTGACTGGAAGTCCGGACTTGCGTGCGGCAGCCGCGTGGGCAACAAGAAAGATGAACGAGTGGCGACTCGGCAACGTGCACCTCGAAGCATGGGGGCCGTTCGGACGAGGCTGGGCCAACGAGAGCTTCTCCCTGCAAGCCGTCTCGCCGCGACACTATCCAATAATCGCTTACCCGAGCGCCTGGACGCCGAGCGTCACTGGGTCAACGACTAGTACAAAGAGCGGTGAAAGCGGTCCGGTCACCGCAGAAGTCGTATTCGCACCAATGGACAGCGTGGCCGACTTTGCCAAGTACCACGGCCGGCTGCGTGGCAAATTCGTAATGCCGGAGAGGCCGCGCGACCTAACACCACACTTCCGTCCTGACGCGACGCGTATGTCGGATTCCATGCTCGCTCGCATGTCTGCGCCACGTCCGGCAGGCGCACCCGACGCACGTGCCGGTGTGTTCGCTAACATGATTGCCACGCACCGAGCGCAGGCGGCCCTCGACCACGCGCGCTCCCGCTTCCTGACTGCGGAGGGAGCGACCGCTGCCCTGCTTGACGGAGAGGGCGATGACGGAACGGTGATAGTGGAGAGCCAAGGTGGGTCGCGCGACGCCAGAGCCGGCGCGCTCACACCAACCGTTGTGCTCGGTGCCGAAGACTACGGCCGTCTCGCACGCACGCTGGAAAAGGGAGTTCCGGTAACGCTCAAACTGGACGACCAGAACCGCTTTTATGACAACGATCCCAACTCATTCAACATCATAGCGGAGATTCCGGGAAGCGATCCTGCACTCAAGGATCAGGTCGTGATGATCGGCGCTCACTTCGACTCGTGGCACGCGGCGACAGGCGCCGCCGATAATGCAGCCGGGTCGGCAGTGATGATGGAAGCGATGCGCATCCTGAAGGCCGCGCGCATTCCGCTCAAGCGCACCGTGCGCATTGCCCTGTGGACCGGTGAGGAACAAGGAATGCTCGGCTCACGAGCATACGTCGTGAAGCACTTCGCCGATCCAACCGTGATGCAGCTCGAGCCCGAGCACGCGAAGTTTGACGTCTACTTCAATCTGGACAACGGTAGTGGGAAGATCCGCGGTGTGTTCCTACAGGGCAATGCAGCCATAAAACCAATCTTCGATGCCTGGATGGAACCGTTCAAGGGAGACGGCATGCGGACCCTCACCCTCGGCGGCACCGGTTTTACTGACTTCATGTCGTTCGATGCGGTAGGACTGCCAGCATTTCAGTTCATTCAGGATCCACTCGACTACAACTCGCGTGCACACCACTCCAACATGGATACGTATGAGCGTGTGCAAGCCGACGACATGAAATGGAATGCAATGGTGATCGCGACGTTCGCAATGCAGGCCGCCAATCGACTGGAGCTCGTCCCGCGCAAGCCATTGCCGGCGCCGGCGCCGTTCTCGATGAGCGGGCGCTAACCGAAGGCCGGCGGTCGCAAAACGCGCGCTACCGATGCCCTACTAATGATCAAGTACGACTCAGCCTTTGCAGGAATCGGCTTCACGGCACTCGTCGTCGCCCTCGCCACCGCACAACGTCCCGCGCCCGCTGCTGTGCCGGCAGCGGTTGCCGCGTCCCGTTCGTGCGCCGCTACTTTGACTTCGCTCACACCCCCGAACTACAGTCGTCGCATCCCGCCAACGCACGCTCCCGGCAGCTCTATGCTGCGAATTGTGAAGGACCTCGAACTTCCCGGACCCCCGAACCGATTCGATTATCAGAGCTTCGACGCAACCACCGGAAGGCTGTGGATGAATCATATGAACGCGGGCGAGACGCTGGTCTTTTCCGTGGATAGCGCGAAGTTGGTCGACATAATCGCAGGGTTGCCTCGCGCAACGGGCGTCCTTGCGGTGCCGTCGCTTCACAAGACGTTTGTCTCGGCCGCCGGTGCCCACGAACTCGTAACAATCGATGATCGGACACTGAAGATCATCGGGCGCGAAGGCGGTATTCAGTTCCCCGACGGAATCGCCTATGTACCTGGCGTGGCTGACAACAGCCGTGACGCTGGTAAGCTGTTCGTCTCTGACGAGGCGGGTAGCGCTGATGTCGTGATCGACGTGAGTACGGGAAAAAAGACCGCGACGATCCAGCTGGGTGGCGAGGCTGGCAACACCCACTACGACTCCGTCTCTCACTGCGTACTCGTCGCCGAACAGACGACGAATGAGCTCGTCGCAATTGATCCGGTGAGCGAGCAGGTCGTGCAACGGTATCCGTTGCGGGGATCCGAGCACCCACACGGCTTCACGATTGATCAAACGGGCCGTTTGCTCTTTATGTCGGCTGAGGGGAACGCCAAGCTGCTCGTGATCGATATGGTGAACATGAAGGTCATCGGAACGCACACCGTAGGAGATACTCCTGATGTTCTCGCGTGGGATCCGGCGTGGCGTCGGCTCTACGTTGCGTCTGAGGGCGGCGTTCTTTCTGCTTTCTGGGCTGATGGCATGACGCTAAGGCCGGCTGGTGAATACCGCGCACCGCATGCGCACACCGTGGCAATTGATACGCGTACGCACCGGATATATCTCCCCCTCCAGGATGTCGGTAGCCATCCCGTCCTCCGTATACTCGAGCCGGCGGCATGAACGCTCATTCGCTTTGGCTTTCTTGTCACGCAGTCGACTGCATCTCACCAGGAGCACTGCGACAGTAACTGCAGCGGGGAGCTATCCGGCCGCCGGCTCTGCGTGAGCCCGGGGTTTCTCCATTGGGTGCTCCATCATGCGCACCATAGCCGGCCCTCCCGTTCGGTAGAAACGCGCAACCAGCACTGCCGCCAGCGCGAGAAACGCGATGTCGAGCACAGTCGTGTAGTTCCAAGTGATCGCCGTATCAGCAATGCGAGCGTGACGACTTGCGGGAATGAGATGAAGCGCCTGAAACACTAGCTCAACCACAAATGCTGCGCCGGCCATCGCAGCGTAGAACGTCACGAACAAAAAGACCATCATTCGCTTGCCGTAATATTTTCGGTAAATGTTCAAGATCGGGATAATGATTAGATCCGCGAAGATGAAGGCGACTACACCGCCGAAGCTGATCCCTCCGTTCCAGAGTGCAGCCGCGAGCGGCACGTTGCCCACCGAACACACAAACGACACGACCGATATGAGTGGGCCGATTACAGGTCCCCATAGCTTTGCCAGCAGAGGATGACCAGTGAGGAAAAAGGCATTCCAGAAGGTGGCTGGAACCCACACGGTCACAGCGCCAGCGATCAAAAGCCCAAGCGCGATGTCTTTCCACACCGACACCCAGTCCATCACGAAGAAGTGGCTGACAGCGGTAAGCCCTTTGCCGGACGCTATGCGACTCCATACGGATCCACCCTCGACTTCCATGTGCATGTCGGCATGGCCTTCCATCTTGCCAGCGACACCCTTTTCAGCCTGTGTCCTTGCATCGTCGACCTGGCGCTTGGAGAGAAATCGTCGGAAGAGAAGCGCGATGATCACGACCATCAGCGGACCACCAGTGAACTCGGCCAGCGCAAATTGCCATCCCATGAGCACGATCAGGATGATTCCAAGCTCCAGGACCAGGTTTGTGGATGCAATCTCGAACGCCATGGCTGCGGTGAAGTTTCCGCCCTTCTTGAAGACCGATCGCGCGATGGCAACTGCAGCATATGAACACGACGACGAAGCGGCGCCCAGGCCGCACGCGACCGCGAGTGTCTTTGGCCTGTCGTTACCCATGAGCTTGACCATCTGCCGCTTGGAGACGACAGCCTGAATGATCCCCGATATCGTGAAGCCAAGGATCAGCGGCCAGAGGATCTCCCAGAACATACCGAACGACATCCAGAGGGCTTGCTCGAGTGCGTTTATCAATGTATTTGACGCGGTCATCGTTATGAGGTGAACCTCTCTAGATCGGCGTGGGTGTTGCCACAAGTACTGCTGTAACCACGATCACGAGCGCACCCGCGACCAGCTCGAGCATGCCTGATTGGCGGAAACGTTTCGTTGCTTCATCACCAGGAACGGCATCACTCAACGCACCACGTATGCGGAGCCAGTTGAACGCTCCGCCAGCCAGGACCAGCACGACGAGCGCGAGTTTGACCAGAAGCACTTTTCCGTACGTCGAGCGCCAGAGCGCGCTCACAGATTCCAGCCGAAGCCACGCCGAGATGATGCCCGTGGCGACAACAGCAGCGGCGAACGCAAGTGCAGTGGGACTGAAGGCGTTGACCAACTCCGCGACAAGCGGTGCCGCGTGCAGCTTTCTGTCCGTGCTGATCACGAGCGCGACAGGAACTCCCACCGCAGCCATGGCGAAGAGGCTGCCAAGCCATCCACCGGCTGCGAGCACGTGGAGACTATCGGCGGTTAGCGCGAGCCAGCGTAGGTGCGGGGCCGCTGCTGCATGCCCCGATAGCGCTGGCGTCACGCCGAGCACGAGCGCAGCGATCGTAGCGACGATCCAGCCGGACCGCATAGGTTCCCGCGTGCGTTCCTCTGACTTCGCTTGCGGCCGAAGTCGCGTGGTTCCCGGTGATTGCGCACGTATCAGAGCAAATCCTGCGCACGCAACAATGGCTGCACTCATCTGCACGAGCCATGCAGTGCCCCAGGCGGTGCGCCGAACCATGTCGAACATGCTGACATCCATTCCGGGCCCCATTACCGCGTGCTCGGCGTAAAGACGCCAGACGGTTGCTGCAACGAGCACCACACTGGCTGCGAAGCCGAGAGTCGCCAGCCGCGGTAGAACCGCATCGGACAGAGCGCCGTGCGTTGCGCCCGAGTCCGTGCGTGGAAGTACGAGCCAGCGGAACGCGACCACGCCGATTATCAGGATGAGTGCCATGAAGCTGATCCACCTGACCGCGACATAGATCGGCGACTCGACCGCCATCCCATTCTGCATCGAGTCGGCCATGTTACTGTGAAGCGCACCAACCGTGGCGCTTACCCGGCGTCCGGCAGCTTGTGCTCCCGGGGCCACGCCCACTGTCGTTCCCGCGCTCGCGCCGGTTGCTACTCCCGATGCTACTCCAGTTGCGACACTGAATACGAATGTCCCATGGGACGGATGACCGTCGGTGGCCATCGTCCGCCATGCAACGGTGTAATCGCCGGCTGGGAGGGACGCACTGATCGATACGATGACTGAGAGCGCTGTATCTGGAACAGCTGTCACTACGCCGAGCGACATGGCGACGCCGCTGGAATTGGTCAGTGTAATGCCGGTCAGCGCGATCTCAGGCTGCTCGCTGAACCAGAGTTGAATCATTCGCGGTGACCTGCTGAGATGTGCAGTCGCTGCAGGCGTACTTCTTACAAGATGCGCGTGTGCGAACGCGGGACGTGATAGCCCAAGCTGCGCCGCACAAACAAGAAGTATCGCGAATCGGAGCGACGCGATCCGTCGCACAATTCGACCCGCTAGGCGAGGCATCACTCGAGGCACGCCCTGGTGCACTTCGCGAGGACGGTGTATCCAGAACGTCTTGCGCCATTCCGCGGTTAGCGCGTTCACTGCACCGCTCCGCTCATGTCCTTCATGTCATGCATTCCCTTCTGCATTCCTTTCTGCTTCGCACCCATCCCCATGTTCATGTGCATGCGGGCGGGTCGTAGCCGGAAAAAGATTGTCGCTCCTACCGGTGTACGCGTCCCATAGGTCGGTTGCAACGCGGACGGAACAGCGTTGACAGTTCCGGCGACACCGATCCCCAGGCTCCCACCATATATCTTCGTGATCTCGCGGATATAACCGAGCGTGAGCTCACCCACGTTGAATTCCATAGGCTGTCCCGCTTGGGCTCTCGCCACTGACGAGCCGCTTATGTCCGTCAACGGCGGCGGTAGCGTCATACCATTTTGAATTGCAAGGTCCTCAGCTGACTTCTGCGCAAACTCGGCGCGGCCAAAGATCGTGTTGCGATCGTCGAGCTGCAGATTGCTTTCCGCGAGAACGCTGTTGGACAACTTCGGATCGCCGGCGTGCTTGTTGGCGCCGTAAATCACACTGCTGGCCCAGTCGCCAGATGTACCGAAGGGCCGGCCATACAACGCCGAGGCGACGAGGCGGTGGAGCGACTGAGTGGGGTTCAGTTGTTCCGGGCTCTTGAGATACGCGTATGAACCCGACAAACTCCAATTTTCGTTCGGATTCAGAGTGACGCGCCCCGCGTACGAGTCGAGGCTTCGTCCCTTGTAGTCGAAGTTGGTGCGGATCTCATCCGGCTCGCGCCCGTTGAAGATCGAGCCTTCCAGCTTGATTGTTCGCGTGTACACGCCGGCCGTGAGCACGCCGAAGGAGATGTGCGTTGCATCCTGCCAGTGATGCCCGATCGGTGCCAGCGGATCACTGGCCGCGCTCGGCCGGTGTGGGAATGCGACTGGCCCGATAGCAGGCTCACCAACCGGCGCGGCGTACAGCGATACCGCCAGATTGTTGCCGATCGCGTGGTCATACAACGCCGCCAATTCCATGAAGAGATCGTGCGGGTGTTGCCGGTCGTGCAGCGGCTGGCCGTGATACGCCTCGCCAGACTGCAATAACAGCGGATAGCCACGACTGCCGACCGTGAATGCCTCGGCGCTGAACATTCCACGGAGATTGAGGCGGCCGCCGGCAAGGTCGTGACCGGCCATTATCATCCCCCAGTTCACGCTTCCAAACTGCTTGTCACCACGCCTGGAGCCCTGATCGTCGTACTGCAGGAAGGCGACACCGTGCAGCATCAGCTCCCAGCCACCGAGCATGGAGTGCGACGCATACATCGGCGTCGCGTCAGGCACCCAGCTTGTGCCCGAGCCCATGCGCTGCATGGAGATCCCGAGCGGCTCGGAGCCCATCGCCATCGACATGCCACTCATAGTTCTGTCCATAGTTCTGTTCATGGATGCTTGAGCAGTGTCGGCCGTTTGGCGTTGGCCAACATGTTGTGCGGCGTGGTGCTTCATACCCTCCATCGTAGTGTCCGTGTTCGTCCCTGTGTGTTTGGGCGCGGACATCGGCATGTGCATTGGCATTTTCATCGGCATGCGCATCGTGTCACCGCGCATCGTGGTATCGCGCATGGTTGTGTCGCGGCGCGTGGAATCGGCACGTTGACGAGGTGTGGCCTGCGCGACCAGAAAGACCGGTGCGAAGGTGACTAAAGCAAAAAGCGACGTGTCCAGGAGCACGGACCAGCGTAATGTACGCGGCCTGGAGCTCGGAAGAGAAAGTGTCAGAAAGCGTGGTGATGGCGCCATGAGCGAATCCGGAAGCAATCGCCCATGCGTCAAGCGACGCGATGAACGATCAGCGATGTCTTGAAAGAATTGTCTTACAAGTGGACAGGCGCTCAACGAGCGGCATTGAAACCGCATCGCTGAACGCACGAGCAAGAACGCGAGCGAATGCTCTGAACGAGTGCCCTAACGAGCGTGTGAAGCTGTAGGGTGGAACAGCGCGGCTGGAATGATCAACCGCAGAGTCGTCGAAGAGACGACACGCGGCGCAGCGCGCGGCTTCGCTTAAGCCTTTGGAGGCGGAGGCTCGGGAGGAAAAGCGCGGGCGGTGGGCAACTCCACCACAGATGATAGCGGAGCGAGCGCAACAGGCGGAGTCATTGCTACTTCGGCGACCGTAGCCGGAAGCGCGGCCGTCGCAGAACAGCCGGCCATCGCAGGGCAACAATTACTGCTCATCGAACCGTCGCATGGAGATTGCGTCGGGGATCGAGTACCGCCTTTTGTGCCGCTCCGATGCTGATGGTCCATCGGCATGCTATTACCCGAGCCCTGCTCAGATCCGGCTACAGCGCGGGACGACGTAAGCTGGGTCATCTGGGCAGGTGCCTGCGTCGTTGGCGTACACAGCGGCGCGCCCAAGCCCGTGAGGGCAGGGACGAGAAAAACGCTGAGCACGAGACCGGCCAGGCGCTGCTTCATGATGAGGAATCTAAACGGCAGACGCCGTGCCAGGGGTCAGATCGGTCACCCGGGGGCGGCTCTGTACCAAAAAGACGCTCCTCAGTTGAAGTATATCCGTATCTTGACGTATCAAATAGCCTTTTATATCAACTGCAAGGGCGACAGCATAGACGTACTGCTGTCCGCCAGGCGTATCGGACCAACGGGGAAAGCATACGGGCTCGATATGACCGACAAGATGCTCGCACTGGCTAGGGAGAACAAGCAGAAGGCCGGCGCGGAGAATGTGGACTTCTTGAAGGGCGAGGTCGTGCACGTCCCGCTTCCAGACAACACGGTCGACGTCATCATCTCCAATTGTGTGATAAACCTCTCCGCCGACAAACGTCCGATATGGACTGAAGCATGCCGTGTGCTCGAGCCGGGTCGCCGATTTGCCGTGTCTGGAAACGGCGAATGGGTGCGCGTGACTTGGATGGCAACGTGAAAGGCTCCGGCCTCAACGAACGGCGCCTGGTGGCCGAATCGGTGGGAACAGCACTGCTAGTCATCATCGGCGCAGGATCAGTCATGACGGATGCGCTCTCGGGTCACGCTCTTGGTGCGGTCGGCATCGCTCTATCGTTCATGCTGGTAGTCCTCGGAGTAATTGTCGGAATTGGACACATCTCTGGTGCGCATATCAATCCGGCGGTCACGATTGCGCTCTGGTCGATGCGTCGCTTCCCAACGCGCGAAGTCGTCCCTTACGTCATTGCGCAATGCATTGGAGCCGTCGGCGGAGCGCTGTTCCTTCGACTTGCCCTTGGCGATGTTGTAGCAGTAGGCGCGACGATTCCGCATGTGAGTACAGCGCCCGCATTTGCGGTCGAATTCACGTTCTCGTTCGTATTGATGTTCGTCATCGCCGCAGTCGCCACGGATCGGCGGGTACCCGGCGGTATCGGTCCCTTGGCGATTGGCGGCACGGTCGGCTTCTGCGCTCTGCAAGGCTGGCTGACGGGGGCGAGTATGAACCCGGCCCGCTCATTCGGCCCCGCGATCGTGAGTGGCGTGTGGACATCTCACTGGTTGTACTGGCTGGCACCGATCAGTGGGATGCTGGCGGCAGCGCACCTCTATGAATGGCTCCGCGGCGCGAACACGACCGTCGTTCCGCACGGCGTCGCTGTCGGAAGCGAGGGGCCGATTCAGCAGTGAACTCAGCCGCGAAATCCGGACAAGACAGCGACTATCCCGGTCGGGCCTTAATGTCCAGTGCACGACTCTCTCGTCCACTCACAGATGCGGCTCAAGCAGCTTACGCCGCCCGTAGCGAGTCGTACCCCATGGCTTGTATATGGATATTGTTGCGACCACCAACAAACCCCGAGGCCACCGCCGGAGTGGAGCACGAGCTCGCTCCTCATGAGCAACCGAGCGATCCAAAGTGACGGCTCACGTCCGTGACAGCGCGACGATCACGCGGCGTCGCTAATCCAACGAGTTGATCCTGACTCTCTGACCCCACTGGACCTCCAGCCGTCAAACCAATACTATCCAGTGACATGATTCGGTTTTCCAGGCGTCGATTCGCACGGCTACCCTCACGGTTTTCCACCGTCGCCGCCGCGCTGTTATTCAGCGTGATGGCATTCCAGCTCGTGCTCGT
>JALYTX010000048.1 GCA_030854055.1 Gemmatimonadota bacterium | reverse complement strand
TCTACCGCATGCCCGGTGGCAGCGATGTTCAATAGTTGGGCGTCGAGCTCCTGTGCGCGACTCAGCAGGGCCGATGCGCGCTCGGTCAGCTTGGCAAGCGCCACGTCCGCTTCGGTAACTTCGCGCGTCGCGCGCTGATGACGACGGAGGATCTCGTTCACCGCTTCCTCCGCGTGCCTCGCCCCGCGCGATGCCGCGGCCGCGGCGTCCGCCGCGAGGGCGGCGGTCTGCATCCCAGCGTCGAGCGAGTCTCGCGCCGTCGCAGCGAACGCAGCCGTACGGCGCAATGCAGCCGCAGCTGTCTCCATCTCGCGCGTCACATCCGTGAGTTCGGCGCGTCGCCGCAACGGTCCGGGGCCGGCGATGGCGGCCGGCAGCAGCATGGCGCCACGCGCATCGATGAACGCTGTGGCTTCGTCTATCGGTCGAACGCGGCCCAGCAATGCGCGCACCCACCCCGCAGCAACCGACTCGGTCGCGTCAACCAGCGCCGCAAGATCGCCGGCGCCGGAGTGCACCGGCTCGGTGAATGACGTGTCGACCGGGAGCAGAAGAAGCTGTCCGGGTTGTGTCGCAACATGCCACGCGCGAATCGCATTGGCGACCGACCTGTCGCGCACCAGCACGGCGTGCACGGTTGCGCCCAGGTATCGTTCGATCAGGGCGGCCGGTACCGAGCCAGCGGTGATGTAGTCGCTGAGGGGGCCGAGAATCGCGCCATCGCCGAATCGCGCGCGCTCCTTGAGCAGCTTTGCGGCCGCCGGCGCGAGGCCGACACGTTCGCGCTCAAGAGCCTGCAGCGCGTGGGCACGTCCTTCCAGTGCTGCGTGCGCTTCGTCGGCGCGCAAGCACTCGCTCCGCGCCGCGCTGTCGGCTTCGCGCGCAGAGCGCACAGTCGCGTCGGCGGCGTCACGCGAGTCGGCCGTCTCGACCACGCGCACGCGTGCGAAGTCCAGTGCCACCCGGGCATCCTCGACCTCGCGGGCAACGACCTCTGCCGCGTCGAAAAGTTGGAGCTGCTCATTCCGAATCGCTTCGAACCGCCGTAGTACTTCCTGGCGCTCGCGTTCTGATGCGTCGCGGTCCATCGTCAGGCGGTGCGCCTGCTCGCGAAGTTCGCGCGAGCGACGCTCCGACTGCTCCACCGCGATCCTCGCCGCGGACAGTGCCGCGCGTGCCTGTTCCTCGCTGCGCGTCCGATCGTGAAGCTGTTCGCTCAGCGCGTGAAGCTCCTGTTCCAGCTGCCCCCGCGACGCGGCTGTCTCGTCCAGCTCTGATTCGACGCGCTGGGCCGTATCGCCCCGCTCGCGACGTTCCTCCTCTGCCCGCTCGCGGTGTGCGGCAGCGTTGCGCCGCCGCTCTTCCGCAACCGCGATCTCCGCCCGGAGCTGTTGCGTGCGCTCGCGTTGCTCCGACACCAGCCGGGCCAGTTCACTACGCGCGCCCTCGGCCGTCGCGCGCGCCGCGTGCGCCGCGTCACGCGCGCCTTCAGCTTCAAAAGTTCGCTCGAGCTCGAGCGGTGCGCTCGCGCGCAGCGCCGCCAGCCGGCCGCCCAGCTCGTCGAGCTCTGCGCTCCACGCCGTCATCTCGCGTGCAGCAAGCGTAACCTCGACGGCGAACCGGCGACTGGTCAGCTCTGCGTGACGCTCCGCGCGCTTTCGCTGGCGTGCAAGCGACCGGACATGGCTTTCCTTCTCGTTGAGAAGATCACCGAGCCGTGCAAGATCAGTGGTGGTCTCCTCGAGCCTTCGCTCGGTGCTGCGCTTGCGGTCGCGGTACAACCCAATTCCCGCTGCTTCCTCAAACAGTTCGCGCCGTTCATCGGGGCGGTCCGAAAGCAGCGCATCGAGCATGCGCGACTCGATGACGACGCCTGAGTCCGCTCCGAGTCCCGTGCCACGGACCATGTCGTGAATGTCGCGAAGACGGGCAGGTGAGCGGTTGATGAAGTAGTCACTCTCACCCGAGCGGCTCAGCCGGCGGGTGATGACGACCTCGCGGAACGGAACGTTGAAACCGCCGTCCTCGTTGTCGAAGTGCAGTGAAACTTCTGCAATGTTCACGGCCTTGCGCGCAGAGGACCCCTGGAAGATCACATCTTCCATCTTGCCACCACGCAACGTGCGCGCGCGCTGCTCGCCAAGTACCCAGCGGACAGCATCCGACACGTTCGACTTCCCCGAACCGTTGGGACCGACGATCGCCGTCGCGCCCGGCTCGAAGATCAGTTCCGTGTGATCTGCAAAGGACTTGAAGCCATGCAGTTCGAGCTTGGTCAGGCGCAATTACGGCGTTCTCCCCGTTCGGTACACGAGTGT
This sequence comes from Gemmatimonadota bacterium, assembly GCA_030854055.1. GTDB lineage: Bacteria > Gemmatimonadota > Gemmatimonadetes > Gemmatimonadales > Gemmatimonadaceae > Fen-1247. The sequence continues at coordinate 12,770 of JALYTX010000048.1, read as the reverse complement.
CGGTGTCAGCTTGAGGTCACGGAGTGTCATCATGAGCGCGGCGGCGTCGTCGGGCCGTTCGAACGCGCCGGCATAGAGTTTCAGCGCGCCATCCGGTTGCGCCAGCACGTACGACCCCCAACGGCGTGCTTCGGGGTACTTGCGCACCAGCTCGCTCGGACGTCCGGCCACGGCGCTATCGATGAGCAGCGCGTATGGCGTCCGCACTACGAGCCCCAGATTTGACGCGGGCGTCACCTGTTTGTGACGTAGCACGTCGAGTTCCGCGTCCGCTTCGTTGCGCGCCGGAAAGGCTCCGACGATCAGTTTGTAATACTTTTCGCGAGTCGGACCTACGGGCACCGGTGAGATGGTTCCTGCCGGAAGAACGTCGCGAAACCGAGCGAGCGCTTCGTTCGCGTCGGCCTGTGAGTTCCACGCCGCCACCTCGACCGCGTACGCGGAGGCAATGGCCGAATCCGCCGGGTTGGCGGGAGGCGCGACGGTCAACGAATCGACAGGTGCTGAAGGCGGTGTTGCCGTCACGACGGGCGCAGGCCTGCGGAAGGCGGCCCGCGCCGCTGTTCGCGCCACGTCATTCGCGAATCGGAAATAGAGACCCGCGCCAACAAGCGCGACCAGGAGCAGCAGGAGCACCGCGATCTTCCAGATCGCGAGTGGTCTCGCTTCCGGTTGTCGCACGGGCGGTCGCATCGTCGCTGGAACTCGCGCAAGCACGTTGATGTACGGCGCAAGATCAAGCGGAGTCGCGCCGACAAGGACAACACCATCGCACTGATCGATGAGCTCCTTCAGTCCGTCGGCATCCGCCGGTGCGACGAGCAGCAGCAACGCGCCAACCTCGCGGAAGCCGTTGGCGAGACGTTGCCATCTCGAATTGCGAAATATCTCCGGGTCGGACACACTCCCGGTGCCACTCGGCATTATGAACAGATTGCCGGTGGTGTCCACAGGTTGCGCGATCTTGTTGAGTGACACGCCAAACGTGAAGCTGTCCGAAATGCCGTGTGGGTCTTCGCTCGTCACGAGGGCCTGGATCGGCTCTATCTCGCCTACGAGATCTCCGATCGCCACGCGCCGGTGCTCAGCCTCAGCCAGTCCAATGCCAATTGCGACGTGAGCGGCTGCAAGTGCGTCCGAACCGATAATAACGGCCGTGGAATAACTACCGAGCATCGGCGCAATCTTTCGACCCGCGGCTTCCCAGCCCGCGCCGTGGTTGCCCGTGTCCGTCGAGACCGGTGTCGATACAGGTGTCGTCTTGATCATGGCTGCCCTGGAAAGACCCAGTAAGATCGCTTTGAATCGCGCCCGATCTGCTCTGCGGTCGCGCGGCTTGCGTACGGACCCAGTACGACGCGGTATACCGTGGTGCCGGCTCGCTGGGACGGCACCACACGCGCATGCACCCCATCCAGCACGATGCTGTCCGCCAGAGCGCGCGCCTTGGTGTCGTTGAGCAACGCCGCGAACGAAACGGTGAAGGGTGCGGCGGCCGGCGCTGAAAGCGGCGGGGAAGGCGCTGCAACGAGAGGCGGAGCGACGGCCGCGGGCGAAACGCCGTGGGCGGCCTGCGCGCGCGGCGGAGGCGGTGCCAGGTCCACTCCTGGTGCGGCGGGGCGTGCGGCCCGAGCCGCGCTATCGAGTCCCACCGCACTCGAGTCCGTGCTGATGGCCGGCGTCACGTTGCGAACGCTGTCGCTCGACGCAAAGCTCACCGGCTGGTCCACGCCAGCTGCGCGGGCGCGGAAGCCGTTCCAGAACGTGAAGTACCAGTAATCGGACGCGCCACCTGCAACCGTGCGAACTGGCTGGAGCGTTTCGCCGTCTACGAAAATCACATCGCGCCCGGCGTTCAACGCTATTGCGCCGTCGGGCGCAGTTGCCGGCAGGTCCTCGGTCCAGCTCGTCCGCACCGACCCGACGACATGGTTCGTCGCGATCGCTATCACCCACGCAGAGTCACCGCGCGCCGGCCGCGCGATCACGTAGCGTCCCAGCGGATCCATGCGCAGGTCGGCGATTTCGCCTGGAAGCTGGACGGTCGTAGCCACCCTGTCCGTGTAGCGATCGACGACGGCGAGCGACGAGTCCGTAGCCGAGGCGATATAGATCCGGTCGCCGCTGGGCGTAGGCGCGAGTGCAACTATGTGCCCCCGCACGCGGATTGGAGGCACCGGCGTAAGGTCGCGGCCGCGCACGCCAACAAGCGCGGTGTCCGTGGTCAGGTACACCCGGTCGCCAACTTGCGCGGTGACGGCTCGCATCGTAACGGGAAGCGACACGGTGTCGCGGATCTTGGTGTCGGGGGGACGCAACAGCCACAAGACCGTCTCATTCCCGTGCTGAGCCGCGACAATGAGGCCTCCATCCGACTGGGGAAACACCGCGCGTGCCGGGTACGGCGGCGTAAAGGTCCAATCGCCGCCGCGCGCGAGCCTCACGACTCTCCCATTGCCGTCCACGCCGTAGATCTCTGTGCCCGTCGGCGACTTGAGGGACGCAAGCGCAGCCTTGGAGGCAAGTGACGACTCCCCGACTCTAAGGTCGACCCGCGCTGGATTCCCGCGCGCATCAACGGTCGCGAGTGCACCGCCCTCGGCGTCAAAGCCGAGTACACGATTCACGGACGTGGTCCGCCCCGTCCAGACCGCGGAATCAAGTCGCGGGTAAAGGTAGGCTCGCACAGTGCCGCCAGTGCGCGGTAAGCGGATCAGGATCGGGTCCGGCCCGCGGGTGGCCTCCGCGCGCGCTGCGTTTGCAGCGCTATCCGAACCAGCCCGCTGGTCTCGTCCGCAGGCGAGCGCGGAGAGCATCAACAGGGAGATAGAGAGCCGTCTGTGCACCGCGGGAATTTAACCGATGGCCGCCCTCCGCGGGACGTGCACGACTAGTAGCCAACTCCGAGCGCGAAGGTCCAGTTGAAGCGCTTGTACCCTGGACGATCGAGCGGGCGAGCGAGCGACCAGCTGAGCACGGCGAGGTTGAAGACGTTTACTCTGAAAGTCGCGCCGTAGCTGCGCAGGAAGTAACGATCGATATCCTTGCTCGGATCGTAGTTGGCCGGCTTCGAGAAGTGCGGCGACTGGCCTGCGCTCCACGCCAGTCCGGCATCGTAGAAGATGGCGCCATCGACGGGCGGAATTCCTATCGGCAACCGTCCAAGATCGAAGCGGCGAATAATCGGGAAGCGCAGCTCTTCGTTGAAGACTACGGCACGCGTTCCCACGAGCTGCGGCGCCGAGCAACCGTTCGCGTACACGTTGCTTTGACCAAGATACGATTGACAGCTGTAACCGCCGTAGAAGCTCGACTGATCGTAGCCGCGCACGAATTCCGGACTGCCCACATAGATCGGAAGCAGGTTGGCGTCGCGACCATAGGAGCCGTCGAAGAACAGCCGCGTCGCGAACGTAAGCGCGTTGAAGACGATCGGATCGTACCGCCGGTAGTCAGCGGTGTAGTTGATGAACCGGAGACTTCCAACAGCGGGCGAGGCGGAAAAGCGCATACGTCTCCCGCTTACAGGCCCGGTCACGCCGAACAACGTGTTGTCGGTAACATAGGCGGCACTCGGCGAAAGAAAGTTGAGAGTGCCGAGTGTCGAATCGTTCTTCTGCTGAACGTTGCCGGTGTAGTAATCGTAGACCTGCGAAACAAACCCGCGTCCGATCGCGTTCGCGCCCAGCCCCAGCTCGAACCGCTGGAACCGATTGAGTGGATACGCCGCCGTGACCGTCGCCGTTCTGAACACGTAACGCAGATAGTCATACTGAAGCTGCGATCCGTCCGGCGAGACGCCGTAGCCGGTCGAGAGGTACGACACGTCCTGCGACACACCGGTTATCCACTGCCAGCGGTGACTGAGATCAGCGTAGGCCAGTAGCAGACTCGCGTCCTGGATGCGGCCGTACACACCGCCCCCAACCGCAAGCTGATGATCGCCGGTGAGATCGCTGAACACGAGCGTCGTTCCGCCGCCGTACTGCGTGCCATACCCGCCGCCGGTGGAAACGCCGATGGTGCCACCCGAGATGTAGTCGGGCTGGAAGCTGACACGATACGCGTAATCCTTGAAGGAGAGTGTGTCGGGCATTCCAGTGACCGGATCAGCCAACAGCGTCGCGACACTCGACACGTTGTTGCTATCCGCCACTTCAGCGGACGCAACTATGCCTGACTGGCGTGCGCCGTTCGGCGACCGGTAGGTGGACATGGCGCCGCTGTTACGTCCCGGTGTCGAATCGCGCACCTGGCCTGGCATCGTCGTGCCCGCCACTGCAACTGGGACCTGCGGCGGGATCGCTGTCGCGTACCGCTGCGGGTGATCCAGATACCACACGGTGAAGTCGTTGTTGTCGAAGTAGGTGAACGCGAGCCGGTCCGTGGCGCGCGACCAGCTCATTACAGGACTCGTCTCCGTGAACTGGCTCACGCCCGACTGCACGTTTGTCACTCGCATGTCCTGCTGACTCGCGAGCGTGTACAGGTAAATGTTCGGCGTGCCATTGCGGTCCGAGATGTACGCGATTGCGCCTCCATCCGGCGACCAGACGGGATTGATGTTCAATCCCGACTGTCCTGGGAGCACGTTGATCGCACCAGTCTGCACGTCGTACACCGCGATCTGCAGCTTGCCCAGCTTCAGGGTTGCGAGGTCCGTGCGGCCTCGATCGGTCGCGAACGCGATGTGCGTCCCATCGGGCGACCACGACGGCATGAGATCGCCGTACCGGTCCTTCGTAATGTGACGCAAATTCTTGCCATCCGTGTCGACGATGACCAGGTCGGTGACGCCGTCAACCATGCCGCTGAACACGATGTGCTGGCCATCCGGCGAGTAGGATGGGCTCAGGACTCCGTCCACGGGAAGCTTGTCGTACTGCACCACGTCCCCTGTCGCGACATCGGCGATCGAGAGAACGTCCCGTCCTTCGGTTTGCGCCGTGAATGCGAATTTTCGGCTATCGGGTGAGAACGAACCCTGCGAGTAAAGCAGCCGCAGCTCCTCGAACCGTGGATTTGTTGTGGTGCGAACGAGCCGCTTGAGGCGCTTGCCGGTGGCCGCGTCGCCAAGATAGAGGTCAATGAAAATCTCGCCCTTTTTCACACTGCCATTCGACAGAAACGCGATAGTCTTGCCGTCAGGCGAGAGCACTGGCGATATGAAAATGTTCCCACCAGTGATCTTGGGCGTGAGGAGCGGCGTCGCGAAATCGCGCACGCGCTGCATCGTCGCCAGCTGCGGCAGATACTGCTCTCTGGTTGCTGCGCGCCATTGCTCGCTCAACTGGTCCATGTTCAGTCCGAGCTCGCGCTCGAAGCCGCGGTCGACGCCCAATGTGGTAATGCTCTGAAGAATCTCACCGATTGCGGCATCGCCCCACCGCTCACCGATGTACCGCCAGAGCGCCTCGCCATATCGGTACGGGAAGTACTTGTTGGGGTCGTCCGTCATCTGCTTGATCGTCGGCAGACTGCCGTTCTCGACCGCGTTCCGAATCCACATGGTCGTCAGCGGATGGTTCGGCCCCAGCGACAGGTACTCGGCCATACCCTCCATGAACCAGCCGGGTGGATTTACCTGCTCCAGCGTCTGCAGATTCTGGCCCGAGCGCCCCTGCGCGAAAATGTCGAACTGGAACTGGTGCACCATCTCGTGCGTCAGGACGTGCTCGAAGCTGTCGTAGTCTCCTGTAAACGGAAGCTCGATGCGTTGGCGCATTGGTTCCGTTACACCGCCAACGCCCTCGCCGAGATCGCCGTTGATGTTGCTCTGGCCGAAGTCCTGGCGCGACGCATAAAGCAGGATCGGCTTCTTTTCGCGGAACTGATGGCCCAGAATCCGCGAAAGACGCGAGTACGAGCGCTCCGCCATCCGCGCGGCGTCGTGCACGGGAAGCCGCTCTTCAGGGTAATAGTGGATGAGAAAGTGCTCGGTCTCGAGCACGCGCCACCGGAAGTACCGGTACTTCACCTGGTTCTGCCCGAAATAGCGCTGCGCCCCCGCGGGCGCCGCGGAGACGACCAAGGCAGCAGCCGCCATTACGCCCAGCGCCCGCGACGCGATTCTCATTTTGCAGTCTCCGTGGCTTGCTCGGCGCTGACGGGGACGACTTCAGCATCCCCCCACAACCGCTCGAGTTGGTAGAAGTCGCGCAACGTGGGATGAAAGATGTGCACGAGGAAATCGACGTAATCCAGCAGAACCCAGCGACCCTGACTCAACCCCTCGACGTGATGCGCGCGCATTCCCTCCTTGCGCAGCTCTGTCATCACATGCTCGGCTATGGAGCGAACGTGCGTGTCCGACGTGCCACTGGCGATCAGAAAACAGTCGGTCATCTCGCTAACGCCATCCAGGTTCAGGATGACGACGTCGTTTGCCTTTACGTCAACGCAAACGGCCGCTGCGCGTTGTGCGGCGGCAAGGGAAGCGGAAGCGGTTGCGGCTGCCATTCGACTCCAGAAAACGGGTTACGGACTGCCTGGACGGGCCATTGCACTCCACGGCGATAATTCTACACGCGGAACAGCATTTCGTGCGCCACGGTTTCGGCAAAGGTTCGGGAGATGGCGCGGGCCGCGACCGACGCTGGCTACTGCTTGATCACCCAGACCTTGATCTCGGGGTGTACGTCAGCGTGCAGCCGCACGGGTACGCGGTATACGCCAAGCGCCCTGATAGGCTCGTGGAGCTCGATCTGGCGCTTCTCGACATGGAGGCCCTGTGCGGCGAGCTGCGCTGCAATGTCAGACGATGTGACCGAGCCAAAGAGCTTGCCTTCTTCGCCGACTCGCGCCGAGAACGTCAGTGACACCTGTTCGAGCTTGTCGGCCATCTCGCGCGCCGATCCGCGCCGCGACTCCTCGGCCTGCTCCAGGCGCTGGCGCTCCTGTTCAATCTTTCGCTTGTTGCCCTCGGTCGCCAGGTACGCAACGCCGCGAGGTAGTAGATAATTGCGTCCGAAGCCGTTCGACACGCTGACCACATCACCGGTGTGGCCGAGCTTCTCGACCGCCTGCCTGAGAATCACTTCCATTGTTGCCTCATTTCCGTTGTTGAACGCCAATCATGCATTCGCCTGTACCCGCGCGCGCCAGTCCATCCACGTATCCCCTACACCTACTCCAAGTGCCACTGCTCCGAGCAGGAGGGGGGCGAAGATCGTCATCACGATCAACAGCGTACCCGCCCATCGGCTCCGCGTCATGAAAGAAAGCACGCCGATCCCGCGAAGGAGATAAAGCGCACCGAAAAACACCAGCAAGTTCAGTCCTGCATCCTTGCCTTCCGCAAAGACGGGCAGAAAGAAGATCGTGGCACCTACAGCCAGGCCCCAGACCAGCTGGTCATTGAAGCGGAACTCCCGAACTTTGCCGAGCCTCGGACCAAGCGCGGCGCCCGAGAGGCGGTGGTACAGTACCCATCCGAGCGTGAGCGCCAGCAACGATTCCAGCGCCACGAGCGCGGGCGCCGTTCGCGCAGCCTTGTCGCCCAGTGACCGCAAATCCGCCTCGTTCGTTGCGACCATGCTATCCAGGCCCGGATTCCGCGCGGCAGCATTCTTCCACATGGGCGAGGCGGCCATCTGGTTAACGACCGCGACCGTTTCTTCCGTGCGCCGCACCAATTCGCCGCGTACTGCCGACCTTACCGTAGCAACTCCATCAGGAGTCGCTACGGTGACGGCGAACGCGCCAACCGCCGCAATCCCCACCGCCGCGAGTGCGCGGCGGAAGAACCCCTGTCCGGGCGTCATCAACGAGGCAACACCGAACCCCGCCGCCAGAAGTAGCGTCCAGCCATGCACTAGCGAACGATACGTGCCCGCTCCGACGCCGACCGGGGCCATCGCGACGTACCACCCCAGAAGCATCGCCAGCACTGCGAGCCACGCTCCGCCGCCGTTCCACCAGCCCAACGCCGCGCAGACGGCCAGCGCTGCCGCAAACAGGACCCAGGTTTCCGTAACCGGAACGAATGAGCGCAGCGCACTCGGGAAGTCCGGCAGCACCAGGAAGGCGAATAGCGCGAACAGCGTCGAACGCCAGCCTGGTGCGAAGAAGCGTTGCACGTTGAGTGACTGGGCGCCGGACTACGCGCCCTGGCTCCTCGTGTACGGAAGCAGGGCCAGGTAACGAGCGCGCTTGATGGCGCGAGCGAGTTGGCGCTGGTGCCGCGCATCGACACCGCTCAGGCGACCGGGGAGGATCTTTCCGTTCTCGGTAATGAACCGGCTCAGAAAGCGCTCGTCCTTGTAGTCGATGAAGCGGATGCCGGCCTCGAGGACCGGAGAAACTTTCTTGTTCCGTCTTGCCATGTTTTAGTCCTCGTCCTCGTCGTCTTCTTCCTCGGCCAGCGCACGTGCGCGCGCTGCGTTGGCTTCAGCGCGGTCGGCGGGAATGCCGAGCTCGTGCTCGTAGAGGCTGATGAGATAGCGGATGACGCCATCATCGAGCTTGAGCGAGCGCTCGAACTCGGGGAGCGTCTTGACGTCAGCGGCAAAGCGCGCGACGACATAGTAGCCGTTCTCATGCCGGCCGATCTTGTACGCGAGCTGACGGCGGCCCCAGATATCGAGCTTGGCGTCTTCGCTGAGACTTAGCAGGCCGTGATGGCGGCCGAGCTTTTCTGTGATGGCGGCGTCTTCGAGCGCTGAGTCGAAGATATACACCGCCTCGTATTCACGAGTCATGTGCTGGCAATCCTCCTTATGGTCATAGCCGCCCCCAGGTGGTTGCCGGATCCGAGGGAAGGGTGGGTTCTTGTATAGCCACCTAATATAGCCACTTCCAATCCAGAAAGGCTTGCCCGGGCTTCATTACGACGCGAAGTTTGGAAGCATGAGCGATCGGCGGTACGATGAAAAGGAAGTCGCGGCCATCTTCCGTTCGGCGGTCGAGGCGACGGCGCTCCAGCGCAAGCAGCTGTCCGGCGAGGCGGGTCTCACTCTTACAGAACTCCAGTCCATCGGCGGCGAAGTTGGTATCCCATCCGATGCCGTGGCCGGCGCGGCGCTTACACTGGATCTCCAGCGGGAAGCTACGCAGCAGACGTTGTTCGGCCTTCCGTTCGGCGTCGCGCGAACTGTCGAACTCAATCGCTGGCTCACTGACGAGGAGTGGGAGCGGGTTGTCGCGCAGTTGCGTGAAGTGTTCGATGCGTACGGTAAGACGCGCTCTGAGGGATCGTCGCGGCAGTGGTCCAACGGAAATCTTCGCGTCTCGCTGGAGCCCACGGAGACGGGCCATCGCCTGCGCTTTCGTACGCTGAATGCTTCGGCCCGGAACTCGCTCACCGTCGGACTCGCGCTTGTCGGCGTTACCACGGCCATGGCAGCGATATCGGCAGTCAGCGGCGACGCGGCGCGCGCTGCTTCCGGTTTTATTCCCATGGGTATCGCGGGACTCGCAATGATCGCGAATGGCGCACTGCGGCTCCCGAAGTGGGCCCGGTTACGCGGAAGCCAGATGGAATCCATCGCAGTTCGGGTCGCGCTTCCACCGGGCTCGCGGTCCGCGATCGCCGCAGCGGGGCCCGACGCGACGCTTCCGCAAGTCGAGCAGTAATCGTCCTTCCAGTCGCCGTCGGCGATGAATGCGGAGAGCCAGGACTTTAGGTGCCGCGTGGGACGAACTCGCCAGCCGCAGGGTCATACACTGTTTCTGCGATTGAGCCGTCCCTCACACGGCCGACCGCCTGGTCGATCACATGCAGAGGCACCAGAAACCACTCGTGCGGGCGCACCGGCTGACCGAAGCGGTCGGTGATTGTGATTTCGATCTGCGCGGCAGCGAACACTCGGTGAAAGACGTTCTCCAGCTTCGTGCGATTGATGCGGGCGAGCTTGTACTGGGCGACAACCTCGACGTCCGCTAGAAGGTACGTGGCCTCCTGCGCAGCGTTTGCAATGCGGGACTCCACCCTACCGCCCGTCACGCCGATCTTGTGGATCAGCTCGCGATGCTTCGCAATGAACGGGTGCGCGGACAGACTCCGCAACACGTAGATCGTGCCGCTCGCGAGGTCGTCGTCATCCCATGTATCGCCGAAGAGTGGACCCGCGTCGGGTACTGTCAACCGGCGCGCTGCTTCGTCCTTGTAGAGCGCCGCCTGCAGTGAGCGCAACAGCAGATTGCTCTCAGTTCCGTTCGCGAAGATCACGCGGAGCCGAGCGTTCGGCGCGCCTTCGGGTGTCCAGTACTTCTCGCCCATCTCGGCGACGTACACCATCTGCCCCGCGAGAATGAAGAACTCGCCCAGCGCGATCGCGGCGTCACGACCGAAGGGGCGCGCCTGCCGGACGCCCGACTTCAGATCCTTCTGCGCCTGCTCAAATCGTGGCCGGAAGCTTTCGAAGTCCTCGCACCTGTCCGCTCGCGCGATCTCTTCGGCGGCGCGGATCTCCGCTCGCGCACGCACGTGACGCAGCTCAGTAAGATCTGATCGATCTGCATCCGCGCCCAGTTCCGCAAGCAGTTCCTCGTCCGTCATTGATTCCGCGGAGGCAGCGGGAGAGGCAGTTGCACCGCTCAATAGTCCCTGACGGTCGAGCGGCTCGAGCAGCGTGCGGCACTCCCCCAGCTCACGCAACCGGTCCAGGCGCACAGCGTAGAGCCGCTCGAATATGTCCCTGTCTTCGCCGTGCCGCGGCGCATGGCCCTCGCGCTCGACAAAGCGCTGGATGTCCTCGAAGCCCGCGATGATCCGCTCCTCGCGCGGTGTGTGCGCGGCGACCGTTCGCGGTTCGACCTCGACGCCAAGCTCCGCGAGCAGCGCATCGTCCTCGTCGGTGAAACGCTCAGGCATCAGCCGCTGCTGCCTTCATACGTGCCAGGAAGGCCACACCCTCTGCCATATGCCTCTCCCACGGGTCGGCTGCGGTGAGCGACGGAACGCGTCCGTGCTCGTGCTTGAACTTGAACGCGCGACGGGCGAGATCGCGCGCCTCGTCCGGAGTGAGCTGAATCTTTCTCGCCGAGATGATCGCGGCGATCTCTCGCAGCCGGTCTTCGGTCATCGCCTTGGCGAGTATTGCGTACGCCTCGCCGAACGGATTGATGCCGTCGATCAGGTCGATATCGAGCTCGGTTACATTCAGCGCGAACTTGCGCACGCCGTCGATCAGCGCGGTGTTGGCTGGCGCTTCGTCGCTGTCACCGCCAAGTGCGAACTTTTTCGCCTGTTGCGTCACGTTCAGCGCGGCAATCGCGTGCTGCCGCACCACTTCCTGATCGTGCTCGGTCAGATCAGGGTACTTTTCCTTCACGATTTTCCCCATGCGCAGCTGCGTCAGCTCCTGCGGCACCAAGTCCTCGTCGAAGAGACCGCGCTCGAGCGCGTGCCTGTCCTGCACGAACGTCGTGATGACCTCATTGAGGTCTTCGCGGCAGATGCGCGCAGCATAGTCGCTCCTGGGCTCCGCAATACCCTTGACCTCGATCTGCAGCTGGCCGGTCTCGTGGTTGAGGCCGACGTTGCACTTTGCCGGATCGTAGCCACCCTCGCCGTAGTCGAATCCTTCCACCGGCCCGCTTGCCGGGTTCTTGGGTCTGAACTCGAAGCGCGGCGCCAGCACCTGTTCCATGAGGAGGCTGGCAGCAATCGCCTTCAACGTGTCGTTCACAGCTTCGGTCACGGCCTGTGGCAACGCATCGGGCTCGGCGATCAGATTGGTAAATCGTGCGCGAGTCTTGCCCGGCGCATCGCGCGTTGCGCGGCCGATGATCTGCACGATCTCCGTGAGGCTCGAACGATAGCCGACAGTGAGCGCGTACTCGCACCAGATCCAGTCGAACCCTTCCTTCGCCATGCCCAGCGCGATGATGATGTCCACATTATCGCGATTGTTCTTCTGCGCGGGATCCTTGAGCGCGGCAGTGACTTTGTCGCGCTTCGCCGAATCGTCATCGACCAGATCGGCGATGCGCAGCACCCGTCCGTCCGGCGTCCGGACAAGCTGGAAGCCAGTCGATTCATCGAGTCCCTGCCACTCGCCCAGTGCCTCGATGATGTGCTCGACCTCCTGGATCTTCTGCCTGGTGCTCTCGCGCGAGTTCACGTTCGGGATGTGCACGATCGTCTTCTGGGCCGGATCGAGTACGCGTAGAATCTCGTTGGTGTACGGGCCGGTATAGAAGTAGTACCCGATGTCGAGCTGCTTGAGGTACTCGTAGCCGTTGAGCTGCTCGTAGTATGTGTACGTGACCGTCTCGAACTTCGCCTCGTCCTCGGGGCTCAGAACCGCGTCCGCGTCGCCGCGGAAGTAGGAGCCGGTCATCGCCACGATATGCGCGCGATCCCTTGCGATGAAATCGCCGAGGTGCAGACCGAGGCGGTTGTCCGGATTCACGGACACGTGGTGGAACTCGTCGACCGCGATGAGTCGGTCATCGAATGCTTCCACGCCGAGCTGATCGACGGCGAAGCGGAACGTGGCGTGGGTGCAGACGAGCACCCTGTCGTCGCTTGCGAGAAAGGCACCAACGGACTTGACCTTGCCTCCGTTGTCGGAGCCAGGCGCGTTGCAGAGGTTCCACTTCGGCTCGACGTGCCAATCTGCCCAGAAACCGAACTGGGTGAGCGGCTCGTCGGCGAAGCTCGCACCGATGGCCTTTTCCGGCACCACGATTATCACCTGCTTCACGCCCTGGTTGGCGAGCTTGTCCAGCGCGATGAACATGAGCGCGCGGCTCTTCCCGGACGCTGGCGGCGACTTGATGAGCAGGTATTGCTCGCCGCGCTTCTCGTAAGCGCGCTCCTGCAT
>JALYTX010000029.1 GCA_030854055.1 Gemmatimonadota bacterium | reverse complement strand
CCTTTCCCGTGAGTCCGCGGCTGCGCAGATCGACAAGCATGAGGTGCGTATCAGTTCCACCGGAGACGATGTCCAGACCGCAGTGAATCAGGGCCGCAGCAAGGGTTCGCGCGTTGGAGATGACCTGGGCGCAGTAATCGCGGAACGACGGTTCCAGCGCTTCGCGGAAAGACACGGCCTTCGCCGCGATTACGTGCTCCAGCGGTCCGCCCTGAGTTCCCGGGAACATGGCCTTGTCGATCGCCTTTTGATGCTGCTCTTTGCACAGAATCAATCCGCCGCGGGGGCCCCGGAGTGTCTTGTGCGTGGTTGTCGTGACGGCATCCGCGTACGGAATTGGTGACGGATGCAACCCGGTCGCCACGAGGCCGGCGATGTGCGCCATATCCACGAACAATTTCGCCCCCGTCTCCGCCGCGATCTCCGCAAACGCCGAGAAGTCGATCGTGCGTGCATACGCGCTCGCACCGGCGATGATCATCTTCGGACGACGCTCGCGCGCGATTGAGCGGACCATGTCGTAGTCTATATAGCCCGCGTCGTTCACACCGTAATGGATCGCGTCGTACAACAACCCGGAGAAATTGACGGGCGAGCCGTGCGTGAGGTGGCCGCCCTGCGACAGATCCAGGCCCAGGACAAGGTCGCCGGGCTTAAGGAACGCCAGATACACCGCTGCATTTGCCTGCGCCCCCGAGTGCGGCTGCACATTCGCATGCTCGGCGCCGAAGAGCAGCTTCGCGCGATCGATCGCGATCTGCTCGACGCGATCCACCACTTCGCAGCCGCCATAGTAGCGCTTTCCAGGCAGCCCTTCGGCGTACTTGTTCGTAAGCGGCGTCCCCATCGCCTGCAGCACGGCTAGCGATACGAAGTTCTCGCTCGCGATAAGTTCGAGACCGTGTCGCTGTCTGTCGGTCTCCTCTACGATGAGCCGCGCGATGTCGGGATCTTCATCCCAGACCGCGCTCAGCTCGCTGCACGCAGGCACTGTTGACACGCTCATCCCTTGCCGTCCCTGCTTATGACTTGCGCGGCCATTGTGGCCACGTCCGCATCATCGAATTTACGGCTTGCAGCCGGCGCTCGGCGAGCCGGTCCGCAGCCAGGTACGTGGGGATTCCATCAGTACGCGCGATTTCGAACACGCCCAGTATGGTGTCATAGATCTCGTCAGCCTTTCGGAAGGATCGCTTTGCGTCCCAACCCGCGAGCTCGCTGTACACGTTGATGACTCCGCCTGCGTTTGCGACATAGTCGGGCGCGTAGAGTATTCCCCGCTCGGCGAGCATGTCACCGTGACGCTCCTCGAGAAGCTGATTATTCGCCCCGCCAGCCACAACCTCGACCTTGAGCATCGGGATAGTCGTGTCGTTGATGATTCCGCCCAACGCGCATGGTGCGAAGATATCGGCTTCGGCCGAGTAGATGGCATCGCCTTCGACGGCGGTCGCGTTCGTTTCGGCGAGGACCCACGCAACGCGGTCAGGATCGATGTCGGACACGATGACCTTCGCGCCGGCCTTGTCGAGCGCTTTTGCCAGATGGCGGCCAACATTGCCGCATCCCTGCACGGTGACCGTCTTTCCTTCAAGGTCGTCGGAATCCCAGCGGTACATGGCCGAGGCCTGTATGGAGCGGAAGACACCGTGCGCAGTAACCGGCGACGGATCCCCGGATCGGCCGGCGAGACCTGCAACGTAGTCGGTTTCCATGTGGACGAAGTCCATGTCGGACGTACTCGTGCCGACGTCCTCTGCGGTCACATATCGCCCGCCGAGACTTTCGACAAACCGGCCGTGCGCACGGAATATCATCTCGCGTCGCGTGGCTCGATTGTCGCCGATGATCACTGCCTTGCCGCCGCCAAGGTTCAGGCCCGCGACTGCGTTCTTGTACGTCATCCCGCGCGAGAGGCGCAGTGCATCCGTTAGCGCAGCCTCGTCGCTCGCGTAACTCCAGAACCGGGTGCCGCCAAGAGCGGGCCCGAGCGTGGTGTTGTGGATCGCGATTATGCCGCGATAGCCGGACGATGGGTCCGAGCATACGACGACCTGCTCATGTCCCATTTCTGCGATTGTGTCGAACAGCTTCATGCGTAGAGCTCCCGTGCGATGACAATGCGTTGAATTTCAGACGTGCCTTCGTATATCTCCGTGATCTTCGCATCGCGGAACAGCTTTTCGACCGGATAGTCCTTGACGTATCCATAGCCACCAAAGACCTGTATTGCTTCGGTGGTGACCCACATGGCCGTCTCGCTTGCGAAGAGCTTGGCCATTGATGCCGCCTGGCGCGCGCTCGAGGCGTGCGCGTCCTTCGCGCGTGCGGCGGCATGCAGCAGTGCGCGCGCGGCGGCTATGCGCGTTGCCATGTTCGACAGCTTGAACTGAATCCCCTCGAAGTCCTTGATCGGTTGCCCGAACTGCCTGCGCTCACCTGCGTACGCCACCGCCGCGTCGAATGCGGCCTGGGCAATCCCCACTGCCTGCGCAGCTATTCCCAGTCGGCCAGCGTCGAGCGAGCGCATCGCGTAAACGTAGCCCATGGACGAGTCGCCGAGCAGGTTCCGAGCGGGCACCCGGAGCTCGTCGAGCACAAGTTGAACTGTGGGCGAGGCGCGCAGGCCCATCTTGTCTTCCTTCTTCCCAACGCTGAATCCAGGCAGATCCGGCGTGACGATAAATGCACCAATCCCGCGCGCGCCCTTACGGGCCTCCGGGCTGTCGGTGCGCGCCTGAACCATTATCACTCCGGCGAACGGACCGCTCGTGACCCACGACTTCGTCCCTGTGAGCACCCAGTCGTCGCCGTCGCGTATCGCCTGCGTGGCAAGCGCGGCCGCATCGGAACCGGCCTCGGGCTCTGAAAGCGCGAACGCGCCCAGCAACTCGCCGCGCGCCATCGGCCTCAGGAAGCGTTCCTTCTGCTCCGTACTGCCGAAGCTGGCGAGCATCTGCGTCGGAAGCGAATTGTGCACGCTCATCATGACGGCGACGGAAGCGTCCGCCGAAGCAATAGTTTCGAGTGCAACGAGATAGCTGAGTGTATCCAGACCCAGCCCGTCATATTCCTCCGCCGCCAGCATTCCCAGAAATCCGAGCGCACCAAGCTTTCCGATCAACGACGGCTCGAAGTACGAGTCGCGATCCCACGTGCTCGCGAACGGCACGATCTCCGCCGCGGCAAAGTCGCGCGCCAGTCGCTGGATCTCGCGCTGCTCCTCGGTCAGCGGAAACAGGTCAAGCATAATTGTGGAAGCCCTTTCCCGACTTGCGACCCAGCCAGCCGGCAGCCACGTACTTCCGAAGTAGCGGACACGGCCGGTACTTCGGATCACCGAGACCGCGATGCATTACGTCCAGGATTGCAACACACGTGTCCAGCCCGATGAAATCTGCGAGCGCGAGCGGGCCCATGGGATGGTTCATTCCCAGCTGCATAACAGTGTCGATCGCTTCAGGTGTGCCGACACCTTCCATCACGCAATACACCGCCTCGTTGATCATCGGCATGAGGATGCGGTTCGCGACGAAGCCTGGGTAGTCCGACACCTCGACGGGCGTCTTGCCGAGCGCCTTGGAGAGCTCGACGACGCGCGCGGTTGTCTCGTCCGACGTTGCCAGACCGCGGATGATCTCTACGAGCTTCATGACCGGGACCGGGTTCATGAAGTGCATTCCAACAACCTTATCGGCACGCGCAGTCCTTGCGCCGATCTCCGTGATCGAAATCGAGCTGGTGTTGCTTGCCAGGATTGCGTCGGGGTTGGCAACTCGGTCCAGGTCCGCGAATATCCGGTACTTGAGCTCGACGTTCTCGGTAGCGGCCTCAATGATGAGGGAAGCGTCTTGCGTCGCTGCAACGTCCGTTGCAAGCGCTACATTCGCGAGCGTCGCGTCGCGTGCAGCCTCGTCGATAGTTCCTTTCTTCAGCTGGCGGTCAAGATTCTTCTGGATGGTTGCCTTCCCGCGGTCGAGCGCTTGCTGCGCAACGTCCACCATCGTCACGTGAAAGCCAGCATGCGCGAACACGTGGGCGATGCCATTACCCATCTGCCCGGCGCCTATCACGGCAATTCGTTGAGCCATTCTATTTAATTCCATTTAAGAGACCTACGCGCGAACGGCCGTCAACGCGGCGCGTTTCGTTGCAGGCGGCCCAGATACCGGGCGTGGAGATAGAACAGGAATGCGAACATGCCGACCGCCGCAGCCAAGCCCCCCTCCGGACCCCACGAGCCCCCCGTCAACCATGCGGGACCGTTGTCGACTATGCGATAGTTTGGCGCGCTGACGCCGATCCCACTCACCGATGTGTGCAGACCCGCGGCCATCGTCCAGTTCCATGCGAAATGCGCCATCCACGCGGCGTACAGGCTCTCGGTCACGAGGACGATCGTTCCCAGAAAAAAGCCGGCGATCACGACGACAATTATGTTCTCTGCATCCGCGCCGGGATTGCGGAAGTGCAATAGACCAAAGACGATACTCGTCGCGATAAGGGTGGTCTTCCACCCGACTGTCTCGCGTAGAACGGCAAAAATGTAACCGCGAAGCAGCAGTTCTTCCGCCGCCGCAGCCGGCAGCAGGAACAGCGCGAGCTGTGCGGCAGCCGCGATCCAGTTTCCCGATGGCGATGTCACTGCGCGTAGCTCGTTCGTCACCAGCAGCACTACGCAAGGGACGCCTATCGCCACCATGCCGAGGAGGAACCCGCTCGACAGCAGCGCGGGCTTCGCCGAGGATCGTCCGAGAAGCACGAAGTCCCAGTCCAGCCCGTCCACCCAGCGTAGCGAAATGAACGTCGCCGCCAGCACGGCGATGAAATCCATCCAGTAATACAGTACGGTTCCAATGCCGGCGAGAGACGGAGTGCGCTGCAGTGCGGTAAGGAGCGCCGCGGCGCAGACCGTAACTCCGACCCAGACCGCGACGAAGATCGCAATCCGCCACGGTGCGCGAAGCTGTTGTTCCGACGGAGAACGGAAGACGAGCGATCGCGCGTCCAACTGTCAGCTCGGGCGCTCGACGCTCAGCGCCACGGCGTTTCCACCGCCGAGGCAGAGCGTGGCCAGCCCGGTTCGCTTCCCGCGATCCTTGAGTGCGTACAGCAACGTCGTAAGAATACGCGCCCCGCTCGCGCCGATCGGGTGCCCGAGTGCGATCGCGCCGCCATGCACGTTCACGCGGGCGTCGTCCCAGCCCAGCCCGCGCCCGTCGGCAATTGACTGCGACGCAAACGCCTCGTTCGCCTCGATGAGGTCGTAGTCACCGATGCTCGCACCCGTCTTCTTCATGAGCTTCTCGACGGCGACGATAGGCGCAAAAAAGAGATCCTGCGGGGCGCCCCCGCCTGTAGCATAGCCGGTGATGCGCGCGAGAATCTCGAGCCTGTTTGCGATAGCGTATTCCTCGCTCACCACGACGAGCGCGGCCGCTCCGTCGTTGAGAGTGGAGGCGTTTCCCGCCGTCACCGTCAGGTCGTCGCTCTTTTCCTTGCCGCCGAACGCAGGGCGCAACTTGCGGAGTGTTTCGACTGTCGTGTCCTGCCGCGGGCCCTCGTCAGTGTCGATGATCGTGTTGCCTTTCTTGCCCGCGATCTCGACAGGTACGATCTCCGCCTTGAACTTGCCCGCGTCTATGGCCGCGACCGCCTTCGAGTGCGACAGCGCCGCGAATACGTCCTGGTCGGCTCGGCTGACGTTCGCCTTGCGCGCGGTGTAGTCCGCATGGCCACCCATGTGCACGTCACAGAACGAACACCAGAGTCCATCGCGTATCAGGCCATCGACCAGTTTCTGATCGCCGAACTTGACGCCGGCGCGATATCCGTACACATAGTACGGCGCGTTGGACATCGATTCCATGCCGCCAGCGACAACTACTTCCTCGTCGCCGGCCTTGATCGACGCGGCGGCAAGCATCACCGCCTCGAGACCCGATCCGCAGACTTTGTTCACTGTGACGGCCGACACGGTGCCCGGGAGGCCGGCCTTGAGTGCCGCCTGCCTCGCTGGCGCCTGGCCGACACCCCCCTGCAGAACGTTGCCCATTATGACGTTGCCGACCGCGCCCGCCGCGACGTTCGCACGCGCGAGCGCCGCGCGGATCGCGGCTGCACCAAGCTCCGGGGCAGCGAGTGAAGCGAGCCCGCCAAGGAAACGCCCGATCGGCGTTCGCGCGGCGGCGACAATTACTGGTTGACGACTGAGGTCTTGCATGCGACGAAAGCTAATAGTTGCGCCAAGCTTTTTCGCCACCGCGCATGACCGTCGCGCCTGACCCCCACTACCAGCCGCCGATCGGTCAGGGCGTCAGCGAGCGCGAAGTAGTCTCGGTCTGAACACGCGCCACGAAGTCGCCGAGGGGACTCACCTCCTGCTTGCTCCCTGCGCCGCGCGTGCGCACCGCGACCGAATTCTGCTCGGCCTCCCGCGCGCCGACAACGGCCATGTAGGGAATCTTGAGCGTCTCGGCCTCGCGAATGCGATAGTTGAGCGTCTGGTTGCGGTCGTCGAGGTGCGCGCGCACTCCCGCGGCCAGCAGCGTGTCATAAACCTTGCGCGCCGCGCCAAGCTGAGCGTCGGAGATGGGAATGACGCGCACCTGCTCGGGTGCGAGCCACAACGGAAACGCACCCGCGAAATGCTCGATGAGTATCGCGATAAAGCGCTCGAATGAGCCCAGGATTGCGCGGTGGATTATTACGGGGCGGTGTGGAAGATTGTCCTCGCCCGTGTACTCCAGGTCGAAGCGCTCAGGGTTTGCGTAGTCCAGCTGAATGGTGCCCAGTTGCCAGTGACGTCCGATTGAATCCGTCACGTCGAAATCGATCTTCGGACCGTAAAAGGCGCCGTCACCGGCCTTCAATTCGTACGGGAGACCTGTTGCGACAAGCGCCGCGCGAAGCGACTCCTCGGCGCGATCCCACATCTCGTCGGTACCGACCCGGAATTCGGGCGCTGGACGGGTCGCGAACTTCGCCGTGTAACTCAATCCGAAAACTCCGTAGCAATCGTTGATCATCTCCACGAGACTCTTTACCTCGTCGGTGATCTGCGCTTCGGTGAGATAGATGTGCGCGTCGTCCTGTTGGAACTGCCGCACGCGCGTGAGTCCCGAGAGCGCGCCCGAAATCTCGTTGCGATGCAGCACGTCCTGAGTCGCGTAGCGAACGGGAAGTTCGCGATAGCTGTGCTTCCGGCTTCCGTACAACACGTGATGTGACGGGCAGTTCATCGGCTTCAGCGAGAAGTCATGCTCACCCGTTTCGTTGTCGAGCACGAGGAACATGTTCTCCTTGTACTTGCCCCAGTGGCCGGACTGCTCCCACAACGACTTGTGATACAGCAGCGGCGTCTTGACCTCATCGTAGCCCGCGACGCGTAGCTTGCCGCGCATGAAGTCCACCAGGCCGTTGTAGATCGTCGTGCCGCGGTTGGTCCAGAATGCGGCGCCTGGCGCAATCGGATGGAACTGAAAAAGATCCAGATCCTTCCCGAGCCGGCGGTGGTCACGACGCTTGGCCTCTTCGATTCGGTAGATGTGCGCATCGAGGTCTTCCTTGCGGAACCAGGCCGTCCCGTAGATCCGCTGCAGCATCTGCCGCTTCTCGTCACCGCGCCAGTATGCCCCGGCGGTGCTCAGAAGCTTGAAATGCTTGACGTAGGAAGTATCCTGGACGTGCGGCCCGCGACAGAGATCCGTGAACGGCCCGTCGGTGTAGGTCGAAATAATCTCCCCGGTTCCAAGTTCGGACAGTCGTTCCAATTTCAGGGGATCCCCCTGGAAGACTCGTTCCGCCGCCGCATGGTCGAGCTCGGCACGCACGAAGGGGTACTTTTCCGCCACGACCTTCCGCATCTGCTTCTCGAACGTCTCCAGGTCCTCAGGGGTGAACGGATGATCAACGCCAAAGTCGTAGTAGAATCCGTCGTCGATGGAGGGCCCAAAGGCGATCTCTGCCCCCGGGTGGACGCGGCGGACCGCCGTCGCAAGCACGTGGGCGGCGGAATGCCTGAGCACCGCAAGGGCCTCCGGGTCGCGCTCGGTCAGAACGCGGAAGGTGCCACCGGCCCGCAGTGGCGTGACGAGATCCTGAATCG
Source organism: Gemmatimonadota bacterium (assembly GCA_030854055.1). Classification (GTDB taxonomy): domain Bacteria; phylum Gemmatimonadota; class Gemmatimonadetes; order Gemmatimonadales; family Gemmatimonadaceae; genus Fen-1247. The sequence goes on along the minus strand of JALYTX010000029.1, from coordinate 16,110 downwards.
CGCCGTTCACTTCGACGGCGATCGCCGCCTTGAGAAGCCGGTCCCCGATGGACGCGACAACATCGGATGGCAGAGTGCCTTCGGGGACGGACCTTACGGAACCGTCGGGAAGCGTTAGCTCTAACAAGAGTTCGGTCTGATTGAGAGTTCGCCGGTGGCCTTCTTCTTGCCGCCTTGCCTCGCGACACCACTTAATTCATCACAGCGTATGCGTAAGCTATCCTTCGAAGAAAACCTCCGCCACAGGCTGCAGGATCTCCCTCGTTTCCATTACCGGGACGAGCGCGCTCGTCCAAGTGAGGGAGCGCTTTTCCTCGCACTCGGCGCAGTCGCCGGAATCGCGGCAGGAGTCGTTGTCGCCCAACGATTTGGCGGCTTCTCGGCACTCGCCACGAAGCTCCGCGAACGGTTCGAGAGCGACGAAGAAACCGTGAACGACGAGTATGAGGACGACGAGTACGAGGGCGACGATGAGGATGCTGACGGCCTCGAAGAACTCTCCCCGCTCGAAGAGCTCGAAGAGCGTGTGTTGGAGGCCTACCACAATGATCCGATTCTGTCGGAGCGTGCCATTGACATCGGCGCAATCGACGAGGGGATCATCGAGCTGACTGGCTGGGTTTACGCCGCCGGCGAAGCGGAGCACGCGGTTACCGTCGCTCGCGGAACCCCGGGCGTCGCAACCGTCCTGAACAGGCTCGCAGTCCGCGCCGAGGAGGACCAGTTGGAAGAGTCGGCAGAGAGATACGAGGCGGGCGACGACAGCCTCACCGAAGCTCACTGGGAAGGACAGGGCGTGGGCATGGGACGCAAGCGACAGGGAAACTCGTCGGAAACAGATCGTAACATCGATCCCAAGCCGGCACTCGAAGACAAGTGGATGAACGAGGGCGAAGCCTACCGTTCGGCAGCGGATGCCATGGAAGGCGTCGCCGAACGGCGGAAGAAGCCGCCCGCGCATCGCGGCGCGCGCAACGACGGGTCGGCCATCTCGCCCAGCGGCGTGCCCAAGGCTGACAACGTTGCGAGTTCGGAGAACGCGCCGCCGGCTGTGTGAGCACGACGGTGGCCTGAGGCGTTAAATTGGGCGTTGAATGACGACGCCCACGATGCCCGAAATTCCGACCCAGTACGATCCGGCGGCGACCGAGCGCGAGTGGTATGAGCGCTGGCTCGCCGCCGATGCATTTACGGCTCATGCTTCGCGGTCACGACGCGCGGACGGGGATCGTGATCCGTTCACCATCGTGATGCCGCCGCCGAACGTTACAGCCGTTCTGCACGTCGGGCACGGGCTGAACAACACAGTGCAGGACGTCATCGTGCGGTGGCGTAGAATGCGCGGCGACGAGACGCTCTGGCTACCTGGCACCGATCACGCCGGGATTGCTACACAGAACGTTGTGGAGAAGCGGCTTGCGCGCGAAGGCAAGACGCGTTTCGATCTAGGCCGCGATGCCTTCATCGCGCGCACACGCGAGTTCGTCGCTGAGACGGGCGGCAGCATTCTGGACCAGCTGCGCGCGATCGGCGCATCATGCGACTGGACCCGCACGGCATACACGCTTTCACCCCAACTTTCGACGGCGGTCCGGGAAGCGTTCGTGCAACTGTACGAGCGCGGGCTTGTTTACCGCGGTCACCGCGTTATTCACTGGTGTCCACGCTGCCTAACATCATTGAGCGACGAGGAAGCGGAGCACGCCGAGGAGGACGGTGCGCTCTACCACATCCGCTACAAGGTGGAGGGCGAGCCGGACGGGTGGCTCACTGTCGCTACCACGCGGCCCGAAACGATGCTCGGGGACGTTGCCCTCGCGGTGAACCCGTCCGATGAGCGATATGCCGCGCTCGTCGGAAAGTCCGCACTTCTGCCAATCGCCGGCATCTCGATCCCCATCATCGCGGACGACTACGCAGATCCCGCATTCGGTACGGGCGTCGTCAAGATCACTCCGGCGCATGACGCGAACGACTTCGAAGTGGGCAAGCGGCACGGCCTGCCGATGCCCGTCATCATGACGCCCGAAGGAAATCTCGACAACGTAACCGATGCGGGCGAGCGGGTGCCGCCCGAGCTGCGCGGCGTCGACCGTTTCGAGGCGCGCACGCGGATCGTAGCTGCGCTCAAGACTAGCGGTGCGCTGGTTCGCGTCGAGCCGCATCACCATGCGGTGCGACACTGCTATCGCTGCGGTACGGTTGTGGAGCCGCGGCTGTCGGACCAGTGGTTCGTGCGCATGCGCGAACTTGCGGCACCGGCCCTCGAGGGCGTTCGCGAGAGGCGTATTCGCATTCTGCCTGAACGTTGGGAGGCGGTGTACGTCAACTGGCTGGAGGGAATCCGCGACTGGAACATTTCGCGCCAGCTGTGGTGGGGGCACCGGATTCCTGTCTGGTACTGCGACACGAACGGTTGCGTCACGGTCAGTCGTAACGACGTGACAGAATGCGCAACGTGCGGGGGCCCGGTTCGCCAGGACGAGGACGTCCTCGACACGTGGTTTTCGTCGTGGCTGTGGCCTTTCTCCACGCTTGGCTGGCCCGACACGACCGCGCCGGATCTGCGCGCGTTCTACCCCACAGACGATCTCGTCACCGCGCCTGAGATCCTGTTCTTCTGGGTCGCGCGGATGGTAATGGCGGGGTACGCGTTCATGGGGGACGCGCCGTTCCATACTATCTATCTCCACGGAACCGTGCGCGACACCAGTCACGCGAAGATGTCGAAGTCGCTCGGCAACGGAATCGACCCGCTGGACGTTGTGCGGCGCTTCGGCGCGGACGCGCTGCGCTACACAGTGATCTCCGGTATGGGGATGGGCGCCGATCTTGTCCTCGATCCCACGGACCTGGAGCGCTCGTTCGCACCGGGCCGAAACTTCGCGACGAAGCTGTGGAACATCGGGCGGTTTCTTCTAACCAAGGTGGGCGGGGAGCCCGTGCAACCGCTCGCAGGAATCGCAACCTCGCGGCTCACGCGCGCCGACCGGTGGATAACAGCACGGCTGAACATTGCAGTCGCCGAGTGTGACGCGGCGCTCGGCCCCGCGCGTCCGCAGGACGGCATCTGGAACGCGTCAGAGCTGCGCAGCGGGATGCGACTCAACGAGTACGCAGAGACGGCGCGGCGCTTCGTGTGGAACGAGCTCGCCGATTGGTATCTGGAGAGCGTCAAGACTCGGCTGTTCGCTGACGGGGACGACCGCGATGTTGCGCGTGCCGTTCTTGTGCATTGCTTCGACGCTGCGCTCCGTCTGCTGCATCCGATCATTCCGTTCATCACGGAAGCGCTCTGGCAGCGCCTTCCCGATCGTGAACGGGAAGACTCTGCCCTGCTCTGCACCGCGGCGTGGCCACTCGCCACCGAGACTGGCACTGCGGAGCTCGAGTTCGAGCGGGTACGCGAGTGCGTGGAGGCGCTTCGCGCGATGCGTGCCGAGTACGGGATTGCGCCGGGCAAGATCGTGCACGCGGTAATCGTGTCGACGCGCGCAGAGAAGCTGTACAACGAAGAGTCGCGACTGATCGAGCAGCTTGCGAGAGCCGCACTGTCCGTGTGCGGCCGGGTGGACGGGCCTGCGGCGCACACGCTGCTCCCGGATGGGAGCGATCTGGTTCTCTCGTTGGGCGGGGCGGTGGACGTTGCGCAGGAGCGCGCCAAGCTCGCGTCAGAGCTCGCGCAGCTTGAGGCCCAGACGGCGGCGTTGCGTGCGAGGCTGGCGAACGACTCGTTCACATCTCGTGCGCCAGCACACATTGTGGATGCCGAGCGTGTGAAGGAAGGCGAGTGGTCTGAACGCGCCGACCTCCTTCGTAGAAAGCTCGGAACGCTTGGAGCGACGGCCTGAACCGCCGCACGCTGTCACTCGCCGCCGCACTGTTCCTGAGCGGAGCGGCCTCGTGTGCGTCGCCCGGCCTGCCGCCCGGGGGCCCGGAGCGGCACACACCACCCCTGATAACTCGAATACGGCCCGACACGAACAGCGTTAACGTGCGTGCCCGAGAACTGGAAATCGAATACGACGAGGTCATCTCCGAGCATCCTGCCAACGCATCCTCGCTGAACGACCTCGTACTCGTCTCACCGCGCAACGGGGCGCCGCGAGTGGACTGGCACCGCTCGTCGATCAGCATCCGGCCGAGCAAGGGCTTCAGGGCGAACACCGCATACACCGTCACGGTGCTGCCGGGAATCTCCGATCTGCGCGGCAATATCCGTAGAACACCTACGGTCGTGACATTCTCCACCGGCGCGTCGATTCCGCGTACTGTATTTTCGGGAACGATGTTCGACTGGCTCTCGGGCCTTCCGGTCAACACGGGTATGATCGAGGCACGCCCCGTGAGTGACACGTCGGTTGTTTACCTCACCGCCTCGGATTCAATCGGTCATTTTCACCTCGTCGGCGTTCCCGCGGGTCAGTACCTGGTTCGCGGGTACGCAGATCCGAACCACAACCGCGCTCTTGATCCCGGCGAGGCGTTCGACACCACGCGCGTCGTGCTGTCGGACACGATCAACCTCGAGATACTCACATTCGCACACGACTCCGCGGGACCAAGGCTGGGGACCGTCACGCAGACGGACTCGGTGACATTGCGCGCAATCTTTGACACACCGCTTGATCCCCGGTACCCACTCACGGTAGCACAGTTTCGGTTGACCGGGTCGGACTCGTCACGGATCGCGGTTGCCTCTGTTGCGCCCGCGCGGCCGGATACGACGCGCGGCACACCGCTCCTGCCACCGGTTTCGCAGTCCGCGATTCCCATTCCGAACCGGCTTCCACCGCCAACGGTCCTCCCGAAGCCCACACGGCCGCTCCTGGTGCGCGATGTCATCGTCGTCCTTGCGCAGCCGCTGCGCCCGGGAATCACGTACACACTCGCGGCGCTCAATGCTGTCGGGCCGACCGGACGCACGCTCTCATCGGACCGATCGTTCACGGTCGCGAGACGCGTCGCCAAACCCGTGGCCCCTTCTCCCGCAGCCGCACCTACACGACCCGGCGCGCGCGCGCGCGAATGAGCGGGCCGCCGACTTCCGTCTTTGTCGATCGGGACGGGACGATCATACGCGACGCGGGCTACCTGTCGCGACCAGCTGATGTAGAGCTTCTGGCTGGCTCAGCGCACGCCATCCGCCGACTCAACAGAGCTTCCATTCCCGTGATCGTGATAACCAATCAATCGGGCATCGCACGCGGAATGTTCACCCTTGATGATTACCTCGCCACGCAGAAACGTATGGACGAGGTGCTGGCGGAGCACGGGGCATACGTCGACGCAACTTACTTCTGTCCCCACCATCCGGACGCTACCGAAGCGTGCGAATGCCGGAAACCCGGGGTCGCGCTGTTCGAGCGCGCCATCCGTGATCGCTCGCTCAACATGCGGTCGCCGCGGTACGTCGGCGACAGGTGGCGCGACATCCAGATGTCCACTACGCTCGGCGGCATTCCCTTTCTCATCGACGGACCGAACACGCCTGCAACTGATATTGAGTGCGCGACGCATGCAGGTATTGCGATCGTGTCCTCACTCAAGGCGGCGGTCGATGCAATGCTCGACCACGAGTGAAGACCCGTGTGGCGGTACTTGCTTCTGGCGGCGGTTCGAACCTGCAGGCGATTATCGATCACATCGCCGCTATCGGAGACGCAGCGTGCGCGGAGGTCGTGCTCGTCTGCTCCAATCGGCCGGGAGCGGGCGCTCTGGAACGCGCACGCGCATCGAATATCGACACCGTCGTGTTCGATCCCCGCTCGGAAGACGATCTCCTCCGCCTTTTCACAGGCTACCGGATCGAGCTGATCGTGCTCGCAGGTTACATGCGGCTGATTCCACCGAGCGTAATTGCACGGTACGACCGACGCATAGTGAACGTGCACCCAGGACCGCTCCCACGGTTCGGTGGGCAGGGCATGTACGGTACGCGCGTCCACGAAGCAGTGCTCGCCGCGGGCATTCGCGAGAGCGCGGTTACCGTACACCTCGTCACGTCAGGGTATGACGAAGGCCCTCCGCTCGTGACGTGGCCGGTGCCTGTGCTGGACGGAGATACTCCCTCATCGCTCGCTGCGCGGGTGCTGCAGATCGAGCACACGGTGTACCCGCGAGTCGTCGATGCGCTGGCCGCGACGAGCGCGTCTGAGCGCGGCCAGCGCTGAACCTCTGACACTATCATGCCTCTAGCATTGCTTTCGGTTTCGGACAAGACGGGTCTTGTCGACTTTGCACGCGGACTTGCGGAGCTCGGCTGGGATCTGGTCTCGACGGGCGGAACGTCTGCGGCACTCCGGGGCGCCGGTCTTACCGTGCGCGACGTGAGCGACCTGACGCAGTTTCCCGAGATGCTCGACGGACGGGTAAAGACGCTCCATCCCATGATCCACGGTGGCCTTCTCGCGCGGCGCGATTCGGATGCACATGCGGAGACTGTGCGAATTCATTCGATACCGTGGATAGACCTCGTGGCCGTCAATCTCTATCCGTTTCGCGACACCGCGGCTCGCGCAAGTGTATCGGCGGACGACGTCATAGAACAGATCGACATTGGAGGGCCGGCAATGCTCAGGTCGGCAGCGAAAAACTTTGACGCAGTCACAGTTGTTTGCGATCCCGCCGATTACGCACGTGTCCTCGCGGCGTTCCAGGCGCGGGACGACGACCTCGACCTTCGCCGCAGGCTTGCAGCGAAGGTATTCGAGCAGACGGCGGCGTATGATGCCGCCATCGCGTCCTGGTTCGCTGCGGAACGCGGTGACCGGTTTGCCGATTCTCTCATAATCGCGCTCCAGCGGTCACAGACCTTGAGGTACGGTGAGAATCCCGGCCAGCGCGCGGCGTTCTACGTGCAGCAACACGGCATGGGTCTCGACGCGCTCGTGCAGCACGGTGGCAAGGAGCTCAGCTTCAACAACCTTCTGGATCTGGAAGGGGCATTGCTTGCGACGGATGCATTTTCAGGGCAGACCTGTTGCGCAATCGTGAAGCACACGACCCCGTGCGGACTCGCTGTCGGCGGCACGCCGCTCGAAGCATATCAGAAGGCGCTCGCGTGCGATCCCGTCTCCGCGTTCGGATCGGTGATTTCGTTCACTGTACCAGTCGATGCACCCACGGCGCAGGCGCTGTCTAGCCTGTTCGTGGAGTGCATTGTCGCACCATCGTTCTCGTCCGAAGCACTTGAGATCCTGGTGAGGAAGAAGAATCTTCGAGTTCTCGAAGGCGCCGCGTCGTGGCCGAGCGGGTCACTGGACCTCAAACGTGTGCGCGGTGGTCTGCTCGCGGAGGACCGGGCGCCGGAGCCGGTACCGTACGCCCACTGGCGCGTCGTCACGGAGCGAGGGCCGACAGACCGCGAGCGTGACGATCTCGCGTTCGCATGGCAGGCAGTCGCGAGCGTAAAGTCGAATGCGATCGTACTGGTGAGAGACGGGGCAACGATCGGGATCGGCGCCGGTCAGATGTCACGCGTGGACGCCTCCTTCCTGTCCGTTCACAAAGCGCACGGGGCGGGTCATGACACCGCAGGTGCCGCGCTCGGCTCGGATGCGTTCTTCCCGTTCCGCGACGGCATCGACCAGGCTGCCGATGCGGGAGTGACAGCGATAGTGCAACCGGGCGGCTCCGTCCGCGACGTCGAAGTTATCGCCGCGGCCAATGAGCGCTCGATTGCGATGGTGTTTACCGGTCAACGTCAGTTTCGCCACTAGCCTATCTTTCTGCCCATGACTGCAACCACAGCCACCTACTCCACGGAGGCCAACTACCGGCCCTCGTACGGCGCGGCCACCATCGCGGCGGTGCTCGTCTTTCTGCTGTATCTCGTCACCCTCGCGCCGTCGACTGCGATGTGGGATACGAGTGAGTACCTTGCGGCCGCGTTCACACTTGGTCTGCCGCATCCGCCGGGCAACCCGTTCTTTGTTCTGCTTGGGCGCTTCTTCGCAGTACTTCCGATCGCTCCGAACGTGGCAATGCGGATCAACATCCTGGCCGCGCTCTGCAGCGCCGCATCGGCCGGAATGTGGTTTCTGATCACCGAGCGGGTGATGGCGGGATGGCTTCCGCGACGCTGGCAACGCGTGTCAGCCGGCGCCCTCGCGGTGTTGATCGGATCCACCGCGTTCACGGTCTGGGCGCAGTCGGTGGTCAACGAAAAGGTGTATACAGTCTCGCTGGTCGGTATGGCGATCGTCGCGTGGCTCGCGGTGCGCTGGTGCGACGATCCAGATGGTCCTAGGGCGGATCGCCTTCTTGTACTCATCGCATACTTGAGCGGACTGGGCTACGCCAACCACATGGCCGGCTTCCTGGCGCTGCCTGCAGTGTTCGTTGCGGTCCTCGTCATTCGTCCGCGCACGTTCCTCCGGTACAAGCTGGTCCTGGTGGGCCTTCTCGCAATCGGGCTCGGTATGACGCCGTTCCTGACGCAGCCGATTCGTTCTGCGTACTTCCCCCGGATCAATGAGGGCGAGACAACCGGCTGCGTTACGAAGATCGCAGCGAACTGCACATTCAGCGATCAGACGTACCAGCGTTTCATGTACAACTTCAACCGAACGCAATACGGCAAGCCGGCCCTCACAGACCGGCAGATTCCGTTCACTGCTCAGGTTGGAATGTGGTGGACGTACTTCCGGTGGCAGTGGCTGCGGGATGCCAACGGCACGCACGCCGCTGCACAGGAACTGCTTGCCTGGGTATTCCTGCTCCTGGGACTGCTCGGCGCCTACGTACACTGGGAACGTGACAGACGAAGCTTCTGGTTCTTCGGGCCGTTGATGTTCACGGTTACTCTGCTGCTGATCTACTACATGAACTTCAAGTACGGTTACTCGCAGTCGCCGGAGCTCGGCGATGCGGTGCCGCGGGAGGTTCGCGACCGCGACTATTTCTATCTGTGGAGCTTCAGCGCGTGGAGCGTCTGGGTTGCGCTCGGGCTGTTCGACGTATGGGAACGATTGGCGAAGATGTTCGGGTCGGATCCAGTGCGGATCGGCACCGAGACCGTGGAAATCCCGCGTAAGTCGGGCTGGCTTGCGGCTTCCCCGTTGTTGCTTATTACCCTCATACCGTTGTTCGCCAACTGGAGTACCGCGTCACGACACGGGCAGACAGACACACGAGATTTTGCGCACGATTTGCTAGAGTCGGTCGAGCCATATGGTGTGCTCATCACCGTCGGTGACAACGACACATTCCCGCTGTGGTACGCGCAGGAAGTCGAGGGAGTCCGAAAGGATGTGACGGTGCTGTGCACGTCGCTTCTGAACACCGACTGGTACACTCGCCAGTTAATTCGCAACCCGATTCGCCCGTATGACGTTGCGACCGGCCCCGCGGCATATGCTGGCCGCTCGTGGCCGATGCCGGCCAGGTCGCCGATCAACCTCACGTACATGCAGTCCGACTCCGTGCCGCCAGCGGTGCCACTCGACGCGCCGCAGGAGCTCAAGACGACGAGCGGTCTCACGTTCTCAGTGCATCCGCGCGATCTCGGTGGTGGATACCACGGCCTCGAGCGCGCAGATCTATTCGTGCTGTACATCATCCGCGACGCGTTTCCAGGAACACCGGTCTTCTTCAGCCGGACCGACGGCAGCTATCCGGACGAGATGGGCTTCGGCAACAATCTCGTAACGACGGGCCTTGCGCGGAAGCTGGTAGCGACGCCGCCCGCCGCATCGCCGACCATGGTGCATCTTGGATCCGAAGGTTGGTTCGATCTTGCTACTACGTATTCGTTGTGGACACAGACGTTCGACGCTCCCAAGTCGCTGGCCCGCCGTAACGGATGGGTCGATCGTCCTTCAGTTGGAATCCCGTATGTCTACGTCCGTACTGGCGCGGTCCTGGCTCAGGCGCTCATCCAGGCGGGTCGCACAGCCGACGCTCAGCGAGTCATGGCGACGACCGGTCGCGTTGCAGGTGCGACCGGTCTCGCCGACCTTTTGGCCGCGCAGCAGCAGCAATAATTTTACTATGTCGGAGGCGTGTCAGAGCGGTTTAATGAGCTGGTCTTGAAAACCAGAGTCCCGTAAGGGACCGTGGGTTCGAATCCCACCGCCTCCTTTTTCTTCCAGCCGCGTCTGGCCGCGGACGTCTGGCCCCCGTCACTCGTCGCCGAGGTGTCGCGCAGGTTCCAGGTAGCTCGTGACGTAATCGGACACGGCATTTGCCAGCGGCGTGACGGGCGTGTCGTATCCGCACTGCCTCAGTCTCGCGATGTCGGCCTGCGTAAAGTACTGATACCTGCGCTTCAGCTCTTCCGGCATATCGATGAAGCGGACGTTGACGGGCTTGCCAAGCGCGGCGAACACTGCCCCTGCAAGGTCGAGCCAACTGCTGGCATCGCCGCTGCCGACGTTGAACAGTCCGTTCGACTTGTCCGTCGCCGCCAGATGCAGCGTCATGTTGACGGCATCCTTGACGTAGAGGAAATCGCGCTTCTGCTCGCCATCCGCGTAGTCGGCGCGGTAGCTCTTGAAGAGACGTATCTCGCCCGTTTCCCGGATCTGTCCAAATGCCTTGTTCACCAGACTGCGCATGTCACCCTTGTGATCCTCATTGGGGCCGAAGATGTTGAAGAACTTGAGCCCGACGATCTTGTCGAGTATCCCACGCTGCGCGGCGTACAGATCGAACATCTGCTTGGAATAACCATACATGTTCAGCGGGCGCAGTTTGCGCAGGTTCGCCGGAGAGGCGTCGTCGCTCATGCCGGCTGTCCCATCGCCGTACGTTGCCGCCGATGAAGCGTACACAAAGCGCGAGCTCGCACTGAGCGCGCAGGCCGCGAGACTCTTCGTGAACTCGTAATTGTTGCGAGCCAGGTACGCCGCATTGCGCTCGGTTGTCGCGGAACACGCCCCCATGTGGAGCAGCAGATCAAACCGTCCGAGTGCCTTCGACTCCAGCCGCGGGATGAGATCGTCCGCTTCCATGTAATCCTCGAACGCCAGCGGCGCGAGATTGCGCCACTTCTCGCTCGATTCAAGGAAGTCCGCTATGACGATCCGTTCACATCCTCGCCGATTCAGCTCCCAAACGAGCGCGCTTCCGATGAACCCGGCGCCTCCCGTCACGAGTACGCGCGCCTTGGAAAAGTCGATCATGGGGGGAATTTACATTCGTCGCGCTTGACCTCGCGCCTTGAGTATGGCGCCGCCGCCGGATAACTTATCTCGGCTTCAGGAGGGGTGGCCGAGAGGCTGAAGGCACCGGTTTGCTAAACCGGCATAGGGGGTCAACCTCTATCGAGGGTTCGAATCCCTCCCTCTCCGTAGGTTTTGCGTTTCTCGGGCCCGGTCATCGCGACGGGCCCGTTCGCATTTCACACCATATTCGTGACATGAGTTCTTATCCGGCCGCGCGCGTCCGATTTGCTCCATCGCCTACCGGTTACCTCCACGTGGGAGGCGCCCGGACCGCGCTCTTCAACTGGCTGTACGTTCGGCGTTTCGGCGGCCAGTTCCTGCTGCGCATCGAGGACACCGACAAGGCACGCAGCACCGACGAGAGCACTCGCGCAATCTTCGAAGGGCTCGAATGGCTGCGACTGGACTGGGACGAACAGGTCGTCTATCAGGGCGCCAATCTCGAGAGACACCGGGCGGACGTGAAGCAACTTCTCGACACGGGCCGCGCGTATCGGGACTTCACGCCGCAGTCCGTGCTCGAGGAGCGCCGCGCCGCGGCGCAGGCGCGCGGGGAGACGTACAAGTACAAGCGCGAGTGGGCCGAGATGCCGCTGCACGACGAGGAGGCTCGCCTGGAGCGCGGTGAGCCGTACGTCGTGCGCTTCCGCGTGCCCGATGAAACCGGCGTCACGGAGTGGGACGATCTCGTGCACGAGCGCATCGCATTTCCGAACAAGGACGTCGATGACTTCGTGGTCCTGCGTTCCGACCGCACGCCGATCTACAATCTTGCTGTGGTCTCGGATGACATCGCGATGGGCGTGACACTCGTGATGCGGGGCGACGATCACATCTCCAACACGCCCAAGCAGATAATGTTGTATCAGGCGCTTGGAAAGGAGCTGCCGAAATTTGCTCATCTTCCCATGATCCACGGGCTGGACGGCAAGAAGCTGAGCAAGCGTCACGGCGCGACAGCCGTGGGCGACTATCAACACGAGGGCCTCCTTCCCCGGGCGATGCTCAACTTCCTCGCGCTTCTCGGCTGGTCGCCTGGCGCAGATCGCGAAGTGATGACTCCGGCCGAGATGATCGAGCTGTTCTCGCCCGAAGGGCTTCAGAGGAAGGCAGCGATCTTCGACCCCAAGAAGCTGGAGTGGATGAACGGGCAGCACATGTCGATGATGCCATTGGCCGAGCTCGAGCCTGTCGTGACGAGTGCAATCGTCGCCGCCGGATTTGCGACAGCGGATTCACTCGAAGCGCAGCACGACTGGTACCTACGTCTCGTCGACCTCCTGAGAGTACGCGCACGCGTCGTCGACGACATCGTACGTCAGGCGGCGCCGTATTTCGTCGACGAGATCAGCTACGACCCCGAAGCCGTCGCGAAACAGTGGAAAGACCGGGAGGCGTCCGCAACGCTCATGAAAGCAATTCGCGACGCTCTGGTCACGGTGCGATCGTGGGACGCCGCGACCCTCGAAGCAGAGCTGCGAGGCCTGGCAGAACGTCACGGGATTGGCGGCGGAAAGCTGTTCCAGCCTCTGAGAGTGGCGCTGACCGGGCTAACGGTCAGCCCCGGGATCTTTGACGTGCTGGTCATGCAGGGACGCGACCGGGTTATCAGGAGGCTCGATCAGGCCATCGAGCATATCCATCGGGAAACTGATGGTTGACCGTTCACCGTTCGGACCACATCTTCTGTCCCACAGCGTACAACCCAAACCGGGAGTGCCTTCATGTCTGAGCAATTGACCAGACTCGAAAGCTCAGTCTATCAGTACCTGCTCGATTTCACGGCGGAACACACCTATCAGCCCAGCATCAGGGACATAGGAAAGCAGTTCGAGATCAAGTCCACAAAGACTGTTTCGGACCTGCTTCAATCGCTCGCTCGGAAGGGCTTCATCGAGCGAGACCCATCCCGGTCGCGTGGCGTGAAGCTTCTTGGCTTCAGCGGCGCTGCGCAGTCCACGCCGGTGCCTTACTATGGCCGTATCCACGCTGGCGAGCCTGCGCTGCTTCCCGAGCATCGCGAAGGATTCATCACGATGGACCGGCGATTCCTCCCGTCCGAGCGCGTCTTCTTTCTCAAGGTCAAGGGCGAGAGCATGATCGGGCGAGCGATCGAGAACGGCGATTACGTTATGGTCGATCCGGCGACGACGGCGAAGGATGGCGACATGATCGCCGCGCGAATCGGCGAGGAAGCGACTATCAAGACGCTCGCGCACGAAGATCAGTCAATCGTGCTGAAGCCCGCGAATCCGGCCGACCGCGAGATCACCATCGGTCCGCGTGACGATTTCGGCGTCCTTGGTGTCGTCTGCGGCGTGTTCCGTCCGTTCAGCGTCATGAACACGCAGAGCTCGAAGACGGCAGCCGGGGAAATGGTATCGTAGCAGCAAGCCCACATGGTTGCGCCAAACATCGGCGACCAGCAGTTACGGTTGGGAGGGGGGGGCGGCCTGGTCGGCCGCCTTCTTCTTTTCCGCCTCCGCCTCCCGGCGCTCGCGCTCCTTCCGCTCACGAATGCTCTTGACCGCCTTGTCGAAATCGGCGTTGTTCATCCCGCGCTGAGCCTGCTCGAAAATTTCGTCGTGCCGGGAATTGAGCGTCCTGTTGCGCTCGTATGTCGTCGGATTTCCGGTGAGATTGATCGGCAGCATCGCCAGCACGGCCGTCGGGATCGACACGGGTCCAAGCCGTATGTACTTGCTGTCGATGCCGTACTTCTGACCGTTCTTCTCAAACGTCCAGTCGCCGGGTGCCCGCTTCCCCGCATTCGCGACCCGAACCGAATCGTTGTACGCGCCAATGTCACCCACGATCACGCTGTCGAGTCTCTCGGTCGCCGTTTTTGGTGCACTGGCAATGCGGCCCGGTGCCGCCCAGAGCCGCGGATCCTCGTAGCGCGGCTGTATTCCTCGCAACTGACCCCCGCCGCCAATCAGCGGGCCGCTGGACGGCTCGCTGGTCGCGACCGGAGGTCCCTTGGGCGCGGGCGTGATAGTCGTGGGCACGGAGGTGGGCGCCGTGGGCATTGGTACGGAACTGGGGCGCTTCGCGACGCCGTCCCCGCCATTTCTGCCCGCCGTTGCGGCGCCCGGAGTCTTGGGCTGAGGCAGTGACAGAAAGCCGATGTGCTCCACGACGGCTTCGGGCGCGGGACGACCAAACGACATGAAGAACGGATGCCGCGCGAGAATCGCCTGGATAAACACCGCCGCCACCAGAAGGTGGATCGCGAGCGACGTTACCCATGCGCCCGACGGGCGGCGGAGTCTGATCACGCCGATGCCACTGGATCATCGAAGGACGCGAGTACTTTCCCCGCGCGACGTGCAGCTTCGCGAATTCGCTCGGGCGACGCGATGAAGGAAATGCGGAAGAATCCCTCTCCACCCTTTCCGAACGCCGAGCCGGCCATCACGATCACCCCTTCCTCCATCAGGCGCTCCGCAAACATGGCGCTCGCAATGTGCGGCGGCAACGGTATCCACAAATACATCGCGGCCTTCGGCACACTGCAGGTAAAACCGTTCTCGCGGAAGGCGTCCACCGCCGCATCGCGTCGTTCGGTGAATATCGCCATGTTCTTCGGGACGAACTCGTCGTGGACGTCAAGCGCGGCGGCCGCCGCGGCCTGCACTGCCATGAACGAGCCCGTGTCGATGAATGACTTGACCGTAACCAGTCCATGCACGAGCTCGGCGTTGCCGCACGCCCAGCCGCAACGCCATCCCGTCATGTTGAACGTCTTGGATACGGAATGGAACTCCAGCGCAACGTCCCGGGCACCCGGTACCTCGAAAATACTCGGCGGAACGTAACCATCGTACGCGACTTCGGAATACGCGTTGTCGTACACCAGCACGATGTCGCGCTGCTTGCACGTTTGCACGACACGCTCGAGATAATCCATGGGCGCGATTGCAGCCGTTGGATTGCCGGGATAGTTGAGATAAAGAATTCTTGTCTTCGCCAGTACTTCATCGGGGACTTCCTCCAGATCGACGAGGAAGTCATTGTCCGCGCGCAGCTCGTACCTGTACGGAGTTCCGTTCGACAGAATTGTCCCGCCCATGTACGCGTTGTAACCCGGCTCCGGCATTATCGCGTAGTCGCCGTGATCGAGATACGCGAGGGCCACGTGCGCCAGTCCTTCCTTCGAGCCGATGAGCGGTACAACCTCGGTGAGCGGATCGAAGGAGACGCCGAATCGCTTCTTCATGAAGCGAACGATTGCCTCGCGATATTCCATGAGCCCCAACTCGAATCCGTAACGCCCCATAGCAGGTTCACGGATCGCGCGCGCCATGCGGTCCAGCGCAGCTTCGGGTGGCGCGAGTATCGCGTCGCCCGCGCCGAGATCTATGAGGTCGACACCACGCGCGACGAGCTCCCGTTTGCGGCGCGGAATGTGAGCGAGCGGATACGGCGGGAGACTGCTGATGCGCGCGTTATACGGAGGCACTCAGATCTTGTTGGTGACAGGGTTGCTGACTATGCTGAATCCTGGGATTTCCACTTCGACCACGTCCCCATCCGAAATCGTGCCGACACCAGCCGGCGTGCCCGTCGCGACCACATCGCCAGGTTCAAGCGTCATGATGGACGAGATGTACGACAGCAGCGTCGGAATGGAGAAGACCATATCGGCCGCCGAGCCTCGTTGGCGTTCTACACCGTTGACTCGAGTAAGTACCGCCAGGCTCGTGAGGTCCGCCGGGGCCGCCGATTCCGGCCCTATGGGACAGAATGTGTCGAACCCCTTGGCGCGGGTCCACTGACCGTCTGAACGCTGCAGGTCGCGCGCAGTTATGTCGTTGAGTGCGCAGACGCCTCGAATCGAATTCGCTGCCTCCTCGGGTGACGCGTTCGAGAGCCGCGTGCCGAGCACCACGCCGATTTCCCCCTCGTGTTCAACCTGCGTGGACTGCGGGGGAAGAACCAC
>JALYTX010000133.1 GCA_030854055.1 Gemmatimonadota bacterium | reverse complement strand
GCTCAAGTTCTTTCGCACGCGCGAGACCCGCGCACGGGCGCGGTGATGCGCGTATCGGCAGCGTCCAGCGTGGCGCTTGGAATGTCGATGCTCTGCGCGGCAACCGCGTCCGCGCAGGTTCAGGCTGGAACGCTCGTGCGGCCCGAGACGACCACTGTTGGCGGACACTTCGTAGCTACGCTGCGGTTGCGCGTGCCAGCAGGGGCGCAGGTCACGTTTCCGGCTCGCCCTGACACCGCTGCTCGCGTCGACTCGGCTGGCGCAACCGCGCGCGCAGACTCATCGGCAAACGGTTTCACCTATGCGACCGTGCGTTACGTGCTCGCGGCGTGGGACACCGGCGCGCAGCGGCTTGGGCTCGACAGCGTCCACGTGACCACTGCAGCCGGCACGAGACTCGTGCCTCTCGGCAGTCTCTCGGTGTACGTCCGATCTGTACTACCGCGCGACACGTCGCTGCGTGTTCCAAAGCCGTACCGGCCTCCGGTGGAGCTTGTGGCGTTCGACTGGACGCCGTGGATAATCGCCGCGGCCATCGCTGCGTTGCTCGCTGCGTTGCTCTATGCGCTTAAGCGTTGGCGGGAGCGGCAGGCCCGGGGGCTGCGCCCGTATGAGATTGCGGAGCGTGAGTTCGCTCGCGTCGAGGGTCTGAGGCTCATCGAGAACGGCGAGCCTGAGCGGCACGCGGTCGAGATGACGCGCGTTATGCGCGCGTATCTCGCAGCTGTCATCCCATTTGCAATGCGTTCCGCAACCACGTCCGAGCTTCGGCTCGCGCTGCGCCGCGCGCCGGAGGCGCCTCTGGAGCGGATCGTTGCCATCCTCGATGAAACCGACGCCATCAAGTTCGCCGGGAGGCGCGCTACAGCGGAGCGCGGTCGCGCGATAGGCGTTGAGGCGCGCGGGGTCGTAGCCCACGTGAACGCGGCGCTAGAAGCGCGCGCCACAGCGATGGCCAAGGCCGCATGATACCCTTCACCCCGGTGCAACTGGTCTCGCCATGGGCTCTCCTGCTTGCGCTCGTCCTGCCAGTGTGGTGGTTCGCCAGGGCGCGACAACGGCCGCCGGCAATCACGTTCTCGCGGACTGCTACGCTCGCGCGCGGGCCGCGGGTGGGGTCGTGGGTCGAGCGCGTCATGTTCCTGCTTCGCAATGTGCTGTTGATCGGGCTCATCGTCGCAGTCGCGCGACCGCGTAGCGTCGGTCACGCCGAAAACGTGACGACCGAGGGCATCAATATCGTTCTCGTTATCGATCTCTCGAGCTCGATGCTTTCGGAAGATTTCCAGCCGTCGAACCGAATTGAAGTTGCGAAGGCCACGGTGAAGCGTTTCATCGCCGGGCGTTCATCCGATCGCATCGGGCTTGTTGCGTTCGCGGCGGAGGCGCTGACTCAGGTGCCGCTCACCACGGACTACCCCGTGCTCATGCAGGCCGTAGACAATCTCCAGGCCGGCCAGCTCGAAGACGGGACGGCAATCGGCACCGCGATCGCGACTGCCGCGAACAGGCTGCGCAACGCACCAGGCAAGTCGAAGGTGATGATACTGCTTACCGACGGCGTGAACAATCGTGGTGACATCGACCCGATGACTGCCGCCCGAGCCGCCGCGGCGTTCGGCATCAAGATCTACAGCATCGGTGTCGGGACACAGGGGATGGCACCAGTGCCGGTGGGCCGCGGCCTTTATGGCCTGCGGTTCGAGAACCAACCGGTGGAAATCGACGAGGCTCTGCTCACGAACATCTCGCGAATGACCGGCGGTCGTTACTTTCGCGCCGTGGACGCGACCGCGCTGCAGGACATATACAGCCACATCGACGCGCTGGAGCGAAGCCCGGTGCAGTCTTCCACCTACGTGCGCTACACCGAGCTATTCCGATGGCCGCTCGGCATTGCCGCCGTCGCGTTGTTGCTCGAGCTGAGTGTTGCTGCCGTTAGAGCGCCGCTTCCATGACACGGTTCGTAGAATGGCCGTGGGCGCTCGTTCTTGCTCTGCTGCTTCCCGCGCTTGGCGCGGTTGCACTCGTCGCGGGCCGTCGCTCCAGGCTTCGCCGGCTCACAAGGCTGGGATCACGATCAATGCTCGCGCGGCTCGCGCCGCGCGGTACGCGGCGAGGGAAGTGGCACAACGCGCGAATCATCACGTCTCTCGCGCTGCTTGGCGCGGCAGTCGCGGGCCCGCGCTGGGGTCAGCAGAGCTCCACTGTGAACCGCAGCGGTGTGGACGTGGTACTGGCGCTCGATGCGTCGCTCTCGATGACCGCGACTGACGACAAGCCATCGCGGCTCGCGAAAATGAAACAGGTCGTGCGCCAGCTTCGCGCCGAATCGCCGGACGATCAGTTCGCGCTGATCGCGTTCGCCGGCAGGTCGTACATCCTTACACCCCTGACGGCTGACGATGGCGCGCTTGCTCTGTACCTCGACAACCTGGACCCGTCCGTAGTAGGAGAGGCCGGAACGGCTCTGTCCAGCGCGATTCGTCAGGCGACCGCGCTTCTCAGCCTGGGCAAGGGAACCGGCAACAAGGCCATTGTTCTGATGAGCGATGGTGAGGCGTTCGAGCCGATTGGTGACGTTGTCGCGGAAGCGAAGAAGGCGCGGGAGGCTGGGATCGAGCTTATCGCGGTGGGCTTCGGCACTCCCGGGGGGTCGACAATCCCGGTTGTGGAGAACGGCGCAACGACGGTGAAGCGCGACGAGAATGGGCAGGTGGTGGTGACGCAATACCATCCGGAATTTCTGCGTGCGGCGGCCGATTCATCGGGCGGAGCCTTTATTCCCGCTGAAGCCGCGAACAAGGCGAACCTGATCAGGGCAGCGATCGAACAGTTGAAGACGGTGGCGCACGCTGTTCAGACAGGGACCGATCTCACGCCCAGGTTCCAGTGGCTTGTCGGGCCTGCATTGCTCATTCTTCTTCTCGATACGTTATTGGCGCTCCGATCACGCCGGCGGATCGCGAGCGCCGCGATGATCGCGGTGTCCGGCACACTAGCTGCTTGCGCTCCGGCTTCAAGATCGGAAATCCTTGCGTACGACCGGGGAACCGCACTCCTCGCGCACGACTCGCTCGCGGCCGCTGTGCCAGTGCTCGACTCAGTCGAAGCACTCCGCGGAACGATGGCGTTCAGGGCCGCCTTCAACGCGGGATGGGCGTATCTTGTAACTGGCCGCAAGCTCCACGGAGATACGGCCGCTGTGCCGCTGGACAGCGCACTCGCGCACTACCGACGAGCGCTGATACTTGCTCCGGACGATCCTGATGCGAAATGGAATTACGAGCTCGCGCTTCGAGTACACAAGCAGTCGTCCGGCGGCGGCGGCGGCGGGGGCGGAGGAGGCGGTGGTGGCGGCGCAGCCCCGCAGCCAAAGCCTGCGGGCGGTGGCGGCCTCGGCACGCAGCAGGCGGATGCGGTCCTGAACAACGCGGCGCGCGAAGAGCAGGACGTTCAGGGGCGCAAGCAACAGAAGAATGTCCCGCAGCCCCCACCACGCGGGAAGGATTGGTGATGGGCATCGTCGTGCTTCTGGCGCAGATCGGCATCGTCCAGTTTCAGACGCGTGTGGCGCCCGATACGGTGTTCGTCGGGCAACAGGTCAACTACGACGCTGCGACGCTGGTGGATGATGTCGCGCGGCGGAGGTTGCGCTCGAATCCCGTATTCACTCCGGCGGATGTGGCAGGCGCGACGCTGTACGATTTCCCGTTCGATACCGCCGCAATAACAAACGTTACGGTGAATGGCGTGTCGTTTCGCCGCTACGGATATCACCGCGCGATGTTTCCGCTGCTTCCGGGCACGTACACCGTGCCAGCCGCGAGCCTGCGCTACAGTCTTCCCGACGCCGACGACTACTTCAGCCCGCCGCGTACGTTCACCACGAATTCGCAGCCGGCGACGTTCACTGCCATACCATTGCCATTGTCGGGACGGCCAGTCGCGTTCTCGGGAGCGGTTGGGGAATTTCACGATACGTTGCAGACCGATGGCGCCAGTCCGAGAGTTGGCGATCCGTTCACGATCACGATGAGAATATCGGGCGCAGGAAACCTTCGCCTTCTTCCGCGCCCAATGCTGCAGGTAGACTGGGCCTCGGTTGTTCCCGGTGATGAGCGCGTTGCCTGGGACTCGGCGGGCACCGTGGTCCGTGGTGCTAAGGAGTTCGACTGGGTCGTCACGCCCAGGATCGCTGGCGACATGGTTCTGCCGGCAGTCCGATATGACTATTTCAATCCGGTCACCAGACGCTACGAGATCGCGATGACGCCTTCGTTGCCCATGGCGGTCGCCGCTGCCACGGTGGCTGCTGCGCACGCGCCCGCCCCCCGGGACAGCATAGGCGACACGCCGTTTCCCGCAATGATGCGCTTCGCGCGGTCCAACTCGCTCGTCATCGCTATCGCGGCGTCCGCGATAGCAATCCTGCTCCTTGGGATGTTGTTGTTCCGGCGTCGCTCCGACGCGCCAGAAGACGAGGATTGACAATCATCGCACCAGCGCGGCTTGTAAGCCCGCGCGCCTGACACTCCGACCCAGGCCGT
The DNA here is from genome assembly GCA_030854055.1 of Gemmatimonadota bacterium. Taxonomy (GTDB): domain Bacteria; phylum Gemmatimonadota; class Gemmatimonadetes; order Gemmatimonadales; family Gemmatimonadaceae; genus Fen-1247. The sequence continues at coordinate 23,255 of JALYTX010000133.1, read as the reverse complement.
GGCAACGATCAGGGTACTCCCGAGCGCCGTAGCGGACCAGATTGCGGCCGGCGAAGTTGTCGAGCGGCCCGCCTCCGTTGTCAAGGAGCTTGTTGAGAATTCGCTTGACGCCGGCGCTCTTGGAGTGGAGATCACGATTCGCGATGGCGGGCGGTCGCTGATTCGCGTGAGTGACGACGGATCGGGTATGGACTGCGCGGACGCGGCGTTGTCACTTGCGCGTCACGGCACATCCAAGATCCACTCTTCCGCGGATCTCGCTGGTGTCAGCACGTTTGGCTTTCGCGGCGAGGCACTTCCTGCGATCTGTTCAGTCGCGCGCATTTCGATCGAGACGGCGCTCAGCGACGGTGACGGAACGCGTATAGAAGCTGGGGGAGGCGATGTTGCGATCCAGACGCCCACACAGCGTCGACGCGGCACGACGGTATCGGTCACCGATCTCTTTTACAATGCTCCCGACCGCGCAAAGTTTCTGCGCGGGAGTCGCTCGGAATGGCGCGCGATCTCGGAAATCGTTACGACACTTGCACTCGCGCGGCGGGACGTGCGCTTCGAGCTGTCGCACGATGGCCGCCGATCGCTGAGCGCCACACCCGCGCCCTCACTTCGTGTGAGACTTGGTGCGCTCTGGGGCGTCGCGTACGCGGACGGCTTGCTCGAAGTTGATGACGTCGCCGGCGCAATCCAAGTTGCGGGCCTAGTCGAGCGACCGGCGGAAGTTGGCACCGCCACGCGGAGGACGTTTCTGTGCGTCAATGGCCGCGCTATCCGCGATCCCGGACTCGTGCGCGCCGCCGAGAGCGCTTACCGGTCGACCATAACGGCCGGCACCCGCCCGTCGCTTTATCTCGAGCTTACGGTCCCCGCCGCATCGATAGATGTGAACGTGCACCCAGCCAAGGCGGAGATCCGCTTTCAGGATCGCTGGACGGTGGAACGTGCGGTGGAGCGCGCCGTGCGCCGGACGCTTGGCACGTTTGAAACCGGGCCGTCGATGGGTCGCTCGTTCTTCGGCGGATTCACGCCCCAGATCAGCTCGCCGATCGTTGAGACGGAGCTTCTCGCGCCGCAGGCGGCGGACACTCCGTTGTTCAGGTCCGAGCTTGCCGCCGGCGTTTCACCCTTTACACACGATGACCGACCCGTCGACACGCTCGATGAACGCCGAGTGCCGGCCGAGAGTGTCGCTGCGTCGAACGCGGACGGCGGAATACCGGCCCTGACCCAGCTCCGCCGGATGTACATCATGTTCGAGCACGAGGATGGCGTGGTGCTGATCGATCAGCACTCGGCGCACGAGCGCGTGTTGTTCGAGCAGTTTCTGCGCGACGTCGAGTCTGGATCATCGACATCGCAGCGACTGCTCCTTCCATTCACGCTCAAGCTCGGAACGAGCGAGCTCGACGCTTTTGACGCCAACCGGGAGTACTTCGACCGGCTGGGCTTCGAAATCGCGACCTTCGGCGGGAACGCGCTGATCGTGCATGCCGTCCCGGTGCCACATCCGCGCTTCGACGCGGAGCGCTGCCTGCGTGATACGATCGCTGCGCTGACGGGCGATCGCTCGCCGTCCGCCGCTGGGCGACACGAGCGCCTCATTGCAACCATTGCGTGCAAGGCGGCGATCAAGGGAGGCGACGCGCTCTCGGATTCCGAGATGCGCGCGTTGTTCGTCGCCCTTCGGGACACGCGGCTGCCCGCGCACGACGTACACGGCCGATCGACGATCGTGCAGCTCGCGTGGGCCGAAGTGGACAGGCGCTTTGGCCGCGTTTGAGATACGGGTGATCGTCGGGCCGACGGCGGCGGGGAAATCCGCGCGAGCCATGGCGGCCGCCGCGAGCGACGACGTTGCCATAATATCGGCGGACAGCCGTCAGATCTATCGCGGATTCGATATCGGTACGGCGAAGCCATCTCCTGAAGACCTCTCCAGAGTCGTACATTTCGGCGTGAACGTCGTCGATCCAACCGAACATTACAGCGCCTACCAGTGGGCGCGAGACGCCGCGCGCTGGATTGGCGAGGCGAGGGCAACCGGAAAGATTCCCATCATCGTTGGAGGAACGGGTTTCTACATCAAGTCGCTGTTCAACCCACCCTACGATGAGCCGCCGGTGGTCGGTGCGGCCCTCGTCCCATGCTATGAAGTTGTCGATCCGGGTTCCGAGCTTGGAGACCGCATCGCCGCGCGCGTCGATATGATGCTGGAGTCGGGATGGCTGGATGAGATTCAGCGCCTCTTGCGCGCCGTTCCACCGAACGCGATTGCATGGAAAGCGAGCGGCTACCGTGTCATGCGCGACCACGTCGAAGGCCGAGTAACGCTTGAGTCTGCGCGCGAGCGGGCAATAATCGAGACGCGGCAGTACGCCAAGCGGCAGCGAACGTGGTTCCGGCATCAATTGACATGAAAATCGGAATCACCTGCTATCCCACGTATGGCGGCTCCGGCGCCGTCGCGACCGAACTCGGAATCGCGCTCGCCGAGCGCGGGCACGAAGTCCACTTCATCAGCTACAGGCAGCCCTTTCGCCTTCCGTCATTCCTGCCGCGCGTGTACTTCCATGAAGTACAGGTTGGGCAGCAGTATCCACTGTTTGAGTTTCCGCCCTACGACCTGGCTCTGGCGGTCCAGATGCACGAAGTCGTGAAGGCACACGGAATCGAAGTGCTTCACTGCCACTATGCCATTCCGCACGCAACGAGCGCGTGGATCGCGCGTGAGATGCTCCGTGCCGAACACGCCGACGTCGCTGTCGTGACGACGCTTCATGGCACGGACATCACGCTCGTGGGACAGGACCCTTCGTTTCATGCGATAACGAAATTCTCCATAGAAAAGTCCGATCGGATCACGGCCGTGTCCGAGTACCTGCGTGAGGAGACGTTCAACGCTTTCCATTGCACCGGTTGCCGCGTCGTCGTAATCCCCAATTTCATAGATCCCATCGTTTACGATCGCGCGCGGTACGCCGGCTCCGAGGGGTTGCCGTTCTCGCAGAACCGCAGGGTGCTGATGCACATCTCGAATTTTCGCGCAGTCAAGCGCGTGCGGGATGTCGTCAGAGTCTTCGCTCGTGTCGCAGCCGAAGTTCCGAGCGTTCTGGTGATGGTCGGTGATGGCCCCGAGCGGCCCGCCGCGGAAGAGGAGGCTCGCGCACTCGGGGTGTTCGACTCCGTGTTCTTCCTTGGAAAGATCGAGGCCGTTGCGCCGCTGCTCGCCCACGCTGACGTCTTCCTGCTGCCGACGGCGAGTGAATCGTTCGGACTGAGTGCGCTCGAGGCAATGGCGTCCGGGGTGCCAGTGGTCGGGAGTGATTCCGGAGGACTGCCAGAAGTCGTCACGAACGGCGTGACCGGCCTGTTGTATCCGATCGGGGACGTTGACGCAATGGCCTCAGGCGCCCATTCGATTCTCACGAATCCGCGGCTACAGGCGAGCATGGGCGCGGCCGGCGCTGCGGACGCTCGCGCTAGATTCTCGCTGGACACGATCGTGTCGCAATATGAGGCGCTCTACCGACGCGCTATCGATCAACCCTCCGACGCACACTGACAACCGAATGCCGACAAGCTTCCAGGCGTTGATTTTGGGACTGTTGCAGGGCCTCGCAGAATTCCTCCCCATCAGCAGCTCCGCTCATCTCGCCCTCGCACCCTGGCTGTTTCACTGGCCCGATCCGGGGCTCTCCTTCGATGTTGCGCTTCACTTTGGGACGCTGCTCGCGGTGATCTGGTACTTCCGCGCGGAGTGGCTGGCTCTGCTGCGGTCTGCGTGGCAGATCGTCAGGACCCGCAAGATTGAAACTGTCGAACAGAAGCGTGCAGCGTTTCTTGTCGTCGCAACCATACCGGGCGGCATTTTCGGGCTGCTACTCGAGAAAAAAGCTGAGACGGCGTTCCGTAATCCCGCGCTCATTGCGACGGCGCTTATCGTGCTGGGCGTTCTGCTCTGGCTCGCCGACCGACTTGCGCGCCGCGACCGGCCGCTGACTCACATGACGTGGACCGACGCAATAGTGATTGGTGTCGCGCAGGTGTTCGCACTAATACCCGGGGTTTCGCGCTCTGGCTCGACGATCACAGCCGCGCGCGCGCTGGGCCTGGATCGCAATGGAGCGGCCGCGTTCAGCTTTCTCCTCAGCATGCCAATCATCGCGGCCGCCGTGATCCTCAAGGGACCGCATCTCATCCGCGAGTCCGGGATGAGCATGCCTCTACTGGTTGGAGTCGCCGCGTCGGCTGTGAGCGGGTGGCTTGCGATATCCGTGCTACTCAGGTACGTGAGCCGTCACTCTTACGGCGTATTCGCGCTCTACCGCGTGTTGCTCGGGGGCGTCGTGCTCGCCGTCTACTTTGCTCGTGGCGGCTGAGTCATCGCCGACGCTCGTGTACGACGGAATCTCCTCGTCGGATCTTGCGGCGCGTTGCGGCGCGTCACGCGTGGAGCTTTTCGATGCAGTCGGCTCGACGATGGACGAAGCGCATATTCTTGCGGCGGCGGGGTGCGCGGCTGGGACAGTGGTGATCGCGGACTCACAGCTTGCCGGACGCGGGCGCACGGGGAAACGCTGGTCGTCTCCGCCGCGCGGAATCTGGATGACAATCGTCGAGCGGCCCGCGGACAGTTCCGCGCTGGACGTACTTTCTCTGCGTGTCGGGCTTGCGGCGGCGGAAGTTCTTGACGCGTACGCCGCCGAGCCTGTGCGACTCAAGTGGCCCAATGATCTCTACGTCGACGATTGCAAGCTCGGCGGCGTTCTCGTGGAGGCGCGTTGGCGGGGCGACCGTTTGGACTGGGTGGCGATCGGCATTGGCGTGAACGTCCAGCTGCCCGAAGACCAGACTGGCGCCGCGTCGCTGGAGCCGGGTTCGGTGCGAGCTGACGTGGCCTGTTGGCTGGTGCAGGGCATTCGCGCTGCGGCTGCGGTGTCTGGCACGCTGCGACAGGACGAGTTGGAACAGTATGCGACACGGGATCTCGCGAGAGGGAGGCTCTGCACAGAGCCATTGCGCGGGCGCGTCGTAGGCATCGCCGGTAGCGGCGAACTGCTCATAGAGATCGCGGACTCGATAGCGCGCGTACGGACGGGCTCACTGGTACTTGAACCACGGATCTGACAATGCTACTTGCGATCGACATTGGAAACACGGAGACAACGGCGGGGCTGTTCGACGGCGACCAACTGTGCGCGCACTGGCGGCTGACTACGTCCTCGGCCCGCACGGCCGACGAGATGCGAGTTCTCCTGCTTCAGCTCGTTCGAGCCGAGGGAATCGATGCGAAGCGGGTCAGCGGTGTAGCAATCTGCTCCGTAGTGCCGCCAGTTACGCAGAGTGTTGTTGACGCATGCGATGTGGCTTTCGGGGTTACGCCGGTCGTTGTCGACACTCACTCCGCGCTGCCGATCACGCTCGACGTCGATGAGCCCGCGACGGTTGGTGCCGACCGGGTGATCAACACGCTGGCGGCAAGCATGCTTTTCGGTCGCGATTGCATTGTCGTTGACATGGGCACGGCGACGACGTACGACTGCGTGAGCGCCGGCGGCTCGTTTTTCGGAGGCGTGATTCAGCCCGGGGTGCAAACATCTGCCTGGACGCTTTTTTCGAAGACCGCGATGTTGCCGAGCACTGCACTGGGCACGCCGCCGCACGCGATCGGAACGAATACGGCGGATTGTATCCGCGCGGGCGTGGTTTTCGGCGCGGCCGACTCGATCGACGGGCTGATTCGGCGGATCAAGGCAGAATGGCCGCATCCCGCGGTCCCGCACGTCGTGGCGACCGGGGGTCTTGCCGAGAGTTTTCGGTCATTCTGCTCGGGCTTTGACTCGGTTGATCCGTCGCTCACGCTCAAAGGTCTGCGGTTAGCCCACGGCATTCTCTCGAACGAGTGATCGGCCTGCGGTTTGGCCTTGAACGGGGCGCTTAAACGGTTATCTTTAGGCTGTTAGCACTCACCGTCAGTGAGTGCTAACGATCATTTCCACTTTCAAATTTCATAGAGGCGCTCTATGGCAGACAAGACCGCCACCACCGTCAAGCCGCTTGCGGATCGCGTGGTCATCAAAGCACTTGAGGAAACCGAGCAGATGCGCGGTGGACTCTTCATCCCCGACACCGCGAAGGAAAAGCCCCAGCAGGGCGAGATCGTCGCCGTCGGGCCGGGCCGTTACGAGGACAGCAAGCTCGTACCGATGACGCTCAAGGTCGGCGACAGAGTGTTGTACGGCAAGTACAGCGGCACCGAGGTGACGCTCAGCAACGAGGCACTTCTCATCCTCCGCGAGACAGATGTCCTCGCGGTGATCGGCTAACGGAGACTAAACCACAATGGCAGCGAAAGAACTCTATTTCAACACCGAAGCGCGCGCAGCTCTCAAGCGCGGCGTGGATCAGCTCGCCGAGGCGGTGAAGGTTACGCTCGGCCCCAAGGGTCGTAACGTCGTCATCGACAAGAAGTTCGGCTCACCGACAATCACCAAGGACGGTGTCACGGTCGCGAAGGAAGTCGAGCTTTCGGATCCGATCGAGAACATGGGCGCGCAGATGGTGAAGGAAGTCGCGACCAAGACCTCGGACCTGGCCGGAGACGGCACCACAACGGCCACCGTTCTCGCCCAGGCAATTTTCCGCGAAGGCTTGAAGAACGTGACCGCTGGCGCGAACCCGATGGCGCTGAAGCGCGGAATCGACAAGGCCGTGCAGGCCGTCGTTGAGGAGCTGAAGGCGATCTCGGTTCCAACCACCGGCAAGAAGGAAATTGCGCAGGTCGGGACGATCTCCGCGAACAACGACAAGGAGATCGGTGATCTCATTGCCGAAGCGATGGAGAAGGTCGGCAAGGACGGCGTCATCACCGTCGAAGAGGCGAAGGGCCTCGAGACGGACCTTGACACCGTCGAGGGCATGCAGTTCGACCGCGGCTACGTCTCGCCGTACTTCGTTACAGATCCGGACAAGATGGAAGCCGTCCTCGAAGACGGCGTCATCCTGATCCACGACAAGAAGATCTCGTCGATGAAGGATCTGCTTCCGATTCTTGAGAAGGTTGCTCAGCTCGGCAAGCCGTTGCTCATCATCGCCGAGGATATCGAAGGCGAGGCACTGGCGACGCTGGTTGTCAACAAGCTGCGCGGTACGCTCCGTGTATGCGCCGTCAAGGCGCCAGGCTTTGGCGATCGTCGCAAGGCAATGCTGCAGGACATCGCGGTCCTCACGGGGGGCCAGGTGATTTCCGAGGAAGTTGGATTCAAGCTCGAGAACGCAGTCGTCACCGACCTCGGTCGCGCGAAGCGTATCGTGGTCGACAAGGACAACACCACGATCATCGACGGCGCCGGTACGGATGACGCCATCCAGGGTCGCGTGAAGGAGATCAAGGCCGCGGTCGAGAAGACCACGTCCGATTACGATCGTGAGAAGCTGCAGGAGCGTCTCGCGAAGATCGCCGGCGGTGTCGCGGTGATCAACGTCGGCGCAGCAACCGAGAGCGAGATGAAGGAAAAGAAGGCTCGCGTCGAGGACGCTCTGCATGCAACACGCGCAGCGGTCGAGGAAGGCATCGTCCCAGGCGGCGGTGTTGCACTCATCCGTGCGCAGCGCGCACTCAAGGACCTCAAGTTCGCGGACCACGACGAGCAGGTCGGCGTCGACATCATCCGTCGCGCCATCGAGGAGCCAATCCGCATGATAGTTCAGAATGCGGGCGGCGAAGGCTCGATGGTCGTCGAGAAGGTGCGTAGCGCGAAGGACAACACCTTTGGCTACAACGCACTCACCGACACGTACGAGGATCTCGTGCAGGCCGGTGTAATCGATCCAACCAAGGTCACGCGTACGGCGCTACAGAATGCAGCCAGCATCGCTGGATTGCTTCTGACGACGGAAGCGTTGATTGTGGAGAAGAAGGAAGACAAGCCCATGGGCGGTGGAGCGCCAGGCGGTGGCGGAATGGGCGGGATGTACTAGCCCGCACTACGACGGAAAAGAATGGCCCAGAAGTGAGAACTTCTGGGCCATTCTTTTTGTGTGACATTGGGAAACTCCAGTGCGAGTCAGCCAGGCGGCGTTACCACGCGCCGCGCTCCCCGACGGCGTCGATCACGCGAGCCAATCGTTTTGCGGCGTTCTGCCAGTTCGTCTTTACGGCGCGCTCGGCGGCCTCCGGATCGCCAGCCTCGAGCGCTTTGATGATTACGTCGTGTTCCGAGGCGGAAGTTGTGACCTCGCCGGCGAGCGTGCTCGTGTAGATCCGACCGTACCGCTCGGCCTGGGGCTTCACAGCGTTGTACAGGTTGCGCAGCCGCGCTCCGGCGCCGACGTGCACGTAGCTGTTGTGAAACCCGTCGTCGAGGTCGAGGAGAAGATCGGGGTCCGGCAACCGTACCAGCGCAGCGCTCCTGAACTGCGTGTTCAGCTCGCGCATACGGCGCGCCATCGCGACGCGTACGGGTTTCGACTTGAGCGCTGCCTCCTGCGCTGCGAGTCCTTCAATGAGCGCGACTATCTGGTAAATCTCCCGCGCGTCATCGTTCGTGAGGGGCGCGACCGTTGCACGCGTAAGAATCTCCCGTCCCGTGCCGACGAGGAACCCCTCCTGACGCAGTCGCTCGAGTGCCGCGCGCACAGGTGTGCGGCTTACCCCGAGCCGGGCGGCAACTTCGCGCTCGACGAGCCGGCTTCCGGGGGGGAGGCGCCCCCGAACTATTCGGTCGCGCAGTTCCTGGTAAATCGTGCGCGAACCCTCGCCGCGCGCGATAGGCGACGGCTCACCGCCATCGCCTCGCATAACCTTGCGTCCCGGCGGTATCGTTGCGGATTTTTTGCCAACGGCACCGGCTGAGGCCGTCACGCGAGGGCGCACCCCAGACCCTGCGAGTGACGCGTCGGACGGTTCCGCAGATGGTCTCCGCCGTGCTTTCACAGGCAATTTCCCTTGTGGTCGTGCCGTCCCTTTCGTCGGACGTTTGGCTGGTGGTCTCGTCACCGCAGTCGCCGCGGCATCGGTTGCCGGCTCTGAAGCGCGACGTTGCGCTCTCTTTCCGCCGCCTGCCAAAGTGGATCGAAGCATGATCGGTTTGTAATCCTGAGGTTGTAACGATTGAGCCGGGCCGTGATGCCCGGATTCTACCGCATGCACGCACGCAGCGCGAGCCACGGGCTCCGAGCAGTTGCCGAATAACAACCGGCAAGACAGCTTCGCACGCGTAGTAGCGTCCTGAGTTGAGCGTTTGGTGGACCATTGCGGTATACAGAAGTGGCAATTATGTTGGGTCCCTAGTTCGTTGTTCTTATCATTCAAACTCAGCCGGGTTGCCGTGCCAGACAAACCGCCCGACCGTCACCATTTCGGACGCTTCGGCCCCGGAGTCCCGGTATCCCACGGCGCCGAGCCCGTGGCCGAGTTTCTTGTGCGGCCGGTCGTCTCGCTCGCGGAATTCCGAGCCTGTGTTGCCATTCAAGAGGAGGTCTGGGGCGCCGGCTTCGTCGACGTCGTGTCGGCCTCGGTGCTTCAAATCGCGTCGCACATCGGCGGCATAGTCCTCGGCGCGTTCACACCGACCGGTGCAATCGTGGGCTTCGTCGCCGGCTTCACAGGCTTCAAGGACGGCCGGCCCCTCCACTGGTCCCACATGCTCGGCGTGCGGGAGGTGGCGCGAAATGCAGGCGTCGGGCGCATGCTCAAGGAACGGCAGCGCGGGGAGCTGAAGCGCATGGGAATTCCTGAGATGCAGTGGACGTTCGATCCGCTCGTCGCGAAGAATGCGCACTTCAACCTGAATAGGCTGGGCGCATGCGTGACGGAGTACGTGAGAGACATGTACGGCAATACCGGCAGCATGCTGCACGGGACTGTTTCGGACCGGATAATCGTCTCCTGTCCGACGAACATCGAGTGCGTCGAGCGTTCTGACGCGCGGTTGACTGATCCGGAGGATCCGTTCCTCACGACGATACTGCAACCTCGCGATCTGGCACGGAATGACAGGTCGGAGCGGCCGCCGAAGGTGTGGATCGAGATTCCGCATGACATAGCGAGTGTCATTGCAGAATCGCCCGGGACCGCTGCGATGTGGCGCCTTGCCGTGCGGGGTCACTTCGAGTGGGCTCTCGGGAATGGTTACACTGTGACAGGTTTTTCTTGTGATCCGGCGACTTCGCGCGCGTTCTACAAGCTGGAACGCGAGCACGTGAAGAGGTGATTCTCGTGCTTCGTCAATTACCGTTATCCACCAGGTCCAGATGCTCACTATAGACCGAATTACGGTCCGCGAAATACACCTCCCTCTGAAGGAGCCGTTTCGTATCTCCTCAGGCGTCGTGCGCGAGCGGCCCATGCTGCTCCTGGAGCTTACCGAACGATCGGGCGCAACTGCATGGTCCGAGTGCGTGGCGATGGAACTCCCCAACTACACCGCGGAGACCACCGACACGGCATGGCTTGCATTGCGCCAGTGGCTTGCGCCGCGCGTACTTGGACGAGCGTTTGAAGGCCCGCAGGACATCGCCGGAGTTTTGGAGGATAATATCCGCGGGCACAACATGGCGAAGGCGGCGCTCGAAATGGGATGCTGGGGTATCGCGTCCGTGACACAAGGTGTCTCGCTCGCTGAACTGCTCGGTGGGACCCGAAAGACCATTCCGACCGGAATTTCGCTCGGGATTCAGGACGCGCCCGCCATGTTGGTCGAGCGCGCGATGGCTGCGCTCGCGGCCGGATACCGCAAGATCAAGGTGAAGATCAAACCAGGACGCGATGTGGATTACGTCAGCGCGGTTCGCGAGGCTGTCGGCCCGGACATCGGATTGATGGCTGACGCCAATTCTGCGTACACGTTGGCTGACGCCGACCACCTTGCTGAGCTGGACGCGTTCAACCTCATCATGCTCGAACAGCCGCTTGGCGACGACGATCTCGTCCGGCATGCAGAGCTGCAACGACGGATGTCGACGCGAATATGCCTGGACGAATCAATTACGAGCATCCATCGCGCGGAAGACATGATCGCGCTTGGGAGTGGCAAGATCATAAACATCAAGCCAGGCCGAGTCGGCGGGTTCAGCGCGTCGATCGCGATTCACGACCTCTGCCGCCGCGCGGGCATCCCGGTATGGTGTGGCGGGATGCTTGAGAGCGGGATTGGGCGCGCGTACAACGTAGCCCTCGCCTCGCTACCGAACTTCTCGCTGCCTGGAGACTTGAGCCCAAGCGCGCGTTACTGGACACGCGACATCGTAACGCCTGAATGGACAATGGATGGCGAAGGAATGGTACACGTTCCGCGCGAGCAACCGGGAATTGGCGTGGATGTGGACGCCGACATGATTGAATCGCTTTCGCTTCGCACAGAGGTGCTTACAGCGCGCGCGTAACGCGTCAGCATGACGAGCCACATATTTTAGTGCGCGACCCCAGACCACGACAACGGAGACGCTCATGAGTCTGTTCACAATGCACGCGGCCGGAAGTTGACGGGCACGGTGCCGCCGGCTGCGAGAGCACAGCTCCGGCGAACCCTCGGAGTGACAGATCTCACGTTGCTCGCAATGGGGACGGTGATCGGTTCGGGGATCTACCTTGTTCCGGGCGTCGTGCTACGGCAAACAGGGACGCAGATAGGCACGGCGCTTCTCGTGTGGGTTGGCGCGGGTATCCTATCGTATCTCGGGGCGCTGACGTACGCGGAGATGGGCGCCATGAAACCCGATGCAGGCGGACTGTATACGTATATACGTGACACGTTTGGCGCGCTTCCGGCGTTTCTGTACGGATGGACCAGCTTTTTCGTAATCGCCAGCGGCTCGATCGCGACGCTTGCGGTCGCGTTCTCCGGTTATTTCAGCCAGATCCTCCCAATCGGCGGAATCGCCAGCCGGCTGATCTCGATCGCGGTGATCGTAGCGATCGCCGTAATCAACGTTCGCGGTACGCGTACCAGCGCAACGGTCCAGAACTGGACCACCGGTGCCAAACTCGGCGCACTGGTGCTGTTCAGCGTGCTGCTGATCGTTTTCGGCCACGGCGATGGTATGACCTCCATCACCGCTCCGTCTGCGTGGCCGCATGGGCTGACCTCGACGCTTCTTTCGGGAATCGGGGTTGCGATGATCGCGGTGCTTTGGGCCTACGAAGGATGGCAGTACCTGACGTTCTCAGCCGGCGAAACGGTGAATCCGCAACGAACATTCCCGCGCGCCATCACATTGGCTACAGCCGCTCTCGTCGTGCTCTACGTGCTTGCGAACGTTGGTTACGTCACCGCGCTCGGCGCGCACGCGGCGGCCGCGAGTGATCAGGTGGCGGCTGACGCTGGTGTCGCCGTACTTGGACCGGTCGCCGGTCGGGTGATCGGCGTCCTCATTCTCGTGTCAATCTTCAGCGCCGCGAACGGCATCATGCTCACCGCTCCGCGTATGTACTTCTCGATGGCGCGCGACGGCGTGTTCTTCAAGCGACTGGCCATTGTCAATCCGCGATTCGGAACACCTGCGTTCGCCGTGGTGGCTATCGCGAGCTGGTCGGCGCTGCTCGCGCTGACCGGGACGTTCGAACAGCTGCTGACGTATGTCGTGTTTACGGGCTGGATCTTTTATGCATTGGGCGCGATCAGTGTCTTCATGTACCGCCGGCAACAGCCCGATGCAAATCGTCCCTTTCGCGTACCGGGGTATCCCGTGACGCCAGCGCTGTTCGTGCTCGCTGCCGCTGCTCTCGTTGTCAATACCATCGTCACGCAGCCCGCGCGTGCTGCCGCCGGTCTCGCGGTAGTTCTGGTCGGCACGCCGGCGTTTTTCGCCTGGCGCGCTCGCGGTGACAAGCCGTCCGATCCCACGCCAACGAATATCGACAATGCAGCGACGACTCGGTCGTAACAGGATTGGCGGTGCAGATGCGTCGCGCGGCCGTACGGCAGCATCCGGCGTGGCAATCGCCCTCGCGGCTGCGCTCGCCGTGGTTGGCTGTGGAGGCAACGCGGCATCACTCGGTGCGGGGTCAGCCGCCGAGCCAGCTCGCGCGGATCGCGCGCCCTACGACGTCGCCATCGTCAATGGGAGGATTGTCGACGGCAGCGGTAACGCATGGTTCTACGGTGACGTCGCGATTCGTGGGGATCGAATTGTGCGAATTGTGCGGGCTGGCGGACTGGGCGACGTTGCCGCGCGCAAGCGAATTGACGCTACGGGAATGGTGGTCGCTCCGGGATTCATCGACATTCAGGGCCAGTCGGGAGGTTTATTTCTGTCCGGGGACGGACGCGACGTGGGCAAGTTGACTCAGGGCGTGACAACCGAAATACTTGGCGAGGGTTCAACGCCGGCGCCCGTGAGCGAGGCGATGCTCGCCGCCCGCGGCCCGTCGAGCGCGCCGTCGAGCGTGGCGGCGAGACGCTTTGAAGGGCCGCATGGGTTTGACACCTGGCTTCGTGCAATGCAGGCACACGGCATATCGCCCAACGTGGGCTCGTTTGTGGGAGCGGGAACCATTCGGCAATATGGCATGGGGCTCCACATGGGCGCGGCGAGCCCGGCCGTGCTCGACTCCATGCGCGGCGCTATGCGGCGTGGGATGCAGGATGGTGCATTTGGACTTGCAAGCGCGCTCATATATCCGCCCGGAACCTATGCGAGCACTGGGGAGCTGATCGCGGCCGCCAGAGCGATGTCGCCGTATGGCGGCATCTACATCACGCACATGCGTTCAGAGGCGGACAAGCTGCTCCAGGGGATGGATGAGGCAATCCAGATTGGGAGGGAAGGGCACGTCCCAGTCGAGATCTATCATCTCAAGGCTGCGGGAAAGCGCAACTGGGGCAAGGAGACGGCGATGATCGCGAAGATCGATTCGGCGCGCGCCGCTGGTCTCGACGTTCAGGCGGATATGTATCCGTACACTGCTGGCGGCACCGGGCTCGCCGCATGTCTGCCGCCCTGGGCGTCGGCAGACGGCAAACTGTACCAGAATCTGGCAGACTCCGCGATGCGCGCGCAAATTCGCGCCGACGTGGATCACCCTGCCACGTACTGGGAAAACGTCTGCCAGCTCGCGACTCCTGAAGGGGTCGTGCTTACGGAACTAAAGCAGGCTGATAACAAGAAATGGGACGGTCATCGGCTGTCGGAGCTCACGACCGGCAACGGGAAGGACTGGCTTGATACGGTGATGGATTTACTGGTCTCAGAGCATCGCAACGTCCAGACGATCTTTTTTCTCATGAGCGAAGACAACGTCAAAATGCAATTGAAGGAGCCGTGGATGAAGATCGGTACGGACGCCGACGGTCCTGACCCGGACAGCACCACTGCGTTCACGCATCCGCGCTCATACGGCACATATCCGCGCATACTTGGGCGATACGTCCGTGACGAGCATCTGATTACGCTTGAAGATGCTGTGCGTAAGATGAGCGGTGCGGTAGCCGATCGACTGCTGATTCGCGATCGCGGGTTGTTGCGCGAGGGAATGTACGCCGACGTTGTGATCTTCGACCCGGCGACGATTATCGACAACAGCACGTACGAACAGCCAAATCAGGCATCGACCGGAGTACGTGAAGTGTTTGTCAACGGCGTTGAAGTGGTAAGCAGCGGCAAGCACACTGGCGCAAAACCGGGTCGAATAGTGCGAGGGCCCGGTTGGACTGCCGCAACCGGGACAGATCGATGAGATCAAAATTCCTCATGACTGCGGTTGCATCCATCACAGTCATACTGCGGGCCTCACAATCGCTTGGCGCACAGGCCGCACCGAACCTTGCGACCTTCGACCAATACGTTGCACACGCGGCCCAGGACTGGAAGGTACCGGGCATGGCAGTGGCTATCGTCAAGAACGACTCACTTGTCTTCGCGAAAGGATACGGCGTACTCGAAATTGGGAAGGTTGCCAGGGTAAACGAGCACACGCGCTTCGCGATTGCCTCGACGACCAAGGCGATGACTGTTGCGGCACTCGCAATGCTGGTCGACGAAGGCAAGCTCCACTGGGATGATCGTGTAATCGATCATCTGCCGGATTTTCGCCTGTACGATCCATGGGTTACCCGCGAGATGACCATTCGCGATCTTCTCACGCACCGTACCGGATTGCCCAACCTGGATCTGCTTTGGACAATTCCGGAGAATCAGGTTCCTCTGAGTGAGATGGTACACCGGCTTCGTTACGTCAAGCCGGAGAGCTCAGGCACGCGCTCATGTACGAGGTCTTTGACATGTACGGCACCGGCTCGGCATCGGCAGGCGGTGCGGGCCGCGACTGGAGCGCCGACCTCAAGTCGCTGTTTGACAAACGGGCGGCAGTCGCTGCCGAGCGTCGTAAGCAAGCCATGACCCAGAGTTCGGCCGGTGCCGCTTCCGCCGCTCCGTCGCTTCCACTCGAGCGTTACGTCGGCACGTACACCGATTCCACTTTCGGGAGCGTGCAGGTGACACTTGTGTCGGGTTCGCTACACGCGCGATTCGAGAAACTCGATATCGGCGAGATCGAGCACGTCGCCTACGGACGATTTCGCAGTCGTGCCAGCGTTTCGGGCGCGCGAACCGCCGAATTCACCTTCGTTCCGGACGGCAACGGTCACGTGGCTGCCCTGAGGGCTTTCGGCCAAGTCTTTCCGAGATCGGCCGGTGGCGAAATTGGGAAGCCGGTGCAATGATGTCAACTATTCAACTCACTCCGAGGCAGTCACACATGCTCAAGTCGTTAGGGTGCGGGCGCGCGGTCCTGGTTCTGGCGCTGGGCGTCGCGTCGTGCAAGCCGGATAAGTCGCTGGTGCTTGCCAACCGAGCTGGGGTGACCCAGACGGCTGGTGGAGATACGGCGGTGGTCGCGCCACGGTTCGATGAGACGGAAGTTCAGATTGCTATGCGCGACGGTGTCCACCTTCACACCTCCATTTTTGTTCCGAAGGGCAACACTCAGAAACTTCCGATCATCCTGTCGCGCACGCCGTACGGCATCGCGGCGAGCGGAAATGCGCTCGACAGTCCGGTGTTGGCTGATCTTGAGAGGGACGGCTACATCTTCGTCTTTCAGGACATTCGAGGCCGCTTCAAATCGGAGGGCCAGTTCGTGATGCTCCGCCCGATGCGCGCCAAGGGCGATCGCAAGGCTATCGATGAAAGCACCGACGCGTACGATACGATTGACTGGCTGGTCAAGAACATTCCGAACAACAACGGGCGCGTGGGGATGCTGGGTACTTCGTATCCAGGCTGGCTGACCGTAATCGCGATGCTGGACCCGAACCCAGCCCTCAAAGCCGTCTCGCCGCGCGCGTCGCCAGCGGACATGTTCATCGGCGACGACTTTCACCACAATGGCGCGTTCAGATTGGCGTACGGGTTTGAATACTCGACGATGATGGAGACGGACAAGAATGTGACGCCGTACAAGTTCGACAAACCGGACCTGTACGACTGGTATCTACAGGTGGGCTCGCTGGCCAACATTGCGGACAGCCTCAAGGGCAAGATTCCCACATGGACGAACTTCGCCACGCACCCCAATTATGACGCATTCTGGAAACAGCAGGCGGTCGCGCCATATCTGACTCACGTCACCGTTCCAACGCTGAACATCGCGGGATGGTGGGATCAGGAAGATTTCTTCGGCCCGATCAAGATTTACGAGACGCTCGAGCCGCACGACGCGAAGCACCTGAACTATCTCGTCGTGGGGCCCTGGAATCATGGCGGTTGGAATCAAAAGACTGGCGAGAGCCTTGGGCCGATTGACTTCGGAAGTCCGACGTCGGCGAATTTTCGAAAGGACATCGAAGCACCGTGGTTCGCTTACTGGCTTCACAACAAGGGAACGTTGAAGTTGGCCGAGGCGACCACGTTCCAGGCTGGCTCGAACGAGTGGCAGTCGCACGATAGCTGGCCGGCGCGGAGCGGCGTCACCCCAAAGCCTTTGTACCTGCAGGCGGATCACCAGCTCGCGTTCTCGAAGCCGGCCGCCGCGGTTGATAGTGGGTTCGACTCTTACATTTCGGATCCTGCGAATCCGGTTCCGTATCGCAAACGCCCAATCCTGGGTACGTACGGCAAGGGGTCGACGTGGTCGCGGTGGCTCGTTGACGATCAAAGGTTCCTGCAGGGGCGGTCTGACGTCCTGTCGTGGCAAACTCCGGTGCTGACGGACGATGTAAACATCGCCGGCGCAATCTCGGCGCATCTCTTTGCTTCCACCACTGGAAGCGACGCAGACTACATAGTAAAACTGATCGACGTCTATCCGGGAACCGGTCCGGATTCCCTTCGTGGTTATCAGCTAATGGTCGCGAACGACGTCCTGCGCGGCCGCTTTCGGGATGGATTCGACCATCCGCAGCCGATCACACCCAACCACGTCGACGAGTACACGGTCGATCTGCACACGCAGGATTATCGTTTCCTCAAGGGCCACCGGATCATGGTGCAGGTGCAGAGCACATGGTTCCCGCTCATCGATCGTAATCCGCAGACGTTCGTGCCGAACATATTCAACGCGAAGGATTCCGACTTCAAGGCCGAGACCGAGCGGATCTTCCGTTCGCCAAAGGCGGCATCGTACATCAGCCTGCCGGTGGAGTCAGCCACCGCGGCGGCCGCGGCGGCCGCGGCGGCGCGCTCGGCGATACCGTGAGTTCATGCCTCGCTTTTTGTTGCTGCCGGAAGTCGGGCGTGTCGGCCCGAGGGGTCGGATAGCGTTCCGGCGTCGTGGCAGGTCGACTCAGCCTCATCACGGATCTGACCTGCAAACCCAGCCGCTACCGGGCCAGTTGGCTTCGCGCGAGCCGCCCGAGAATGGGCTCCCATTCTGGTCTACCATTGTGGGACACCCAAATCGTTCGTATGTTGGAACCCGTCACCGACACCCCCTGGCGTGATCCGCCGGCGACGTGCCCGGGTTCGTAACTCTTCATGCGGAGACAGGAATGCGAGATAAGTTGGGTCGGCACGTTGCGCGCGGAGCAAGAGGTCCAGCCAGGGCGGCGTTCCTTATTGCCGGAGCGGCGCTCATCTCTCTGCTAGGCGTAACGTCTGCACGTGCGCAAGGAGCGCGAAGCGGTAGCGTCACCGGACAGGTAACCGAGGCAACGTCAAGGCAGGGCATTGTCAGCGCATCAGTAACCGTGCTCGGCACGCAGCTTGGCGCTTTTACAGATCAATCCGGCCACTATCGAATTTCGAGTGTACCGGCGGGCCCGCACACACTAATCATTCGGCGTATCGGGTACGTCCCGTCCAGGCAGAGCGTGGTGGTCGAGGCAGACCAGACGGTGACGCTGGACGTTGTCCTCAATGCCTCGGCCACATCTCTCAACCAGGTCGTCGTAACCGGCACCGCCGGCGGACAGCAGAGTCGAGAGATCGGTAACGTCGTGTCAACGATCGCCGCGCCTGATCAGCTCTCCAAATCGCAGGCGCCTAACCTCACGAATCTTATCGCCGCCAAAGCTGCGGGCGTAAGCATCGTCAATACCAGCGGACGCCTGGGTGCCGCACAGAACATCCAGATCCGCGGCGTGTCCAGTATAGGACTCAGCAACAGCCCCCTGATTTACGTCGACGGCGTGCGCGTGAACAGCAGCACTGGCGGCGGACCGACCGGTTTGACCTACAGCAGCCAAAACTCTGCTGTCGCCGGACGATTGAACGACATCAATCCGGAAGACATTGAGAGCATCCAGATCATCAAGGGCCCTGCTGCCGCGACGATCTACGGAACTGAAGCGGCAAATGGAGTGATTCAGATCATCACCAAGAAGGGAGCTCGCGGAAAGCCGACGTTCAACGCGCAGATCCAGGACGGCTCGATCTATTTCAGGAACGCCGAAGGACGTATCCCGACCAACTACGCCCCGGACAGCACGGGCGCGGTCATACCATACAACGCTGTTACGGCTCTGAACGCGGTGAACAAGCCGCTGTTCAAGACCGGCCAGGCTCGGCAATACAGTCTTGGACTGTCGGGAGGAAACAGCTCCCTGGGCTACTACCTCTCCAGCAATTACGAGAACGACCTTGGCATTGAGCCGAATAACTCGGTTCGCCAGTTCAGCAGTCACGGCAACCTGAATGCGACGCTGACTCCGGCGCTCGACGTGGGGACCAGCCTGAATTATGTCCAGGCAAACAACCATCTCGGTGATGACGTAGGCGTTTCAGGGATGCTCGGCGCCGTACTCGCGCAGCCGCTGGTATTCAAGAAGCCAGGCGCGTACGGCTTTTACCCGAATGTCCCACCAGCGTTTTCGCAGACGCTATACGATAACAGCGACGGCCTCAATCGCTTCACGGGTAGTGTCACGATCAATCACCGACCCGCGACGTGGTTGACACAGCGTCTGATCACGGGCATCGACTACTCCGGCGAGGACGCGCGAGATCTTGAGCGGTTCGCGCCGGCCGATCTGGCACCGTTTGCCCTTTCGGGGGCGACTGGCGCCATCTACCAGACGCTTACTTCGTCCACCGTTGCCACCGCCGACTATAGTGCAACGGCCAAGGCACATGTCTCACACGCTGTCACGTCGTCGACGTCGATTGGCGGACAGTTCTACAGAACCGAGACGAACACAAGCGGACTCGGCGGCCAGGGGTTTCCGGGAGCAGGGATAACCACTGTATCTGCGACAGCAACCGCGCTTCCTTCGTCGCAAGTCCAGGTTATCAACACCACGATCGGTGGATACGGCCAGGAAGAACTCGGTTTCAACGACCGCTTGTTCCTGACGGCTGCCCTTCGCGTCGACAACAACAGCGCGTTCGGGGCGGATTTCAAGTTGATCACGTATCCCAAGTTCAGCGCCGCATGGGTGGTTAACGAGGAACCGTGGTGGCACAGTTCGTTCATCAACACTTTCAAGCTGCGTGGTGCCCTGGGTGAGTCTGGCCGCGCACCGGCCGCGTTCACGGCGCTACGGACCTACGCTCCCGTGCAGGGCCCCGGCGGCTCCAACGCATTCACAGCCGGCTCGTTCGGTAATTCGGATCTCAAGCCCGAGCGCGGCAAGGAACTCGAACTCGGCTTTGATTCGCAGATCGCCGACAGATTAACCCTCAACTTCACATACTACAACAAACACACGACTGACGAAATCGTCGCTCAGAGCGTCGCACCGTCAAGCGGATTCTTCGGCACACAATACAAGAACCTTGGTCAGGTAAACGATCATGGTGTGGAATTGCAGGCCGATGTGCAAATACTGCGTGGTGAGAAACTCGCGTGGGATATCAGCGGCAACTTCTCCACGGCACAGAACCAGATCGTCAGCCTTGGGGGGGTCCCGTCGCTGGTTACGGCGGCTGGCCAGGCGAACGTCGTGGGAAATCCGATTTCTGGATGGTACTCCAGGCGCTTTGCCTCGGCGACGCAGGACCCGACGACCGGCAAGGTCACGGCCGTGCTCTGCGACGGTGGAACTGGCAACGCGGCGGTTGCATGCAGCGCCGCCCCCTTCGAATACGTCGGATCGCCTATCCCGACACGCATGGGATCGATCGGTAACACCGTTACACTCTGGGGCCGCCTGCGGCTTTACGCGCTGGTGGACTGGAAGGGGGGATACAAGGTGTACAACGTAAATGAACTACTCCGCTGCTCCGGGGCGCTCGGCGCCGGGTTGTGCGATGTCAACTACAACCCCAAGAACTACTCGGCCGCCCGCGTTGCAGAAGCAAACGTTGGCGTCTCCCTTGGACAGAACGTCCAGGATCAGTATCTCCAGGATGGCTCCTTTGTAAAGCTTCGCGAGCTATCGGGGACCTATACTCTGCCTGATAACTTCTTCCCGGGCGTTCGTCACTCTTCCTTCACGCTCGCTGGTCGGGAGCTTGGGTTGTGGACGAGTTACCGCGGACCAGACCCTGAAGTCAGCCGAAATAACGTGAGTAGTCTCGGTAACTCCGATCAGGGACTCATCCCACCGCTCAGCCGTATTACCGCGACCCTCAACCTCACCTTCTGACCCATGCAAAACTCTGCTATGAGGAGAGGCTCCTCCGTGAATCGTGATCTTTCATCGCGGTCCGCACGCGCGCTCATCACGTGCGGCACAGCGGTTGCGATCGCCGCTGCCCTCGCGACGGCCGCGTGTCGTGACATCACAAGCCTTCAGCAGTCCAATCCTGGCCAGCTCAGCTCGTCCACAGTGTTTGTGCCGGCCAACGCGCAACTCATCGTAACTAGCGCGAAAGGCGATTTTGACTGTGCGTTCAATGAATACATAGTTGGAAGCGGGATTTTTGTTGACGAACTAGCCAATGCCATCTCGCAGTCGGCGAATTTTGATTATGATCGCCGGACGATAACAACCGGTTCGCCATACGGCACCGGGTCCTGCACCAGTCAGCAACAGCCTGCCATTTTCACTCCGCTCTCGACTGCGCGTGCGTCAAACGACACGGCCGCCGCACATCTCCAGGGCTGGACTGACGCTCAGGTGCCGAACCGCAGCAAGCTCCTGGGCTCCGCCTACACCTACGCGGGTTACAGCCTTGTGCTGATGGGCGAAGGGATGTGTTCCGGGACAATAAACGAAGGCCCGGAACTGACGCCAGCGCAGCTTTTCGCCGAAGCCAAGATCCGCTTCGACAGCGCTGTAGTTGCCGCGACACGAGCTGGCGATGTGACTATGCTCGACCTCGCGTTGCTTGGAAGAGCGCGAACGCAACTTGATCTTGGCAGGTCCGCCGCGGCAGCGGTCGATGCTGCGTTGATTCCCGCTGGATTTGAAGTCGATATCGATCATGATGCGGTGCAGACGCGGCGACAAAACCTTGTCTGGGTACACACGCAGTTGTCGAATTACTCCGCAGTGGACACCTCGATTCAGAATGCGTACGCGGCATCACACGATCCCCGGATCGCTGTAACACCGGTGGGCAAGATTGGGTCAAACGGGTTCACTGCACTCGTCTTCCCCAACAAGGATGCAACCGCGACTTCTCCGCAGGCGATCGGCAAGTACGCCGAAGCTCAGCTGATCATCGCGGAGAACGACGTAGCTACCGGCGATCTGATGAGTGCGGTTACGATCATCAACGCCCTGCAGGCCAAAGCCGGCCAGCCGGCGTTCAATCCAAGCCCGCTCACGGCGACCGCCGTGATGGCGCAGATCGTCGACGAGCGCAAGCGTGAGCTTTTCCTCGAAGGTCACAGGTTGGGCGACCTTCGGCGACTCGCGCTGCCAATTCAACCGGTAGCTGGCGCGCCGTATGTAAATGGTGGGACCTATGCTACACAGGCGTGCTTCCCGCTGCCTGATGTGGAACGGATCAACAACCCGACCCTCAACGGCAGTCACTGATACAGAAGTTGCGCAGAAAACAGAACGGCCCGTCAGTGCGTTGACGGGCCGTTTTGGCGAAATCAATACACAAACTTCAGCACGGGACGCAACCGAGTTGCCGCGGCGTAATGTGGCTTGGTCCAGAAGTTCGCCTCACACCTATTTCGGAGCAACCATGACGCGTCAATACCGTCGCCTGCTCGGCTTGCTGTCACTAATGGTTCTACCGGTATCTGCAGCGATCGCGGCGAACGGCAAGTTCGATCTCGCGAAGACGAAAGCCGTGCTTACTTCCATCATCGAAAAGACACTCGCTGAAAACGGTGTTCCGTCGATGTCGATCGCACTGGTGCGCGGCGACTCGATCGTCTGGGCGGCAGCTTTCGGCTACACCAACATGTACACACATGCGCGTGCCACCACCGAGACGCTCTACAGCACAGGATCGTCGTGGAAGTCGGTCACCGCAACCGCTGTGATGCAGCTCGCCGAGCAAGGGAAGCTCAAGCTGACCGACCGGATCAACCAGTACCTGGGGGACGACGCGGTACAGGATCGGCTTCAGAGCGAGAAGCCGGTGAATTTTGTTGATCTCCTGTCGCACTGGTCCGGGCTCACGTCCGGTGCGGAAATCGAACCGATCTGGGGCCGAAAGCTGCCGTTGACTCTAGAGCAAAGAACGGCGAAGCTTTACTCGATTCGTGCGCCTGAGACAAAGTGGGAGTACAACAACGACGGCTACATGTTGGCGGGGCTGCTCGTGCAGAAGATTTCGGGCGAGGAGTACGAGAAGTACATGGTCGACCACGTCCTCAAGCTGCTCGGTGTGACGACACCCCACCCGGTCTACCCCACGCCCGAGATGGTCGAGAGGATGGCGCTCCCTTACAAGGCGGGCGGTTCACTTGGCAAGCCCGTGGCTGAGGTCCAGGTGCACTTCGATGTTTATCCTGCCGGTGACATCTATCT
>JALYTX010000131.1 GCA_030854055.1 Gemmatimonadota bacterium | reverse complement strand
GTCCGCAGCGCATTCACTGGCGCGCGCATGTTGAGTTTACCCGTTGTGCCCAACGGGATTGGGGAGAGAATGAGCAGATCCTTGGCTCGTGTCGCAGCAACGTACCACAGCCGCTTCATCTCGGCGGTTTCCTCCGCATCGATCGCCGCACGCACGGACCGCCATTCCGCTGACTCTTCATCCGCCTTGGTGTCAGGCGTGCCCAGGATCACGTTGCCGCCATGCACAAGGAGCTTGTTGAATTCGGTCCGCGGTTGTCGAACGAGATCCGCCCAGAACACGCACTTCCACTCGAGTCCCTTTGCGCTGTGCACCGACGTCACGGTCACGACGTCATCATTCTCGGCGTGGAGTCGCGCGTCGCCTTCTCTGATTCCGAGCTCGCGCTCGCGCCCGATCGTGCGAAGAATGTCGGCGACACTCGCGTCGGAATGTGCATTTGCATATCGAAGCAGCTTTCGCACATTGGCCTCGCGCTGCGCTGCAGAGCCGTGGCTTGTATCGCCCAGTATCTGAAGATGCATGAGATAGCCAGTGTCCATCAACAGCTCATCGATCAGTCGCGCGGCTGTAATGCGGTCGCGCGCGCTGCCCAGACGTTGAAGCAGCTCCACGCCAGAGACAAGCCGGTCATGTTCATCCGCATTCGGCAGTTGAACATGGGCCAGGTTATGCCAGCATGGAGATCGCGTTTGGCGAACGATGTGGATCAGCGATTCGTCAGTTAGCCCCACGAACGGACTGCGAAGAAAGCCGAAGAGAACGCGATCGTCGCCTGGATCGAGGATCGCGGCGAGCGCCACGGTAATGTCAAGCACTTCTCGGCATTCCCAGAAGCCATCTGCGCGGAGCGAATACGCAGGAATGCCGGCCCGACGAAGCGCATTCATATAGATGTCGACGTCGCCCCAGCCACAAACCAGAATGGCCATGTCCTTCCACGCAAAGCCGCCTGCGTGCAGCTCCAGTGCGCGCTCGGCGATACCGCGCGCCTCGATGGGTCTTGCGACGCGCGCCCCGCAGGCCCTGCCGTCGTCCGCAGGCGGAATCGTCATCAGCTCGATGGCGCTGCCGCCCTGACCGTCTCCGCCACTCTCGTTGCGGAGAGCTGTCAGGGGTGCGTACGGAACTTCAAAGCGTTGTTGACCCAGCGTGATATCGAGTGGAACATCGAGCAGCGAGCCCACGAGGTCGTCCACGAACGCGAGCAGCGGCGCAACGCTGCGCCTGCTCTCGGTGAGCTGAACGACGCGGCCAGTGCGGTTGCCGCCAAAATCTTCCTCAACCGACCGCCACACGGTGACGTCTGCCTTGCGAAACCGGTAGATGCTCTGCTTGGGGTCGCCAACCAGCACAAGTCGTGTCGTGTCAATGCGGCGGCGAGCAGGATCGGCGAGCAGGTAGGCGATTTCGCGCTGCACTGGATCGATATCCTGGCACTCGTCGATTATCAAGACCTTGATGCGGCGTTGTAATATCCGTCTTATCGTTGGATCGTCACGCAGCAGATCACGCGTCCACGTGATCATGCGATCGAAATCCATCTGGCCGGATTCGTCGAGCTCCCTTATAAGCGTTGCATGTGCCCGGAGAGCGAGCTCTACGAGCGCGCGCTCGTGCGGGCCGGCTGCGCCCACGGTACCGGACATGTTGGGCAGGGCATCGCTACTGCTGAGCAGCTCCGCAACCCACTTTTCGATGTCGCTCAGCCTCCACGCGCTCAGAAGCTTCGGCAATCCGCCCACCGATTGGTCTTCGAGTGCGCCGAGCAGCGTGTCGTGCACGACGTCGGACATGAGCACCCGCGCGTCGGCGTCGCCGATGAGCGCCAGGTTCGGCGCGCGGCCGCTGCGCAACGCGAATTCGCGAAGGATGTCACTGCAGAAGGCGTGGATGGTCCCGACACGCGCTCCGTCCACCCGATACGCCTCGCGTCGCCGGCCCGCGTCACGGAGCGATGTGCGGAGCCGCTCTTTCAGCTCGGCGGCGGCCTTGTTCGTATACGTAATGGCTGCGATGTCGCGCAGCGCGAGCGGATTGGCGATCTGTTCCCCGCGCATTTCCACGCCCATCAGATACAACAATTTGGCAACGACGGTGAATGTCTTCCCGGATCCCGCTCCGGCCTCGATAAGCAGGTGCTCATCCGTACAGCGTACGGCTTCCCACTGCTCATCACTCGGCGTTTCAATCCTTCCGTTCACTCCTCCACCGCCTGCTTTCGCGGTATGCGACAGATATCGATGCCGTGACACCACGGCGGGCAGCCGCAGGACGCAGGCGGCTGGGCAGGAAACTCGCCTTGACGAGCCTGCTTAACGTGCGCGATCGCGCGGTCCAGTGACTCGTTCCACTGGTCCGCAGCGTCGGCGTCCGAATTGAGTTGCCCGGTCTTTCTGTCCACGGTATACAG
>JALYTX010000121.1 GCA_030854055.1 Gemmatimonadota bacterium | reverse complement strand
AGATAGCGCTCCGCTTTGACTCAACTGCTGGCGAGACACTTCGCGAGTTCGCGGTGCGCGCGCTTCGTGCCGAGCAGGACCTGGACCTGCAGGCGTTCGGGGTGAAATTCGATACGTACTATCTCGAGTCGAGCCTCTACACTGAAGGCAAGGTCGACGACGCAGTTGGTCTGCTGATCGCGAATGGTCACACGTACGAGAGTGACGGCGCGCTGTGGCTCCGCACGACGGACTATGGTGACGACAAGGATCGCGTCATGCGGAAACGGGACGGCACGTATACGTATTTCGTTCCCGACGTTGCCTATCACCTCACCAAGTGGCAGCGCGGCTTCGCGCGGGCGGTGAACGTGCAGGGAGCGGACCATCACGGCACCACAACTCGGGTGCGCGCAGGGTTGCGTGCGTTGAACGCCGGTATTCCGGAGACGTACCCGGAGTACGCGCTGCACCAGATGGTCACCGTCGTGAAGGATGGGCAGGAGGTGAAGATCTCCAAACGTGCCGGCAGCTACGTCACTGTGCGCGACCTCATTGACTGGGTGGGGCGCGACGCAGTGCGCTTCTTCTTCCTTATGCGGAAGGGCGACAGTCCGCTCGTGTTCGACGTCGATCTTGCGCGTCGTCAGTCGGAGGAGAACCCGGTGTACTATCTGCAGATGGCGCACGCACGAATGAGCGGAATATTCAGAGTGGGAGAGATCGACGCTTCCGCGCTCGATCTCCAGCTCACCGATCTGTCGCTGCTTGTAGAACCTGCAGAACAATCGCTCATCAAGCAGCTGATTGATTTTCCGACGGAAGTCGAGAGCGCTGCTTCCGCACTCGAGCCGCACCGCATCACGTCGTACGCCCTGGAGACAGCGCGGCTTACGCATCTCTGGTACCACAAGCACCATGTTCTGAACGAGCCGGAACACGTGATGAACGCGCGTCTCGCACTTGCTCGAGCGGCTCAGATCGTGATTCGCAACGCGCTGCATCTGCTGGGGATTCCAGCGCCGGAGCGGATGTGATCCGCACTCGAACTCATACCCGATCCTGATGTCCGTTCTCGTTGTTGGATCCGTCGCACTCGATTCCGTCGAAACCCCGTTTGGCAAGGCCGAGGACGTACTCGGAGGCTCGGCGACTTTCTTCGCCGCGGCTGCAAGCCACCTGACCGACGTCCAGGTAGTGGGTGTCGTGGGCAACGATTACCCCATGGACCGCCTGCGCGCCCTGGAGCGGCGCAACGTCGATCTGAGTGGAATCGAGCAGGCCGACGGTAGCTCATTCCGGTGGCGCGGGCGCTACCGGCACGATCTCAATTCCGCGGAGACGCTCGAGACGCACCTGGGTGTCTTCTCGCACTTCGAGCCGAAGGTTCCGGCAAGGTTCGCGAAACCGGATTTCCTGTTTCTAGCGAACATCGACCCGCGACTGCAGCTCGCGGTGCTGAAGCAGGTGGAGCGACCGCGGTTGGTCGCGTCGGATACGATGAACTTCTGGATCGAGAGCAGGAGGCCCGAGCTCGTCGAACTTCTTGGACATGTGGATCTAATCACATTGAACGACGGCGAAGCCCGCCAGCTAACGGAGCAGACCAATCTGGTACACGCGGCGCGCTGGATCATGGCGCACGGACCGAAACATGTCGTCATCAAAAAGGGCGAGCACGGCGCATTCCTGTTTCGGGACGACAACATCTTTTTCGCCCCTGCATATCCCCTGGAGTCTGTGTTCGATCCGACAGGCGCGGGTGATTCGTTCGCTGGTGGATTCATTGGATATCTCGCGCGCACCGGGGACCTGGGCGAGGCCAACATGCGACGGGCTGTAATCTACGGCTCGGCGATGGGCTCATTTGCAGTGGAAAAGTTTTCCATTGAACGGCTCCTGACAGTCACAAGCAGCGAACTCGATGAGCGCGTGCACGCATTCAAGCAGCTCGTCGCGTTCGAAGAGGACACCACCGCGTGAGTGACCGCGTTGCATCCGTGCCGATCGACTACCGGTCCGCGGGAGTAGACATCGGAGCGAGCGACGACGCAAAGCGCCGTATCCGCGCAGCTGTCGAGTCCACCTACACGGCAGGAGTGCGTGGTGCGTTTGGAGCGTTCGGTGGCATGTTCAAAATGCCGGACGGGGTAGTCAAGCCGCTTCTCGTCGCGTCCGCGGACGGCGTGGGAACCAAGACGCGCGTCGCAATAGCAGCGAACAGGCACGAAACGATAGGCCATGACCTGGTCAATCACTGCGTCAACGACATACTCGTGCAGGGCGCGCTCCCGCTCTTCTTTCTCGACTACGTCGCATTCGGCAAGCTCGATCCTGGGGTGGTGGAGCGGGTCGTTGCCGGAGTCGCCGCCGGATGCAGGGAGAACGGATGCGCTCTGCTCGGCGGCGAGACCGCCGAGATGCCCGGGGTTTATACGCCGCCGGACTACGATCTGGCTGGCTTCATCGTTGGATGCGTGGGTGAGGACGACGTGCTCGGACCGGCGCGCGTACGCGATGGGGACGCACTCGTCGCGCTGGCGAGCAGCGGTCTACATACAAATGGTTACTCCCTCGCACGCCGCATCGTGCGCGACCGGATGCGGCTCGATGTGCATGACCGCTTTCCGGGCACGGAGTCCAGCGTCGCGGACGCGCTCCTTGCGGTACACGTGTCGTATCTTGCGACGCTGAAACCGGTCCTCGGCAGATTGCACGCGCTCGCACACATCACTGGCGGCGGACTCGCAGGCAATCTCCACCGTGCGTTGCCTCCCACGCTCGACGCCATCGTCGATCTGAAGAGCTGGGAGATACCGCCGCTTTTTCGTGAGCTTCGGCTTGCCGGCGACGTCCCAAGCGCTGACATGTTCCAATCCTTCAACATGGGGATCGGAATGGTCGGCATCTGTGACGCCGCCGCTGCCAGCTCAGTCATTGAGCGTGCGGCGTCGATGGGAATGGAGTCGTGGCGCCTCGGGTCGGTCCAGCAAGGGTCCGGTCGCGTCGTTTTCAACAACTAGGCTACTTCCGGAGAAGAGATGAGACTCAAGTCGTTTTACAGCGCGGCCACGCTGGCCGCATCCGCGCTCGCCTGTATCTCGCATCCGCTCGGCGCACAGGGGGGTGTCAGCCCGCAATGCTCGTCCACTCTCACGCAGGACGCCTGTCAGAAGGCGATCGACGTGTTTCAGTTCCTCGCTCCCCAACTCGGTGCGATAATCGCCGGCGGCAATACGACGCTCGGCGTCGGCGGCACGCTCGGCGGTCTCGGACACGTGTATGTGAGCGGCCGCGCGACCGGGGTGAACTCGAATTTCCCACGCGTTGATCAGGTGACCCCGTCCACGAGTGGCGCTCACTCGGATCAGTATCCGACCCAATCGCAGTTCGCCGGTATTCCGCAGGCAGACATCGCGATCGGCCTGTTCCGCGGATTTCCGCTCGGCGTCACGAACGTTGGCGGCGTAGATCTTCTGGGCAGTGTCAGCTATCTGCCGTCGATCAATGCGTCCGGCGTGCATCTCACGACCCCCAACGGCTCCATCAAGTTCGGTGCGGGAGTGCGCGTCGGCATCGTCCAGGAAAGCATATTGTTTCCAGGACTGTCGGTCTCGTATCTGCGTCGCGGTCTACCGACAGTCAACCTGTTGTCGTCGGACGCGTCCGGTGATTCGCTTCATATCAATGACATCAATGTCACTACTGATTCGTATCGCATCGTCGCAAGCAAGAGCCTCATGATCCTCGGGCTTGCCGCCGGTATCGGCGAAGATCGATACAGCTCTTCCGCATCAAGCTCGGCAAATGTCGCGGCGCGCGGACCGGTTGGAGTAGGAACTCCCGCGCAAAGCGTTGGTCCCATAGCGATGTCGCAGAAGATGAGTCGTACGACGTATTTCCTCGACGCCACTCTCGATCTCTCTGTCATCAAGGTGATCGGCGAAATTGGCAGAACGAATGCGGTGAACATTCCGACGTTCAATAGTTTCGCAGGATCGAGCGCCGGCGCTGCACTGACGTTTGGCGCACTTGGCATCCGACTCGGCCTCTGATGCCGTGACGCCCGCCAGCGACGAGGAATTCATGCGTCGCGCGCTGGCGCTCGCCGAGCGCGGCTGGGGACAGACAGCCCCCAATCCAATGGTAGGTGCGGTCGTCGCGCGTGATGGCGTGATTGTAGGTGAAGGGTGGCACGAGCGTTACGGGGAAGCGCATGCGGAAGTGATTGCATTGGCTCACGCCGGTTCTGCGGCCGACGGCGCCACCCTCTACGTGACGCTTGAGCCGTGCAGTCACTTCGGCAAGACACCTCCGTGCAGCGACGCGGTCGTTGCGGCGCGCGTGGGGCGTGTCGTATTCGCAACACGCGATCCCGGCGCCCGGTCAGGCGGCGGCGCGGAAAAACTCCGCGCGGCCGGAATCGACGTGGACACTGGCGTTCTCGAAGCCGATGCGCGCGAATTGAACGCTCCGTTTTTTCACTCTTTTGCATCCGACCGTCCGTGGGTGACGCTGAAGCTTGCGGTGTCGATCGATGGAGCGATCGCAGACTCCGTGCGCGGACGTGCGTGGCTCACCAACGAGGAGTCCCGCGCCGAGGTTCACCGCATTCGTGCGAATGTGGACGCAATCGCTGTAGGAGCGACCACGTACGTGACGGACCGTCCCGAACTGACGGTGCGCGGCCCGCTGCAGCCTCGCGTCCAACCGATGCGCGTTGTCTTCGACCCGGAGGCCAAGCTGTCGGCAGGCAGAACATCCGTCCTCGAAGAGGCTCACGGTGTGACGTTTGTGCGAGTGGCCGACCTGGGGGCCGCGCTCCGCGCGCTGCGGGCGCGAGGGATACGCTCCCTACTCGTGGAAGGCGGAGCTTCTCTGGCCTCAGCGCTGCTGGACGCCGGCCTCGTGGACCGCCTTGTTATCTTTCAGGCACCGATCGTCCTCGGGGGTGGCGCGCTTGCAGCCTTTGGGGCGACCGTGGCTAGACGCGCAGAACACGTTCGCCGACTGCCGGTGCTAAGGCGCCAGGCTTTCGGTGACGATCTCATGACCATTTACGCCCTCAACGCTGTTTGAATGTTCACCGGACTGATTGACGCAATCGGCATCGTGGACCGTGTCGCCGATGCCGACGCCGGCCGCGAATTCAGGATTCGCTGCGGCTACGAATCGCTGGTTCCGGGCGAGAGCATCGCAGTGAGCGGAGCCTGCCTTACCGTGCGCGAGACCGGCGACGGCTGGTTCAGTGTTGCTGCAGTCGTAACGACGCTAGGACGGAC
>JALYTX010000083.1 GCA_030854055.1 Gemmatimonadota bacterium | reverse complement strand
GCGCAAGACCTGACACCGCTCACCGCTCACCGCTCACCGCTCACAGAGTTGGGTGCCGCCGCACCGTGTCGTCGTGCATCTGGAACTGGTGCGCGACGGACAGGATCAGATCATCGTTGTACAGGTTGCCGATTATCTGACCGCAGATCGGCTGCGGGTTGAGCTCCGGCGCTGGATTGGCCGGCGGCGTGCCAGGGCGAGCGCCGAACGGCTGCGGCACGCCGAATTTGTAGGGAAGCACCGCGCTCGGATGCCCAGTCTGCGCGTTGGCGCCAACGTCGGCGAACGGACTACCGATGTACATGTCCAGATCTTTCAGGAACTCCGCCCACTTGCTGATCAGGACGTAGCGCCGACGTTCGGTTTGCAGGAGCTCGAGTCCTGCCATGCGGCGGCCATTGATGAACCGCGGATTCCAGTCGGCGGGCGCCATCGGATTGACCGGGGCGGTCGGATTGGCTGGCGCCGCTCCACGTCCATCGCCCGCTGCACTGCGGACCGGCAGCGGCGGCAAGTTGTTCAGATCGAGCCCGATCTGCTTGGCCTTGATCTGTACGTACGAATCGAACGCCGCAGCGTCTTCCGCATCCAGGCCCCCGCTGCCACCGATACCAGGTACGGTCGGACGGGGCCCAATGGACACTGGCTTCATACCGAGCTCACGCAGTTTGTCCACCAGTTCCTTTGGTGCCTTGTCGTCGACGCCGATGCGCAGCGCGCCGACGTCGATGGCGCGGTTGAATTGGAAGGGCATCGTCACCGTGGACGGATCTTTCTCGTCCACGCCGTGGATGACGTTGAACACCATCGCGGCATCTTCACTCGTGCGCACAATGGGCCCCACACGATCCTGTGACCAGGCCAGCACCATCCCGCCGTAGCGGCTGACGCTGCCGAATGTAGGGCGGAGCGCGCTAAGCCCGCAACGAATCGTTGGGGAGACTATAGACCCCGAGGTCTCGGTGCCAATCCCGAACGCCACGCAGCCTGCGGCTGTGGCCGATGCCGGGCCGGCCGACGATCCGCTGGAGCCCTGCGACAGATTCCACGGATTGTTGGTGCGTCCGCGGAACCACTGGTCGTTCTGCGCGAACAGTCCGGTCGCCAGTTTGGCGATCAGTACCGCGCCGGCGTCGCGCAGGCGGACGACGACTTCGGCGTCCATGTCGATCACGCGCGTCTCGAAATCCTTCGCGCCCCACGTAGTGGGCACTCCGCTGGTGGCGAAGAGGTCCTTGACGCCGTAGGGCAGTCCGTGAAGCGGGCCGCGATAGTGACCGCCAGCGATCTCGACGTCGGCGCGCGCGGCCTCAGTGCGCGCCTGTTCCTCCATGATGGTGACCGCGCAGAGCAGCGTTGGGTTGAGGCGCTTGAGTCGTGTGAGGTAGATGTCGGTGAGGCGCGCCGAGGTGATGCGGCGGGCCTTGAGGAGCGCCGAGAGACGGTGAGCGGGAAGAAAGGCGATGTCGTCGTCCGTCGTGGGGACGGCGCCGGTCCACGGCTCGGGTTCATAGGTGCCGCGATCGAAGGCTGCGGCACCGCGCGCCCGCACAAGTTTCTCCATGAGCGCGCCGGTACCGCCTGGGTACGGCTGAAATTGGAGTGCCGGCGGTTCGCCGTTGCCGAGGGGAAGTAGGGCTTCCTGCTGTTGGAATCCCGATCGTGCCGTAGCACCACCGGCTCTTCGCGCCTGCGCGACCGCCGGCTTAATGCCGAGCGTGGTCGCTGCGGCCGCAGCGAGCGAAAAGAAGACGAACTGGCGGCGGTCGATCCCGTGCGCTTCTTCGTCGAAACCGGAAGATTCGAGATCAGTCTGATACTGGTCGAGGAGGTCTTCGGGATTGCTCACAGCGGTGCTCCGATGGCGGCGGGTGGAAACGGCGATTGACGCATGCAGAGAATCGCGCGCGGAGCACGAATTGGAAAGGGGTACCCGCAATAGCCGACAAGCAGGCGCGCTAGATTAAAAGGGTCACCGTCCGGAATCGTGTATGATTTGCGGGAATCAGCACTCACTCGCACGCAGTGTCCAGCGCGTTGGATCTCGGGACGTCAGCAGAATATTCCGCCGCGCGCTGGCGATCGTCTCGCTCGCCGCCGCGGTCGGAGCCGGAGCGTGCGATGCCGGCCGACCTGCTGCTGCAACGAGCTCATACCAGGACGCACAGCCATCAGGGCAACAGACAGCCCAGCAGCCCGTGCGCGGTATCCGCACAGACATCGGCTTCAGGTCGCGCAACCAGTTCAACGAACATTTCGCCAAGCACGGCGCCGAGTTTGGCCAGATCACGAAGCAGGAATATTTGGGGCAGGCGCAGACACTGCGCGACGCACCTGCCGGCGGAAACGTGTTGGAGATTCGTCGCCCCGACGGCACCGTGTCGCGTTACGACCGCGCGAGCGGCGCATTCATAGCATTCAACTCCGATGGGACCATTCGTACGTTCTTCAAGCCAAACAATGGCGAAGCTTATTTCCGGCGCCAGGCAACGCTCAGCCACTGACATATCGGAGAGAAACCATGACGATGCCCGATGAGTCAACCGATGCGGTCGCGCGATATCTGGCTGCGCGGGGTGTAGCCATTCATTTGCGCAATAAAGGCCTGCGCGACATCATCGCGCGATGGGATGGAATTGCGCGCGCCGCAGCGCGATACGATCTGACACTGGACGACTGGCTCAACGATCTCGACCTGCGTGATATCATCGCTGGCGCTCTGGCCGTTGCGTCAGAGCGGGAGCAACACGACGTGCGCGATGCGCTCGACCGCGCGGACGATCTTTTCCGCAGCGCCACGACGGAAACCAAACAATCCATGTGGGGCGATGCAGTGGTGACAGCCGACAAGCACGACCCGCTACGGCAATGGTGGTACTTTCGCCGCCCTGATCATCCGGGTAAGTCGATGCGTACCGACCTGATCGCGGTTGGAATTCTGTAATCAGATTGACCGAAGCGGCGGGCGCGCACGATCTCAAGCACGACCGCGAAGCCGGCTTGTGGACCTCCATCACACCTTCCGGGCCGGCAGACGGTTCTTCGCGACGCTTACCAACACGGTGTACTCCGGATCGACAATCTGGATGATCGATGCGCGGGAGTTCTGTGAAACGAACTGGTATGCGTCTAGCTGGGCCAGATCAGACTCGTGCTGCACCCACTCCACCATTGCCTTGAAACCGACGCGCGCAGCGTCTTCCAGCGGGCGACCCGAGCCGACGAACATTATTTCGTCGGCGTTTTCGATTCGCGGTACCGGAGTTGACTGGTGTTTGAGCAACTCGACATACACATCGACATTCAAGGCGCCTTCAATTGCGGCGCCCATTATCTCGCCCTCGCCCATCGCGTAATGCCCGTCGCCGAACGAGAGCAGCGCGCCCGGCATATTCACTCCGAAGAACACCGTGTTTCCGGGGCGCACTTCCGGGCAATCCATGTTGCCGCCGAAGTTTCCGGGAACGATCGACGTGCGGACCTCGCCACCGGCAGGCGCAACACCGAGGCAGCCGAGGAATGGTGCGAGTGGCACCTCCCAGGAATGCCGTCCGTCGCTGGTGCTCGTGCGCGCGATGCTGCGTTTCGCGTCGACATCGTAACGCCACGTGGTTTCCTGGAAGTCGGGCGCGAGCATCGCTGTCTGATTGGTGCCGACCAGCGCGCCGAATTCCGGATCGAACGACGACACGCCGTAGTCGCGCGCTGGCTCGAGCTTGAGAATGTGCACGGCGATCGTATCGCCAGGTTCTGCGCCTTCCACGAAGAAGGGGCCGGTCTGCGGATTGTCGTGCCCTGGAGGCATCACCTTCGAAGGAAGATCCGCGGCGGTACGTACGGTTCCGTCGAAGCAGTCCTCCGTCCAGGTCACTATGCGCGTGCCGGGCCCGATACGCTGTCGCGGCGCCGCGCCACCAAAGCTGTACACGAGCTCATCGTGCCTCGGAATCCAATGCAGCACCGGCGCGTCGGCCGGAACGCTGGCAATGAGCGGCGGTGATGGCGACGAGAGGGCGTGCGCGTCAGGGTGGGACGAGATGCCAGCGGCGTCTGCGACGGAACGGGACGCGACGAGCGCAGCGGCGACGCCGACCGGCGCACGTGAGAGGAACTGCCGACGTGTGGTCATGAGTTGAATGGCGCGAAGAACGGGAAGAAAAACGGGAAAAACGGTGTCAGGTCTTGCGC
>JALYTX010000028.1 GCA_030854055.1 Gemmatimonadota bacterium | reverse complement strand
GCTCGAGACGGTTCGGCCGCTCACGGAGAACGAACTCGTGCGAATCCGCGCACGGCTTCGAGAGTTGACGGCTCGATGGGCGTCGTTGCAACCCGATGAAACTCTGGAGCTGCCGTTTGACACGGCGGACTGACGGAAGCCCGTGTTGCGGAGTCAGAGCAGCGATAGGAACGGCCGACAGAGCTCCTTCTCGATGCTCGGAGAGATAGTGCCGTCTGCCAGGAGCGCAAGCGCGGCCTCGCGAGAAAGCTGCCAAGCGATTCCCACCAGGCGCGCGCGCGCCCGGTTTCCCATCGCGAGCTGATGCAGCGGATGCAGTGCCGTGCGTACGGCGTCCTCCACATGCCACGCCTCGACGGTGCGTCCGGACGCGACTAGCGACTCTTCCAACGATCGCACAAGTGTAGCTCTGGAATCGTCGACGACGGTGTTCCGTGCGATGCCGAGGATCACGGCCGGCTTCGTTCGTGCAAGTGCCTGCACGAACGCCAGGGCGCGGGGAGATGCTGTGTCCTTTAGCCACCCGTTCTGTTGCGGCATTATTCCGTCCCAATGCAAGCGAATGGTGAACCCTGCGTTGCCTGGCATTTCACAATGGGTGCGTTGCAGCCGCGGCGTTCGTGCGCCGTAAACTCGTCATCTCCTCACTCGGCAGTTGCAGCGTGAGCGAGCCCCGGGCACGCGTGATGGTGCCGTGCTGCATCTCTAGCAGTCTCGTAGCGATCAGCATGGTCACAGGAGGTATTGCGTCGGCACTAATGGCGGGGTGACATATGCTGATTGTTATCAGCCCTGCATCACTGTCTGCGGCCCTGACGATCAGAGGCGCACCGGCAGCCGCGTTGCTTATCACCCAATCGAGGACGGCGGTCAATGCTTCCTGCACGTGGACTGGATCCACGAGGACGCGCGCGGACGAGTCGGATACGTCCGACTGCAAATCGACGCGGGTGCGCCGTGCGTGCGCACTGGCAATTGCGAGCGCGGGCCTCAACAGCTCCGCAAGATTTACCGGTTGAAGGTGAACTGGCACCAAACCCCGGTCGAGCTCGATCAACTGCTTGAGGTGTCGCACCTCGTCGTCCGCTACGCCAATCGCAGATTGAGCGTCCGAGACCAGCTCTTCCTGATTCTCATTGAGCGTCCCGAACGGACTGGAGAGCAGGACGTGAAGTGGTAGCTCCGCTTCCTGGAGTCTCGCGCCCATGAGATCCGTCACGT
This sequence comes from Gemmatimonadota bacterium, assembly GCA_030854055.1. GTDB lineage: Bacteria > Gemmatimonadota > Gemmatimonadetes > Gemmatimonadales > Gemmatimonadaceae > Fen-1247. The sequence continues at coordinate 7,205 of JALYTX010000028.1, read as the reverse complement.
CCGCCAGAAGCGACTGATACTCCTCCGCCCGCGCGTTCGCTGTGCGCTCTTTCTGTATGGCTTCGTCGCGCGTGCGCACGACAGCACCGCTCAAGACGGTCGTCGCGGCCATGCGTTCCACACGGCGCGCAACATATCGGGTATTTACCCAGGCCGTGGCGAGCGATGCAATCGTTGCCATCGCGGCGACAACGACGACGATCTCGGGCGCGCGATGGGCATACTGGCCCCAATATGCGAGCGCTGCCACGGCGAAGAGGCCGACGATACCTGGTGTAACAGCGAGATATAGCCGTTGGCCGATCCTCATTCAGCTGCTCCCATCTCACCGCCGCGGCCTGCGGGCGGTGTAGCTGTCGTGTCAAAGAACGAAACGACGTGCACGTCCAGGCCCCAAGGGTTGTTCACGAGCCTTTCCACGATTGACCCGTATCGCAGGCGATGCCAGCGCGATCTGGTGCTCTGGCCAATGATTATCAGCGACACGCCATGGTTGCGCGCGAAAGAGCCAATGACCTCCACAACGTCGTCACCGACCAGTTTCACAACCTCCGCGCCCATTGCCTCCGCAGCCTGAATGTTGTCCACGAGCTTGCGCTGGATCGCGGAGTCGATCCTGTCTGCGCGCTCGTCCGGTGTCTGCACGTACACACAGTACCAGTCCGAGTTGAGACGACCTGCTATGCGACTCGCCTTTCGAAGAAGTACGGCAGTGCGCGGTGGGTTGCTCGCCATCGCCACGAGCAGCCTGTCTGCATTCTTCGCAGGTGCGGCCTTGCCAGCCTCGCGACGTACGATTCCCTCACGCGTCCGATCAACCGCGCTCGCGACCTCGCGTAGCGCCAGCTCGCGGAGTGTAGTGAGGTTCTCTTCAGTGAAGAAGTTCTCCAGTGCCGACGCGATCTTGGATTGGTCGTAGATCCTGCCGTCGGTGAGGCGCTCGCGCAGATCTTCCGCAGAGAGATCGATGTTGATCACCTGATCGGCACGCGCGACGACCCAGTCAGGAACGGTCTCGCGTACGGTAACGCCGAGCGTGCTCTGGACAATGTCGTTGAGGGACTCGAGATGCTGAACGTTGACGGCCGATATCACATTGATGCCGTTGTCCAGAAGCTCGAGCATGTCCTCCCATCGCTTGCGGTGTTTGGAGCCGGGCGCGTTGGTGTGCGCCAACTCGTCGACAATCACCACTTCCGGACGGCGCGCGATGATGGCGTCGACATCCATGTCCTCAAGCGTCGCTCCGCGATAGACAACCTGCCGGCGCGGAACGACCTCGATGTCGCGAATCTGCGCTGCCGTATCGGCTCGCCCATGCGTCTCGACAAAGCCGACCGCGGCGTCAACGCCGCGCCGCTTAAGCTCGTGCGCTTCGACCAGCATTCGGTAAGTCTTGCCGACTCCGGCTGCTGAACCGATGTACACCTTGAGACGGCCTCGTGTGTGCTGACGGACAAGTTGCAGGAAGTCCGGTCCACCCGCGGGACGGGGGACCGCTGACTCCTGCCGCTCGTTCGTGCCGCCCATCAGAAGGTCATCCCCACCGATGTAACTACGAAGCCATCTCGCCTGGAAAGAGAACTCGGGCTCGTGGTCGGATCCGGGAACATTGGGTCCGGTCCGCTGAATCCGCGCAGCTCTGTCCGCCACATCAAGCGCGCCTGCGGAGAAACGTCGATGCCGATCGATGCGCCAGCGCTGCGGAATGAGGCCGCAGCCGCGGGAACTGTGATCAGAACCTGTCCCGGATCTCCGAAGTACTCCACTCTGCCGTTTACTGCGACAGTCGGTGTTACCTGGTAACGTCCAATGAGAGCGGCACCGTGCCACGAGTCGTCGCCGGCACCCGATCCTCGCTTCTGGACTCCGTAGTCGTAAGTCGCGGCGAGACCCAGCGCATCGGAAACCTGCACCTTCGCTATCAGCTCGTTGAATATGCGTAGCCGAGACGGAAGCGAATCCGGCTGCTCATTGCCGACGAGATTGTCGTACGATAGGGTAACGCGTGAGTTGGCAGCGTAGTCGAGTCTGACTCCCACTGCCTTGTCCGCGTTGGTCTCCGAGATGTTCTGCCATCCGTTGACAACGGCAAACGTGGACGTCAGCTTGGGCGTCGCCTGCCACACTGCCCGGACACCGGACTCGTAGTATGGCGTGTACTCGGCGACAAGCGACCGGCTATAGTTCCAGTTGTCGCGCGAGATGAAGCTCTCGTTTCCGATATGCGAGAAGAATATTCCGCCGTCAATCCAGAGATTGTTCGCGACCTTGTAGCCCGCGAACGCCTCCTGGATGAATCGGCTCAGTGACGGGCCGCTCACGATACCGTTCGTAGGCTCTCCCGCGTAGTTCGCCTGCACCGACGTGCCAGCCTGCAGCGCCAGTCGGCCATGAATCCGCGACCCGTCCACCCTGGCCTCCACGAACGCGAGGTTGATGTTGAACTCGTTGTGCCGTGCAGGCTGGGTGGTGTACGACCGGTCGAAGTTCGCCGGACGATCAAAATCGTACGCATAGTAACCATCCACGAATGCACCGAAGCTCGTCTTCTCGGACGTGTCCGGCGTTGCGTCCTTTGTACTATCTGGGGCTGAGTGCTGCGCTGTGGTGCCGGTCGACTGCGCTATCGCCTGCTTCCCGAAAGTCAGAAGGGGAACAAGAATGGCGACTACCCACGCGCGAAATATTCTGATCACTAGATGCCTCTGCTCCCACTGTTGTGCGAGCTGGTGATGGTGGCGCGATTACCTGGAAAAACAGAGTCGAGCGCCATGTTGAGAAGGAGTACATTTACGCGTGGCTCGCCAAGAAACCCTAGCTGCCGCCGCTCGGTATGTTGCAGCACAATCGCCCGAATAGCCTCAGCGCTTGCGCTTCGCGCGCGCGCTACGCGGGCGACTTGAAGCTCTGCGGACGCAGGTGAGATGTGTGGATCAACCCCTGACGCCGACGATGTGACGAGATCCGCGGGGATGTTGCCCTCGACGGCGCCATCCAGCTTCACCGCACTATCCACGGCCTGGGCGATGAGGGTATCGGCGAGTTTTCTGTCTGTCGGTCCCTTGTTCGTCCCGCCGGACAGTGTGTCGTCGTAACCATTGCCGGCGGCGGAGGGGCGCGCGTGGAAGTACTCCGCGCGAGCGAAGCTCTGGCCGATCAAAGAGCTGCCGACTATTTGGCCATTAGCACTCGTAATGAGCGAGCCGTTGGCCTGTTGCGGGAAGACGAGCCGCGCGATTACGGTCACGATGCCGGGATATATGAGGCCCGTCACGATCATCAGCGCAAACGTCGCGACGATCGCGGGGCGGAGCTGCTTGCGAATCATTGGTGTCATTGTCCTTGGTCCTCTTATACAAGACGTGTGACGACGAGTAGCATGTCGATGAACTTGATGCCGATGAAGGGCACGATGATACCGCCGAGGCCGTAGATAAGCAGATTGCGCCGAAGTATCACCGATGCCGCTGCGGGGCGGTACTTGACCCCGCGGAGCGCAAGCGGTATCAGTGCGACGATGATGAGTGCGTTGAATATCACGGCGCTCAGTATCGCCGACTGCGGCGAGTGAAGGCGCATGACGTTGAGTGCCTGAAGCGCCGGATACGTCACGAGGAACATCGCCGGAATGATGGCGAAGTACTTGGCGACGTCGTTCGCTATTGAGAATGTGGTGAGCGACCCGCGCGTCATCAGGAGCTGCTTACCGATCTCCACCACTTCGATGAGCTTGGTGGGGTTGGAATCCAGGTCGATCATGTTTCCGGCTTCCTTGGCGGCCTGTGTCCCGGTGTTCATCGCGACACCGACGTCGGCCTGCGCGAGTGCGGGTGCGTCATTGGTGCCGTCGCCGGTCATCGCCACCAGCTTGCCGCCCGCCTGCTCGCGGCGAATTAACGCAATCTTGTCTTCTGGCTTGGCCTCGGCGAGAAAGTCGTCGACGCCAGCCTCGCGCGCGATCGACGCGGCTGTCAGCGGATTGTCCCCGGTGATCATCACGGTACGAATGCCCATTGCGCGAAGTCTGTCGAAGCGCTCCTTCATTCCACCCTTCACGATGTCCTTGAGATAGATCGCACCGAGTACCTGCGTTGCTCCGTTGCCACGCTCGGCGACAACGAGTGGCGTCCCGCCTTCGCGTGCAATGCGCTCGACTATCTCATCGATCGCCTTCGGCACCGTTCCGCCGTTATCGCGAACCCATCGGGCGACCGAGTCTCCGGCACCCTTCCGCAGCTCAACTCCGTCCACATTCACCCCGCTCATGCGCGTTGACGCCGAGAAAGGGATGAATTCCATCTGACCGTGCGAGTCGCCTGCACCAAGCTCCCGCGCACGAAAGTTGAAACGATCTTTCGCGAGCACGACGATGCTACGACCCTCCGGGGTCTCATCGGGAAGCGATGCAAGCTGAGACCGGTCAGCCAGCTGCTCGACGGTAACGCCAGGTACTGGGAAGAACTCGACCGCCTGCCTGTTGCCCAGCGTGATCGTGCCGGTCTTGTCCAGCAACAACGTGTTGACATCACCGGCGGCTTCCACCGCGCGGCCAGACATCGCTATGACGTTCTGTTGAATCATGCGATCCATTCCAGCGATACCAATCGCCGAAAGAAGGCCGCCAATCGTCGTAGGGATGAGACACACCAGCAATGCTATCAGGACGGGCATCGCGACCGGTCCGCCGCTATAGATGGCGAATGGCTGCAGCGTTACCACCGCGAGCAAAAAAATTATCGTCAGTCCCGATAGGAGAATTGTGAGGGCAATCTCATTCGGCGTCTTTTGGCGCGACGCGCCTTCGACGAGTGCGATCATGCGGTCCAGGAATGTCTCGCCGGGGTTCGCTGTTATGCGGATCACCAGATAGTCCGACAGCACTTTCGTTCCGCCCGTTACCGCGGATCTGTCACCACCCGACTCGCGTATCACGGGTGCGGACTCACCGGTAATCGCGGACTCGTCGACGGATGCCACTCCTTCCACTACCTCGCCATCGCCGGGAATCACATCGCCGGGCTCGCACAGAACGAGATCTCCCTTCCGCAGCTCACTCGACGCGACAGGCTGGATCGCGTGCCGGTTCGCGAGACTCGCGAGCTTCCTGGCGCTGGTCTGCGTGCGGGACTTCCGGAGCGTGTCGGCCTGGGCCTTGCCACGCCCCTCCGCCATGGCTTCGGCGAAGTTCGCAAAGACTACCGTGAACCAGAGCCAGATGGTGATCTGCAGCGTGAATCCAATGTCGCCGCGGCCCAGCGCCACGTCGCGAAAGAGCGATATAGTTGTGAGAACGCTGCCGATCGCCACGACGAACATGACCGGGTTCCTGATCATGTGGCGCGGTGCGAGCTTGACGAATGAGACGCGCAGCGCACGCCGTACGATGGGCGGATCGAACAGAGGTCTTCTTTGCGTTGCCATTAGAACAGTCTCCCGGCGCCCATCAGTAGATGCTCCACCACGGGACCGAGCGCGAGTGCTGGAAAGAAGGTCAGAGCGCCGACGATGAGGATCACACCGATCAGAAGCCCGACGAACAGGGGTGTGGTCACAGGGAACGTTCCCGACGATTCAGCGACGAGCTTTCGCTCTGCGAGAAATCCCGCCAGCGCGATCATTGGGACCTGCATCGCAAAGCGACCGATCAGTGCCGCAAGGCCGAGTGTCGTGTTGTAGTAGTAGGTCGAACCAGTTAGACCGGCGAACGCGCTGCCGTTGTTCGCGGTGGTCGACGTGAAGGCGTAGAGTATTTCCGAAAGTCCGTGCGGCCCGGCGTTGTTCAGGCCCTTGAGACCCGTCGGAAGTACCGAGGCGGCGGCGGAGAAGAGCAGGATCGACGCGGGGAAGACAAGGATGTAGAGCATCGCCATGCGTATCTCGCGGCTCTGGATTTTCTTGCCCAGGTATTCCGGAGTCCGGCCGACCATGAGGCCGGCGATGAAGACCGTGAGTATCACCATCATCAGCATTCCGTAGAGGCCTGCCCCGACGCCACCAAAAATCACTTCGCCGAGCTGCATGTTCACCATGGGCACCATGCCGCCGATCGGCGTAAACGAGTCGTGCATGCTGTTCACGCAGCCGCACGACGCGTCGGTCGTAACGGTTGCATAGAGCGCGGAGTTGGCGATACCGAATCGCACCTCCTTGCCCTCCATGTTGCCACCCGGGTTCGTGGCGCTCGCACGCACGTCGATTCCACGAGCTGCGTGGACCGGGTTCCCGCGAGCCTCGGCCCAGTACGTCGTGCTCACACCAGCGAAGAACAGTATGAACATCGCAGCCCAGATCGCCCAGCCGTGTCTGGGATTCTTCACCATCCGCCCGTACATGTAGACCAGTCCGGCAGGTATGATGAAGATCGCGAGTATCTGCAGGAAGTTCGTTAGCGGCGTCGGGTTCTCGAACGGATGGGCCGAATTGGCGTTGAAGAAACCGCCGCCGTTAGTGCCGAGCTGCTTGATTGCCTCCTGACTTGCGACCGGGCCCATCGCGAGCACCTGCTTCGCGCCCTCGAGCGTGTGGACCGTGACGTAGGCGCTGAAGTTCTGCACCACACCCTGCTGTACGAAGACCAGCGCGAGCACGATAGACATTGGGACGAACAGGTACAGAACTCCGCGGATCAGATCCGTCCAAAAGTTTCCGATAAGACCGGCTGAGCGGCGCGCTGTCCCTCTAGCCAGCGCCACGGCCAGCGCCATGCCAACCGCCGCCGACGCGAAGTTGTGGAACGCGAGCTGCGTCATCTGCGAGAAGTACGACATCGTCGTCTCCCCACTGTATGACTGCCAGTTGGTGTTCGTGGTGAATGACGCGGCCGTCTCGAACGCCTGGCGGTCAGGCACGGCGTCGCGGTTGAACGGGTTCAGTGGCAGATAGTGCTGCAACCGAAGGACGGCGTAGGTGACGAGCATTGTAACAGCGCTGAAGATCAGCATCGACGCTGCGTAGCGCGTCCAGTGCTGATCTTCCTGAGGATCGATACCGCAAGCTCGATAGATGAGACGTTCGAGCGGACCCAACCAGCGCATCGAGCCGTCATATACGCGCAGCACATAGATGCCGACGGGTTTGGTGACGGCGAGCAGCACGACCGAGAAGAAGAGTATCTGGAACCAGCCATTGGCGGTCATGTCAATCGCTCCTAGAACCGCTCAGGACGGAGCAGAGTGTACACGAGATAGACCAGGAGGAACGCG
>JALYTX010000017.1 GCA_030854055.1 Gemmatimonadota bacterium | reverse complement strand
TCCGGCGTGGGGAGCGCGCTTTTCACTCGGGGTTGACGGGATCTCCCTCATGCTGGTCCTGCTTACCACGCTCACCATGCCGCTCGCCGTGCTCGGTGGCTGGACGTCCGTGAAGACCAAAGTGCACGCGTACCTGGGGCTGCTACTGATCCTTACGAGCGGAATGCTCGGAGTCTTCCTGGCGCGGGATCTCTTCCTCTTTTACGTGATGTGGGAAGTCATGCTGATCCCCATGTACTTCATCATCGGTATCTGGGGCGGACAGAAACGCATCTACGCCAGTCTCAAGTTCTTCATCTACACAATGCTCGGCTCGCTACTGATGCTCGTCGCGATCATCTATCTCGGGATTCACAATCGCGACATGCTGACCGGCGTACCGAACTTCAGTTACGACGCGATGCTGGTGTCCGGCGCGTTGACGCCGACCACTGCACTATGGCTTTTCGGCGCTTTCTTTCTTGCATTCGCAGTCAAGGTGCCGGTCTTTCCGTTCCATACTTGGCTGCCCGATGCCCATACCGAAGCTCCGACGGCGGGCTCGGTGATCCTGGCCGGAATCATGTTGAAGATGGGTACTTTCGGTTTCCTGCGTTTCGCGCTGCCGCTGTTCCCGGGCGCGGCGATGAACCCCACTGTCCGCGCCATCATACTCACGCTCGCGGTGATCGGCATCGTTTACGGCGCGCTGGTCGCGATGGTTCAACCAGACTTCAAGCGGCTGGTCGCATACTCGTCGGTAAGCCACCTCGGCTTCGTCATGCTCGGGATTTTTGCGCTTACAGTCCAGAGTGTGCAGGGCGCGCTGCTCGTGATGATCAACCACGGTATATCCACGGGCGCGTTATTTCTGCTCATCGGCATGATGTACGAGCGGCGGCACACTCGCATGCTCGCAGACTACGGGGGGATTGCGAGGGTTGTACCCATGTTCGCGGCGGCGCTGACCTTTGTGTCGCTGAGCAGCGTCGGTCTGCCGGGGCTCAACGGCTTCGTCGGAGAATTTCTTGTCCTGCTGGGCTCGTTCCGCACGTACCCGATCTTTGCAGCAGTAGCAACGACGGGAGTGATATTCGCGGCGTGTTACCTCCTCTGGGCTCTCCAGCGGCTGATATTCAACAACCTCGACAAGCCTGAGAACGAAACGATGTCCGATCTCAACTGGCGCGAGATCGGATTGCTCACTCCGCTGTTCATCTGCATCGTGTGGCTTGGCGTGTACCCTGCGCCCGTTCTCCGCCGGATGCAGGCATCTGCCGAACAGGTGGTTCGAACTGTCCAGACGAACGCGGCCCGAGCCGAGACCCAGACAGCGGCGTTGCCGCGCGGAGAATAGCGAGTGGCGTTCGATCTTTCGCACCCGATGCAGCTGATCGCAGCGCTGACGCCGGACATCGTGATGATGATTGGCGCGATGGTCCTCATGCTGATGGCCGGGTGGGGACCCGAGTCTGTCGAGCGACAGAGAAGCGTCGGGATCGCCGGCATTGCAGTGTGCGTGGTGTCCGCCTGCGTCGTACTCTACTTCATCGCGGTGGGGACCGTGTCCAGTGCGGGCGTCATCGCGGTGGACAACTTCCGCTGGATCCTCGACTTGATACTGCTTGCAGCGACAGCGGGGACGTTGGGGCTCATGCTCGACTACAACGCGCGCGAAGAAATTCTGCCTGCCGAGGCGCACGCGCTCGTCTTGTTCGCGACATCGGGTATGATGATACTCGCGGCCGCGCGTGATCTCACGATAGTGTTCCTTGGCATCGAGCTGATGTCCATCGCGGTCTACATTCTGACGGGACTCAACCGGCGGAGCGAGCGGTCCGCCGAGGGAGCCATCAAGTATTTCCTGCTTGGCGCATTCTCGACGGGGTTTCTTCTATACGGAATCGCGCTGACCTACGGCGCGACGGGGACGACCAGCCTCGCACTGATCGGCGAGCGGATCTCCGCGCACCACGTGATGTCTGCTCCGATGCTGCTCATCGGGATCGCACTGCTGTTCATCGGGTTCGGTTTCAAAGTAGCGCTGGTGCCGTTTCACATGTGGGCCCCGGACGTGTATGAAGGGGCTCCGACGCCAATCACGGCGTACATGGCCGCCGCGGTGAAGGCTGCGGCGTTCGCAACGTTTCTGCGAATCTTCGCGGAGGCTTTCAGCGGCGAGATCGTTGCGTGGCACGTTGCCGCGTGGTGGCTCGCCGCGGTGACGATGGTCGTCGGAAATCTGGTTGCGCTGGCGTCGCGTGATATCAAGCGCCTTCTCGCCTATTCCAGCATCGCCCACGCCGGCTACATCATGGTTCTACTGGCGACCGGGCAGTCTTTGGGCAGCTCCGCATTCCTGTTCTACGTGGTCGCGTACACGCTCGCGACGTTTGGGGCGTTTGGTGTCGTAGTCGCCCTTGGTCAGGCGGGAGAGCCGTACCTCGACGTGGACGACTATGCTGGCCTGTGGACCGTCCGCCCGTGGCTCGCAGTCGCTATGGCAGTCTGCATGCTCTCGCTGCTCGGCTTTCCGATTTTCGGGGGCGCGGGCTTCTTCGCGAAGTGGTACGTTCTCCAGGCCGCACTGTACGCGCCGGAGCCGCAAACGCGGCTCGCGGTCTTGCTCGTGCTGACGAGCGTGATATCGTGCGGCTATTACATGTATGTAGTGCTCGTAATGTTCATGAAGCCGAGACCTGAGCAGGAAACGCTGGGCGATCCGCGGCGCGTGGGCGACGCAACGCGCTGGGTAATTGGGGTGGCGACGGTGGTGCTACTCGCGCTCGGCGTCTATCCGAACGCGTTGGTTGCGCTCACACAGAGACCGGGCTCCTTCCTCAGAGCAACTGCTCCGCAGGTCACGCAGGTCGCCCCGCGGTGAGTCTCGCGCCGGAAATCTTTCGTGAATACGACATTCGAGGGATCACCGGCACCCAGCTGACGCCGGACGTTGCACGAATCGTCGGTCGTGCTTTTGCGCAACTTCTCGTCGAGCGAGGCGTAAGCGGCGCCGTGGCAGTCGGGCGTGATAACCGACCCAGCGGCGAGGGACTTTACTCGGGACTAATCACCGGACTGAGCGAGAGCGGCGTCGACACCGTCGACATCGGAGTGGTTCCGACCCCCGTTGCGTACTGGGCACAGCACAAACTGCCAGTCGTCGCGGGGGTCCAGATCACCGGCTCCCACAATCCGGCCGAGTACAACGGATTCAAGTTGGGTGTCCAAAAGGCATCGATCTACGGCGATGACATCCGCCGGCTGCACGAGCTGGCCGTTGCCGGCGTATTTCCGACCGGCGCCGGGAGCGTCCGCTCGGAGAGCGTGATCGACCCGTACATCGAGGACGTTGTGGGCCGAGTGGGAAAGCTGTCGCGTCGATTGCGGATCGCCGCGGATGCCGGCAACGGCGCAGGCTCTCTCGTAGCGCCGAAGCTTTTCGAGAGGCTCGGAGTTGACGCACACTGCATGTTCTGCGAAAGCGACGGCACGTTTCCTAACCACCACGCGGACCCGACGGTGCCGGAGAACCTCGAGGACCTCGTGCACGAGATCCGGGGCGGGGGGTACGACTTCGGCGTGGCCTTTGATGGTGACGCCGACCGCATTGGCGTCATCGAGGGATCGGGCGAGATCATCTGGGGGGACTACCTGCTTCTCCTCTACGCACGCGACGTTCTCGAGCGCACGCCCGGTGCGCCAATCATCTTTGACGTCAAGTGCTCGCAGGCGCTGCCCGACGCGATCCGGAACGCTGGCGGAGTGCCGGTGATGTGGAAGACGGGACATTCTCTGATCGAAGAGAAGATGCATGAGATGCACTCGCCACTCGCTGGCGAGATGTCCGGCCACATGTACTTCGACGAAGGATGGTACGGCTTTGACGACGCGCTGTTCGGCGCCGCGCGCCTGCTCCGCATCGTTGCGGATTCGGGCAAATCAGTGCATGAGCTCCTGGCAGATGTCCCGCGGTTTGTATCAACGCCCGAGATCAGAGTGGACTGCGCGGACGATATCAAGTTCCAGATTGTTCGCGACGCAGTGGATTATTTCGGAGCCAGATATCCAACAATCGGGGTGGACGGTGTACGCATCCAGTACCCGTCCGGATGGGGCCTCATCCGCGCCTCGAACACGCAGCCAGTGATTGTGCTTCGATTCGAGGCGCGTACGCAGGAGCAGCTTGGAACGATCCGCGCGGAGGTTGAGGGATGGCTCGCACAGCGCGGCGTCACGATCTGACGTGACACGCGGCCAGCGGCTTACCGGCGCGATCGCCGCGGCCGCAGTAGTGCTGCTCGCAGGCCGCGGAGCAGCAATACTCTACTCCGATCAGGAATGGTACGCCAATCTAGGCGCCGCCTCTGTCTGGGACGACCGCGTGTGGTCCACCGCGTGGCTCTTCGGAGCCGCAATTGTCATTGGCATTGCGTTCGCGTGGATCAACGTCTCGTCCGTTCGCCGCTCCGTGGTCGCGCTCATCGTACCAAAGCGTCTTGCCAACGTCGAGTTCGGTGAGGAGGTCCCGTCGGCGCGGCTTCGCCTCCTGACTGCGGGTGTAAGCACAGGCGTTGCGGCGCTCAGTCTTGCGTCCCTGCCGTCGTGGACCGCGCTGGCGCTGTGGCGCTCCAATGTCGCGTTCGCAGAGAGCGACCCGTATTTCACGCTCGATCTGAGCCATTTTGTGTCGTGGCTCCCGCTGGAGATCGGCGCGTATCAGTGGTGCATGACCCTCTTCGCGATCACCGCAATTCTGGTGATAGCTCTTTACGCACTCACGCCAAGTCTGACCTGGGACTCTCGCGGGATGCATGTCACGCCATACGCGCGCCGGCATATCAGCGCACTGGGAGCCATCCTTCTTCTGCTCGCCGCGTGGGGCTTTCGTCTTGACGCGTTTCGCGAGCTGATACACGGCAGCGGACCCGACGGACTCTTCACGCGCACTGATCACGTGTTCCTCATCCCCGCGGACGTGGGGCTGTCACTTGTGAGCATCGGCGCGGCTGTCGTCCTGCTTGCGGCTGGATGGATGGGCCAGGCCGCGACATCGTTCATAGCCGTGAGTGTGGTAATTGTCGGTACACTTGTCGCACAGTTTGCGGGCCCATTTGTATCGGGCAGGCTCGCTGCAGATCCGGTAAATGCCAGGAGCGAGCGACCGTACGTGGAGACGCGCGCAGACTTCAACGCGCGCGCGTTTCCCACGGAGCCCATCGCTCCTTCGGTTCGCTACTTCGCCGATTCGACGCTCCTGGCGAACGCAGGTCAGATCCAGATTCGCGGCGGGATACCCGATATCGTGTTCCCCGGCGCCATGGGCATCGTTGTCGTCCCGGACGCCGCGCGCGCCGTCTCAGCGCCTCGACTCGGCAACGGCGTGCCGCGCTTCATGCATGCGTGGTCAGAGCAGAATCCGAGACTGCTGTCGGGTGACATTCCGAGCAGCGATGCCTTCGTGCGCGAGCGCGACGTGCGCGCGCGGGTGGCGGCGCTCGCGCCCGCGCTTGCGATGTCCACCGCGATCGGGGCGATTCCTACTGCGCGCGGAATTCTCTGGGTAGTGGATCTGTACAGCATCAGCGAGACCTATCCGCTGAGCGCACCACGTTCCGCGGGCACCACGCGGATCACCTACCGGCGCCACGCGGGCACCGCGTACGTCAGCGGGGGCACCGCCGCGACGGTGATCGTCCCGGATGCCGCGCCGGATCCGGTCGCCCGCGCCTGGTTCAGCGCGCACCCGGGCCGGTACCTCGCGACTCACGTGCCCGCCGACTTGCTTTCTCCGCCGCCACCAGCGCCCCCGTCTGGCGCAGCATCCGCTCCCGAAGAGCGAGCGTTCCGTCAGGAGGTCGGTCGTATATACGATCGCATGCGCGCCGCTCTCGATTCGGGGAACCTGCGTGGATTCGGCGCCACTTTTGACACGCTCGGAATGGTGATACAGGGGCACAAGTGACGACAGCGTCCGGACGCCAGCGTGCGGTGATCGCTCTGGGTGGCAACGCGCTGTCGCCGTCCGGCGAACGCTCCACGATCTTCGATCAGTTCCGCCACACGCGCGAGAGCCTCAGCCCGATTGTCGCGCTGGCGATGAGCGGATGGGACGTTTGCATCGTTCACGGCAACGGGCCTCAGGTTGGCGACGAGTTGGTGCGCAACGAGGAAGCGCGCGCGACTGTCGAGCCGCTTCCCCTGGGCGTTCTGGTCGCCGCAACCGCGGGCTGGATTGGTTACATGATTCAGCAATCGCTCGAAAACGCGCTACGTATCGCGGGAAGCAACGCGCGGGTGGTAACGGTGATCACACAGGTCGTTGTCGATCGGACAGACGCTGCGCTCGCGCATCCTTCCAAGTTCGTTGGCCACTCACTCGCCGACGAGCGCGCGAGGGAGCTGTTGGCGCGCGGGGTGGCAGTTGCGAAAGACGGAAACGAACGGTGGCGACGCGTTGTCGGGAGCCCAATACCGTACGACATCCACGAGGCTTCCGTCATCGAAGCTCTGCTGGATCACGGCGTCATGGTCGTCGCGTGCGGTGGAGGTGGAATCGCTGTATATCGCGATTCCGGCGGGTCGCTCGAAGGGCTGGATTGCGTCGTCGACAAGGACCTCGCTGCGGCCGTCCTCGCGAGACGTCTTGAGGCCGATCTATTCATGATCCTTACGGACGTCGACGCCGTGTACACGAATTGGGGCAAGCCAGACAAGCGCGCGTTGAGCCGGCTCACGGTTGCTGAAGTCGCCGAGCTCGACAGCAGACACATGTTCGGCGAAGGAAGCATGGCGCCAAAGGTGCGCGCGGCTGCGAGCTACGTGCGCGAGACCGGTGGCCGTGCCATTATTACAGAGCTTTCGCGCGGCAGCGACGCCGTCGCGGGGCGGGCGGGCACGGAAATCGTTCCCACCCAGATGCGCCAATCAACGGAGCCCAATTGAACATCCACGAATATCAGGCGAAGGAAATCTTTCGCTCACACGGCGTCCCCATCCCGCCGGGAGACGTAGCATCAACGCCCGAAGAGGCGGAACAGATATCCCAACGATTCGGCACGACGGTAGTGGTGAAGGCACAGGTTCACGCTGGCGGTCGCGGCAAGGCTGGCGGTGTGAAGCTCGCCAAAACGCCCGCGGAGGCCCGGGAGATCGCGTCGAACATCCTCGGCATGAAAATCAAGGGAATCACGGTGGATAAAGTCCTCGTGACACCTGCGGCCGACATAGCGACCGAGGCCTATGCGGGAATCATCCTGGACCGCGTGTCCAAGAAGCCTGTGTTCATGGTGAGTCCGGCCGGCGGTATCGACATCGAGGAAGTCGCGGCCAGCACACCGGAGAAGATCATGCGACTACCGATAGACTCGCGATATGGACTGCGCGGATATCAAGCGATGGAGCTTGGCTTCTTCTTGTACAGCGACGTCAAGCAAGTGCGCGCGGCCGCGAAGATAATGCAGGATCTGTATCACGCGTTCATGGACAGCGGCGCATCGCTCGCCGAGATCAACCCACTGGTCACCACGCCTTCCGGCGAGGTACTGGCACTGGACGCGAAGATGGTGATCGACGACAACGAGCTGGATCGTCGGCCGAGTATCGCCGCGCTTCGCGACGAGTCGTCCGAGGATCCGAGCGAAGTGGACGCGCGCGAGGCGAATCTGACATTCATCAAGCTGGACGGAAACGTAGGTTGCGTAGTGAACGGCGCCGGCCTCGCAATGGCCACCATGGACCTCGTGAAGTATTATGGCGGCGACCCCGCCAACTTTCTCGACATCGGCGGATCAAGCAATCCCGAAAAGGTGGTGAACGCACTGCGCATCATTACTAGTGATGCGAACGTCAAGGCCATACTGTTCAACATCTTCGGCGGCATCACGCGCACGGATGATGTCGCGAACGGGATTGTCACGGCAACCAGGGCAAATCCACTCAAAGTGCCGATTGTGATTCGACTCACTGGCACCAACGAAGAGATAGCGGTGAAGATTCTTACGGAAAACGGATTCAGCGCGATGACCGACATGGACGAAGCGGTGAAAAAGGCTGTCTCACTCGCGACCGGGAAGGCCGCATGAGCATCTTCATCGACGGCGACACTCGGCTGGTGGTGCAGGGTATTACGGGCCGCGACGGCTCGTTCCACACCAAGCAGATGATGGAGTACGGGACGCAAGTAGTTTCCGGTGTCACGCCCGGCAAGGGCGGCCAGAAATTCGAGAACACGGTGCCAATTTTCAACACCGTCTACGACGCCGTGCGCGAGACCGGCGCCAACACGAGTGTCATCTACGTGCCACCGAACGGCGCCGCGGATGCCATGATGGAAGCCGCCGACGCGGGCATCGCGCTCGTGGTATGCATCACTGAGGGTGTGCCGGTTCTCGACATGACGTTTGTGTATCCATTCATGAAGGAGAAGGGTGCGCGTCTGCTTGGCCCAAACTGTCCGGGACTGATTTCGCCCGGGAAGTCCAAGGTGGGAATCATTCCCGGTCGCATCTGCACGCCGGGCCCCATCGGGCTGGTGAGCCGCTCGGGTACGCTCACATACGAGTTGGTCTATCAGATGACTCGGGCCGGGATGGGCCAGACAACTTGCGTCGGCATCGGCGGCGATCCCATCAACGGGACAAACTTCATCGACTGCCTCGACGCGTTCGAGCGTGATCCGGACACGACAGCGGTCGTCATGATCGGAGAAATCGGCGGAACGGACGAGCAGGAAGCGGCGAAGTTCGTGAAGGAGAAGATGACGAAGCCCGTTGTCGGATTCATCGCCGGTCAGACCGCGCCGCCGGGCCGTCGCATGGGGCACGCCGGGGCGATCATCTCCGGGTCCGCGGGTACGGCCGCCGAAAAGATGCAGGCATTCGAGGAGAACGGACTTGGCGTCGCCAGGCGTCCGATAGATGTCGTTGGACTACTAAAGGAGCGAATGAAGTAAATGGCTGGAGACTACACACTCACGATCATCAAGCCGGATGCGTTCGGCGCGGGAAAGGCCGGACAGATCATCGCGCATCTCGAACAACAGGGGTTCAGGATCCGCGCCTCCCGCGTGACGCACCTCACGCAGGCCGAAGCGGGCGAGTTCTACGCAGTCCACAAGGACCGGCCGTTCTACGCGTCGCTCTGCAGCTTCATGACCTCGGCCCCATGCGTGCCGCTGGTGCTTGAAAAGGCCGACGCCGTCGCAGCGCTGCGCACGGCCATCGGCGCTACGGATCCCGCGGAAGCCGATGCTGGAACGGTTCGGAAGCTGTTCGCGGAGTCGAAGGAGCGGAACGCGATTCATGCGTCGGACTCGGATGAGAATGCCGCTCGCGAGTCTCGTTTTTTCTTCGCGGAGAGCGAGGTCATCCGCGGCCGTTAACGTCTGAAATCGCCTGACCAAGTCTCAAGCTGGACCGCGCGGCGGTGAACGGCAGCCGGTTGCCGTCCGCTCCGTACGTGACTAGCTTGAGAGGCTATGCTGTCTTTCGACATCCGTACCCTGGAGTCGACGGCCGCGCAGGTCCATGGTGACCTTCCGACCGACGATCCCATCTGGATTGCGGCGGACTCGCGTCCGGTGGACGCCGTGCACGTCGAGGGGCGGTTTTCCAGTGCCGGAAATGGCCGCTTTTACTTCAGCGGACGCTTTTCCGGCGACGTCAAGCTCGACTGCCGCAAGTGCCTGACGGAGGTCACGCGGCGGGTGGACGAGCATGCACATTTCCTGTTCGCTCCGGCGGACGACCCAACGATGGACGACGATCCGGACGTATTCACTTACGACCCGGGCGCACATCGGCTCGATGTACGACCAGCTGTGCGTGAAGGATGGCTCCTTTCGGTGCCTGCCTTTGTTGATTGCAGGGAGGACTGCAAGGGACTCTGTCTCACTTGCGGCGCTGACCTGAACGACGGCGCTTGCAGTTGTGAGCCCGTCCCGACTGATGCCCGATGGGCTGCGCTGCGCCAGGATTCGTCCGGGCACGACGACTCCCACGCCTGAAAACCTGACCCAGAAGCCGTCCCATGGCCGTCCCCAAACGTCGCGTATCCAAGCAGCGCAAGCGCCTTCGCAACACCGCGAAGGGTGCTCCCGTTACTGCCCTCCAGAAGTGTCCCCAGTGCCAGGCCATCAAGCGTCCACACCATGTGTGCGCCGAGTGCGGGTACTACGGTGGCAAACAGAGAGTAGCCGCTAAGGGCGCCTAGTTGGCCCGCATCGCGTTAGACGCGATGGGGGGCGACTTCGCCCCCGCGGCACCAGTCGCTGGCGCCTTGCTTGCCCTAGGCGAGATGCCGCAATCTCACACCATCCAGCTGGTCGGGCGCTCTGACGTCATCCAGCACACTCTCGACACACTCCTCGCAGGGGAACACGCGTCCCTGCGCTCGGAGCGCCACCGCATACACGTAGTGGATGCTCCGGATGTGATCGACATGTCCGACAGACCCGTTGCGGCGCTGCGAGCCAAACCCCGCAACTCCATGACGATAGGACTCACACTTCAGGTGAAGGGTGAGTCCGACGCGTTCGTGTCAGCTGGCAGCACTGGTGCGCAGATGGCGGCGTCCGCGCTGCTCCTCAAACTGTTGCCGGGCCTTCACCGTCCCGCCATCGCTACGCTCTTCCCAACCGCTCGCCGATCCATCGTGGTCCTGGATTCGGGCGCCAACGTCGATTGTTCCGCACGCGAGTTGCTGCAGTTCGCGTGGCTTGGAGGGGTGTACGCCGAATGCCTCCTTGCCCGCGACAATCCGGCTATCGGCCTGCTCAGCATCGGCGAGGAAGCCGAAAAGGGCAACGCCGTGGTAAAGGAAGCCAACGCGCTCTTTGCGGCGGCCGGCTTCAATTTTCTGGGCAACGTTGAGGGACGCGATCTTCCGGCCGGTGGGACGGATGGGGGAGCGCTCGACGTCGTGGTGTGCGACGGCTTCGTCGGCAACGTTTTGCTCAAGTTCTATGAAGCGGTAACGCCAATGATCGTTGGCCTGATCCGGAAGTCGGCGGACATCGACCCCGACACGCTTACCCGCGCCCTCGCTGAACTCGATTACTCGGAGCACGGCGGCGCTCCACTTCTGGGAGTGCGCGGTGTGAGCATCATCTCACACGGCAAGTCGTCGCCGCGCGCCATCAAGAACGCAATCAAGGTCAGCGTTCGCGCAGTGGAGAGCAGGATGAACGATCTCATGGCCCAACGGCTTGCAGCCTCCGAGCGCACACACTCGGAGGCGGTCGCATGATTCCTCCCGTCGCACGGATCACCGGCACCGGCCGCGGGATCCCGGCGCGCGTGTTCACGAACAATGACTTCGCGTCCATCGGCATCGAGACTACGGACGAGTGGATCATGGAACGCACTGGTATCCACGAGCGACGCGTCTGCGGCGAGGACGAAACTACGTGCTGGATGGCAGCAGCTGCCGCGCGCGGCGCGATGACGAAGGCCGGCGTTACTGCCGGCGAGATCGATGTGATTGTCCTGAGCACTGCGACGCCCGACCGCTTGTTGCCGGCAACGGCGGTGGATTTGCAAGCGGAGCTCGGAGCAACGCGTGCCGCCGCGTTTGACATTTCCGCTGCGTGCTCGGGCTGGCTGTACGGACTCAGTATCGCGGAAGGCATGATCGCTTCCGGCGCGATTGACACCGCGCTGGTTGTTGGTGCAGAAAAGATGAGCGCAATCATCGACTGGAAGGACCGCTCGACCTGCGTGCTGTTCGGTGACGGCGCCGGCGCGGTGGTTTTGCAGCGCAACACGGACGGTCAGAAGACTGGAATTCTTTCGACGTTCATGCGGAGTGACGGCAAGCTCGCCAATCTATTGTACCGCCCGGATGGCGGCGCGGCGCACCCCATGACAGCCGAGGTCCTCGAGAATCGCTCGCACCTCGTCAAAATGGCCGGTCGCGAAGTGTTCAAGCACGCAGTGCGTGAGATGAGCGAGGCCGCAGATCGCGCGCTTGACTCCGCAAAACTTCGCAGCGACGACATCGATCTCCTCATTCCGCATCAGGCGAATACGCGCATCATCGAGGCAACCGCGAAGCACGCCGGCATCTCGATGGACAAGGTGTACGTCAACGTCGACCGTTTCGGCAACACGTCGTCAGCATCCATTCCGATCGCGCTCGACGAGGCGATCGAGAAAAGAATCGTCGGGCCGGGATCGACCGTCATGATGGTAGCATTCGGCGCCGGATTTACCTGGGCCTCCGCGATCGTTCGTCTGTAGTCCTCCCGAAAAAACCGTACGACAACCTGCGGAGTAATGAACGTCATCCTTTTGTTTCCGGGACAGGGCTCGCAGAAGCCCGGTATGGGGAAGGAGCTCGCTGCCGCTTTTCCAGCTGCGCGCGCGGTGTTCGACCAGATCGACGACTTGCTGTCGCTTCCGCTAAGCACGCTCTGCTTCGACGGGCCGTCTGAAGAGCTGACGCTCACACTAAACGCCCAGCCTGCGCTCTATGCGCATGGTGCAGCTGCATGGGCAGTCGTTCGAGACATGTTAGCCAACCGAATTGTCGCGGCAGGCGGTCACTCACTCGGCGAGCTCACGGCCCATCACGCGGCCGACTCGCTCTCACTGGACGATGGCGCGCGACTCGTGCGGCGTCGCGGCGAACTGATGTACGAGACCGGCTCCACGCGCCCGGGAACGATGGCCGCGGTGCTTGGCAAGCTTTCGCAGCCAATCGACGTTATCTGCGAGCTCGCCACCCGCGAGGCCGGACTCGTAGTCCCTGCCAATTACAATACCGACGAGCAGGTCGTGATATCGGGCGAGGTGGCCGGTGTCGAGCGCGCGATGCAGCTCGCAAGGGAAGCGGGCGCCAGGCGGGCGCTCCCACTCCCGGTGAGTGGTGCATTCCACTCGCCGCTCATGCAGCCGGTTGAAATCGCATTCAGTGGCGCAGTGCTCGAAACGGACTTCAACGAGGCTGAGTTCCCTGTCTACTCGAACGTCACCGCAGCACCGTGCACCTCGGCGGCAGACGCACGCACGCTGTTGCTCCGCCAACTGACCTCGCCGGTGCAGTGGTCTGCCGAGGTACGTGCGATGGCGGCTGCGTACCCGGACCCGCTCTACGTGGAGCTCGGGCCGGGCAACGTGCTGTGCGGTCTGGTTGCGCGGATCGTTCCTGGCGCGCGCGCGCTTTCGGTAGGCGCGCCCGCAGATGTCGACAAACTTGCGGAGGCGCTCGGATGAGTTTGGAGATCGACCTTAGCGGTCGCAACGCACTTGTGACCGGAAGCACACGAGGCATCGGCCGCGCGATCGCGGGGGCGCTCGCCGATTGCGGCGCGCGAGTCGCTGTGACCGGTCGCGATGTAGCTCGCGCGGCGGCCGTTGCGGACGACATCGGTCGCGGCGCCAGGGGGTTCGCCGTGGACGTCGGCGAAGTCGCGTCCGTTGCCAAGCTGGTAGCGGACGTCGAGGAGGCGTTCGGCGGCATTGACATTCTCGTTAACAACGCCGGCATAACACGCGACAATCTCATGATGCGGATCAAGGACGACGACTGGGATGCGGTAATTGATGCGAACCTTCGCGGCGCGTTCGTCGCAATTCGTGCTGCGACGCGCGGCATGATGAAACGACGCTGGGGTCGCGTCATCAACATCACGAGCATTGTCGGAATCACAGGGAACAAGGGCCAGGCAAACTACGCGTCCAGCAAGGCGGGCCTGATCGGCCTCACCAAGTCCGTCGCCAAGGAGCTTGGCTCGCGGAACATCCTGGTGAACGCAATAGCTCCCGGCTTCATCGACACGGATATGACCGCGGCCATGACCCCGGAGGCCCGCAACACGATGGCGGCCCAGATTCCTCTGGGACGCCTCGGCGCGCCGGAGGACGTCGCGGCCGCGGTCGCCTTTCTGGCGTCGGGGATGGCCTCCTATATCACGGGTCAGGTCCTCGTGGTTGACGGCGGAATGACCTGACCTGCGCTGGCTACCTGCCCCAATGGGCCAGGGTTAAATTGTAACGTTCCACTCAAACTGCACGAGGATCCGCATGGCCGACAATTCGGAGAAGGTAAAGGACATCATCGCCAACGAGCTTGGTGTGGAGCGCGAGAAGCTTACCGATGGCGCTTCGTTCATCGATGATCTCGGCGCAGACAGCCTCGACATCGTCGAGCTCGTCATGGAATTCGAAAAGGAGTTCAACATCGAGATCCCGGACGAGGACGCTGAGAAACTGCGTACCGTCGGTGATGCGCTTGCGTATCTGAACGGAAAGGTCGCTGCGTAATGGCGCGTAGGGTCGTCGTCACCGGCATGGGCGTTATCACGCCCGTCGGGAACTCCGTGGCGGCGACCTGGGAAGCGCTGAAGTCTGGCACTTCTGGTGTCGCCCCAATCACGAAGTTCGACGCGACCAAGTTTCCAGTCCGCTTTGCGGCCGAGGTCAAGGGGTTCAATCCGGGCGAGTACATGGAGCGGAAGGAAGTGAAGCGCTCCGATGTGTACACGCAGTACGCCGTTGCTGCGGCGAAGATGGCGATGGCTGATGCGGGTCTCACTGATCCCAAGGCCGCCGGCATTGACCCGGACAGGCTTGGCGTGATCGTCGGATCGGGTATCGGTGGGCTGAAGAGTTTTGAGGAGCAGCACGACGTCTACCGGGAGCTCGGACCAAGCAAGATCAGTCCGTTCTTCATTCCTATGTTCATCGCTGACATCGCCGCGGGAATCGTGTCGATGCAGTTCAATGCGAAGGGCCCGAACTACGCGACGGTGTCGGCGTGCGCCACGTCCGCGCACGCGATTGGTGACGCCTTCCGAACCATTCAGTACGGCGATGCGGACGTGATGATAACCGGCGGCGCGGAGGCGACGGTCACGCCCATGGCGATCGGTGGTTTCGCGAACATGAAGGCCCTGTCCGAGCGCAACGACTCGCCGGCGAGTGCTTCGCGGCCGTTCGATGCAACGCGCGACGGCTTCGTGATGGGGGAAGGGGCAGGCATTGTTGTGCTCGAGGAGCTGGAGCATGCGCGCGCGCGCGGTGCGACGATTTATGGCGAGATCGTCGGCTACGGGGCGACCGGCGACGCGTACCATCTGACAGCGCCTGCGCCCGATGGTGAGGGCGCACAGCGTGCGATGAAGCGTGCCATGAAGGATGGTGGTCTGGGCGCGGCGGACGTGCAGTACATCAACGCGCATGGCACGTCCACGCCGGCAAACGATCTCAACGAGACGCGCGCGATCAAGGCCGTCTTCGGCGATCATGCGAAGGACGTAAACGTCAGCTCAACCAAGTCCGCGACTGGCCACATGCTCGGAGCAGCGGGTGCCGTCGAGTTCGTCATATGTACGCTGGTCGTCCGCGAGGGTGTGATTCCACCCACCATAAACTACGCGCACCCTGATCCGGAGCTCGACCTCAACTACACTCCCAACGTTGCTGTGGCCCGCGACGTTACTGCCGCGATCAGCAACAGCTTCGGGTTTGGCGGACACAATGCCTGCCTCGCCGTGCGACGCTACGAAGTCTAGCGGGTTCGGGGCGTGAGCATCCGAGTCGGAATCGGATATGATTCTCACCGTTTCACGCCCGGCGGTCCCCTGGTGCTGGGCGGCGTGCGCATCCCGTCCGAGGTGTCCCTCTCTGGCCATTCCGACGCTGACGCTGTAGCACACGCAGTCACCGACGCAGTTCTCGGTGCCACCGCAGCAGGCGACATCGGATCGCTATTTCCAGACAGTGATTTGGCGAACCGCGGGCGCGATTCCATTGAGATGCTGCGCGGGGCCGTGACGTCGATCCGGGCATTGGGTTATACGGTATGCAACGTGGACGTCACGGTGGTGGCGGAATTCCCCCGCATCGGACCACACGCCGCAGCCATGCGCGCGCGCGTTGCCGACGCCCTCGGTATCGAGCCTCCTCAGGTTAGCGTCAAGGGCAAGACAAACGAAGGCATGGGATGGATCGGCCGCGGCGAAGGCGTCGCGTGCATCGCCGTGGCGACCGTTGAACGTGTCGATTGAGCCCGCGCGTGACGCTGTCGCGCGTGCATTCTGGCTCGGGCCGTTCGGCGACTACCTGACGCTCGAGGACGGCGCATCGCCGCGCACCGTCGAGGCATACGGACGAGACCTGGCGCGCTTTGTTGACTACTCCGTCACAAAGGGTGCACACGCGCCGGCCGAGGTGGGCTCGATCACGCTGAGGGCGTACGTGTACCACCTCAAGGATCTCGGCCTCGCGCCTTCGTCCATCCGCCGTAATATTTCTGCATTGCGCACGTACTACAAGTTCCTTCTGAACGAAGGACACGTAGTACGTGATCCGAGCGAGCGCCTTGAGACGCCGAAGAAGTGGCGCGACCTGCCCGACGTGCTCACCGCTGACGAGATAGCGAAGCTCATCGAGACGCCGACCCTGGACGAACCGCTCGCGTTCCGCGACCGCGCAATGCTCGAGCTCGCGTACGGCGCGGGTCTTCGTGTGGGCGAGTGGATCACGCTCGGCGTTCGCGATCTTCTTCTGGACCAGTCGCTGGTGCGCGTTTTCGGCAAGGGAGCAAAGGAGCGACTTGTGCCGATTGGGCGGAAAGCCGTGGGCGCGGTCGCGATCTACATCCGCGAGTTGCGTCCGAAGCTGGAGAAGGGCGCGGGTGAGGGCAAGCTCTTCCTCAACGCACGCGGCGAGCCACTTTCACGGATGGGAGCGTGGAAGATCCTCCGCAAGCACGTGGACGCGAGCGGAATCGGGAAGCACGTTACTCCGCACACCTTGCGACACTCCTTCGCCACTCATCTACTTGAAGGCGGTGCTGACCTGCGGGCGGTGCAGGAGATGCTCGGTCACGCCGACATCTCTACCACGCAGATCTACACGCACGTCGATCGGGAATATCTCAGATCGGTCCACAGGCAGTTCCATCCGCGCGAGCGGTTGGCGGGCAGCGGCGCGGCGTGATCCTCGTCATCGACAACTATGATTCGTTCACGTACAACCTCGTTCAGTACGTTGGCGAGCTTGGCGCGGAAGTGATCGTCAGGCGCAACGATGAAATCACGGTGGCCCAGGTAGGTGGACTGGCGCCGAGGGCCATAATTCTGTCACCGGGGCCCAGGACGCCGACCGAGGCAGGGATTACGCTGGGCGTGATTCGGGAGTACGGCCCGTCCGTACCCATGCTCGGCGTGTGCCTGGGGCAGCAGGCGATCGGCGCGGCGTATGGCGGTCGCGTTGTCCGCGCCGAACGCCTGATGCATGGCAAGACGTCCGAGATCAGACATGGCGGCACCGGCTTGTTCCAGGGATTGCCGGACCCGATGCGCGTGATGCGATATCATTCGCTTACCGTGGAGCGCGCCACACTTCCGCCCGACCTGGAGCTAACCGCATGGAGCGACGATGACGCGAGCGAGGTACACGCTTTGAAGCACCGCGTTCATCCCGTTTTTGGCGTCCAGTTCCACCCCGAGTCAGTACTTACCGACGGTGGCAAGCGACTCCTCGCCAATTTCCTCGACCTTACATGATGACGAGTTTCGGTCCCAATCGCCTCACAATGCTCGCTGCGTCGGGGGTTTCAGCGCTGGCCGCTCTTGGGGCGGCGCTGAGCTTATCTGCGCCAACCATACAGGCGCAGATCTTCGTCGAGTACCCGCTCGCTATAAGCACACTTCCAACCTACGATCGGGTGGACGGTCTTTCCGTTCCGGTCATGCCGTCGATATCGATCGGCGAGAACGCGCGGTTCGTTGTGAATCCGGCGCTGACGTATCGCTCCAACCTGGGCAAGGTCGATCCTTCGCTCGCGGTGACTGGCCAATTTACTGCGGATTCGTCCATAGGCTTCGCGCTGAGCGGCGCGCGGGGGACGTTTACCAACGAGCGCTGGATCCGGTCCGATCTTATCAACTCTCTGGTATCATTCGGACTGGGCCATGACTCCAGGAACT
Organism: Gemmatimonadota bacterium; assembly: GCA_030854055.1. Classification (GTDB taxonomy): domain Bacteria; phylum Gemmatimonadota; class Gemmatimonadetes; order Gemmatimonadales; family Gemmatimonadaceae; genus Fen-1247. Next base: position 13,750 of record JALYTX010000017.1, on the reverse strand, counting down.
ACTTTCGCGGAGACCGCGGCGAGGCAAGGCTCACCTCATCACTCGCGTCGGTCCTGGGGATCCCCGTGGATGTGGCGTCCGTATTCATAGGCGGACGGATTGAACGAGACTGGTCGACCGGCTGGCAGTCGGGAGTTCCGCGCGGGCCCTACAGCATCCTTGGGCGTAGCGACACGACTGATGGAATCCGCCGCCGGAATCCGGCGATAACCGCAGGTCACATCGCGTCGGCAATCGCCGGCCTGCACGGCGAATACACGGGCGCGCCCGGTGCCGCCATGCTGGACGTTCTCCTTGAGGCGGCCGGCAAATCCCCGTCCGGCGGCAACTTCCAGCAACTTACTATAGACGCAGGGCTGAATCTCGCGACGTGGTTCGGCCAGCGTGTGGAAATCGGGAGCCACCTGGTGACCACAACGACGAACACGATGACTCCGCTTCAGCGCTTTGCATACGTGGGCGGGTCAGGCTCGCTCGCGACGATTAGCCTGTTGGGTCTGGGCGGCGATCATCTGTACTTCACGGACGTTCTTTACGTGATACCGATTGCGGCAATCGACCTTCCCCTGGTCGGAAGCCCGTATATCGCCCCGCATTTCGCGGCTGGCGCGGCATCGGTCGGCGGCTTCGGTCGCCCGGTCGAGAACATCGGAGGGAGGGTGGGGGTGTCAGTGTTCACGCTCGACTACCTCGTCAACCCGCGGACCCACCAGCACGATTTTGGCGCAGGGATATCACTCCGACCCTGATCGTCGCAGCGATATAGGTCTTGCTGTGCCGGGACGCTGTTTGCGCCGGTTGCGCGAAACTGGTAGATTTTGTGGCGTGAAAGTTGCGTCCCACTCCCAATTTTTCCCAGACCGCCCGTGAAGACCGCGATCGTAATTCCGGCGCGGCTCGGGGCGACGCGACTGCCGCACAAACCGCTCCGCGACCTCGCCGGCCAGCCCCTGGTTGTGAGAGTCTGGCGCCGGGTGTCGGGGATGCGCCTCGCGCCTCGCGTTGTCATTGCGACGGATCACGAGGACGTCGCTCGCGCCGCCTCCGACGCAGGCGCCGAGGTCGTGATCACGAGCGCTGAATGCGCATCGGGCACCGCTCGCGTCGCCGAGGTGGCTCAGTCGGCGGCTTTCGCTGGATTCGATAGCTTCGTCAACGTTCAGGGCGACGAGCCGTTCATTTCTGCTGCCGTCATACGCGCCGCGCTCGGGGTGATCACCGAGGGACGGTTCGGGCTTGGCACGGTCGCAGCGAGGGCGTCGGCCGCAATCCTCGACGCGCCGTCGATAGTCAAGGTGGTTGCAGCACTGGACGGACGTGCCATGTACTTCTCGCGCGCGCCCATCCCCTTTCTCCGCGACGCCTCAAACGCCGCTGACGTTCAACTTCGGCGGAAGTTTACCTTGCAGCACATCGGAGTTTACTCGTACACTCGGGCGTCACTCGCCGAGTGGATGGCGCTCCCTCCGCACCCGCTCGAGGACATTGAACACCTCGAGCAGCTCAGGCCACTCGCGCACAATATGAGCATGGGAGTGGCGGTCGTGGACGAGCCGATTGAGGCTGGAATCGACACTGAAGCGGACCTACGTCTCGCGAACGAGCGATGGAGCACGTTCGCGGCAGGAGAGGAATGATGGCGATGAGAATGGAGTCTTCGCAGCAAACGCGGTACATCTTCGTCACCGGCGGGGTCGTCTCGTCGTTGGGCAAGGGGATTGCCGCAGCGTCCATCGGGCGCCTGCTCGTCGAGCGTGGGATGCGCGTGACGATAATGAAGTTCGATCCTTATCTCAATGTCGATCCGGGGACGATGTCGCCGTTCCAGCACGGCGAAGTTTTTGTGACCGACGATGGCGCGGAAACGGATCTCGACCTCGGCCATTACGAGCGCTTCATCGACCGCTCGCTCACACAGGCGAACAACGTTACGACAGGGAGGATTTACCTCAATGTCATTACGAAGGAACGCCGCGGAGAATACCTCGGCTCGACGGTGCAGGTAATTCCTCACATCACCGACGAGATAAAGGCGGCGATGAAGCGACTGGCACCGGACAACGATGTCGTCATCGTCGAGATCGGTGGAACGGTGGGAGACATCGAGTCGCAGCCGTTTCTCGAGGCGATTCGCCAGTTCCGTCAGGAGATCGGCCGCGAAAACGGAATATTCATCCATCTCACGCTCGTACCGTTCATCGCCGCCGCGGGCGAAGTGAAAACGAAGCCGACGCAGCATTCGGTACGCGAGCTCATGCAGCTCGGTATCCAGCCGGACATCCTCATCTGCCGTACCGAGCGAGCCCTTTCGGACGACGTCAGGCGCAAGATTGCACTGTTTTGCAACGTGGAATTCGGCGCCGTGGTGGAGAGTCGCGACGTTCCGACCATCTACCAGATTCCGCTCGTCTTCCACGAACAGGGCGCCGACGAACGTGTCATGCATCGGCTTGGCCTGCTTGGCAAGCGCTCACCGGACCTGAGCGCATGGCGAAAACTTGTTCAGTGCATCGTATCGCCCGCGCGGCGGGTGAAGATCGCCGTCGTCGGCAAGTATACGGACTTTGTGGACAGTTACAAGAGCGTTCAGGAGGCGCTCATCCACGGCGGGATCGCGAATAACGTTGGAGTGGACATCTCCTGGATCGCGAGCGACAGTTTTGTTTCGCGCGAGCGCACGCGCGAGATTCTCGCGCAGTATGACGGCCTGCTTGTACCGGGTGGTTTCGGGGTTCGCGGGGTCGAAGGCATGGTCGAGGCGATCAGATACGCCCGAGAAGCTGGGTTGCCATTCTTTGGCATCTGCCTTGGGATGCAGGTCGCGATCGTAGAGTTCGCGCGAAACGTGATGGCTCTGGACGACAGCAACTCGAGCGAGTTCGCCCCCGAGTGTGACAACGCCGTCATCTCGCTAATGGAGTCGCAACAGCACGTGACAGACATGGGCGGTACGATGCGCCTCGGGCAGTACCCCTGCCGGCTGGGCGACGGAACGCGCGCCGCGGCGATGTACGGAACGCACCAGGTGAGCGAGCGCCACCGCCATCGGTACGAGGTGTCAAACGCATTTCGTGACGGATTCATCGAGCATGGGCTGACACTTTCAGGTCTCTCGCCGGACGGCTCGCTCGTCGAGATTGTCGAACTGCAGACGCATCCGTGGTACGTCGGTTGTCAGTTTCACCCTGAGTTGAAGTCGCGGCCCACTCGTCCGCATCCTCTCTTCGCGGGGTTTGTGGCAGCGGCAGCAGAGCATGCGATTGCCGACGCAGGTCGCAGCGATGCATACCGCAGTGGAACCGAATCGCGATCGTGAGTTTGCTCTTTCCGCGGGATCGCTTCTTCTTGATCGCGGGCCCGTGCGTGCTCCAGGACGACGCTCTCAACCTCACGGTCGCGGAGGCCCTGCTGCGCATCGAGGAACGAGTTCCCGGCGGCGTGATTTTCAAGGCGAGCTTCGACAAGGCAAACCGTTCGAACGCGGGTGCGGCGCGCGGTCCCGGCGTTGAGCACGGGATCGAAGCGCTCGGCCGAGTGCGCGCTGCGACCGGATTGCCGGTGTTGACCGACGTGCATCTCCCCGACCAGTGCGAGGCCGTTGCGCGACAGGTTGATGTGTTGCAGATCCCCGCGTTCCTCTGTCGCCAGACCGATCTTCTTCAGGCGGCGGGCGCCACGGGCCGGCCGGTCAACGTCAAGAAGGGTCAGTGGATGCACCCGGAGGGAATGCGCGGCGCGCTTGAGAAGGTACGCCAGGCCGGCGGCGACGAGGTGGCTGTTACCGAGCGCGGCACTTTCTTCGGATATGGCGATCTCGTCGTTGACATGCGCAACTTTCCGAGACTTCGTGCTGCGTGCGACGCCCCGGTCATCTTCGACGCGACGCACAGCGTGCAACGACCCGGGCTGGGAGCGGGCGGCGCCAGCGGCGGCGCGCGGGAGTACATCCCGACGCTTGCGCTCGCAGCGGTAGCAGCAGGCGCCGACGGAGTGTTCGTTGAGACCCACCCCGCCCCCGATACTGCGCCCAGCGACGGTCCCAACATGCTACCGCTCTCCGAGCTGGCGGACCTGGTGGATCGGATGGTGGACCTCTGGGCGCGCGTGCGTACATGACGTCAGACGTGCTGGCGCGTGGTCGCCGCGTACTCGTAATGGAGCGCGATGCGATAGCGGACGCGGAGTCGCGGCTCGGTGACGAATTTGTTGAAGCTGTGAACGTCATCGCGCGGTCGACCGGTCGCGTCATAGTTTGTGGCGTTGGCAAGTCCGGTCTCATTGGGCGCAAGATTGCGGCGACCCTCACGTCAACGGGCACGCCGGCTGTGTTCCTGCACGCCGCCGACAGTGTCCACGGTGATCTCGGGATCGTAGGCGCAAACGACGTAGCGATCCTCATTTCGAAGAGCGGCGAGTCGGACGAGCTTCTGCCGCTGCTCGAGCATCTCAAACGGCTAGGCGTTTGTACCATCGCCATCTCCGGCGACCGCGCGTCCACGCTCGGCACGCACGCCGACGTGATGCTGGACGCGGCCGTCAGGGAAGAGGCATGCCCGCACGATCTTGCACCGACGACGAGTACCACCGTGGCCCTCGCGCTCGGCGACGCACTCGCCGTGGCGCTGCTCCAGGAGAATGGGTTTGCCGCGGAAGACTTTGCACGAATCCATCCGGGCGGAGCGCTTGGCCGCAAACTTCTCACGCGCGTCAGAGACGTCATGGTCACTGACCAGCTGCCGATGCTCCCGCCGACCGCGTCAATGCGGCAGGCAATCGTCGAGCTCGCCGAGCGTCGTGGCATCGTCATGATTGTGGACGATCATCGAAAGCTGCTCGGGCTCATGACTGCGGGCGATCTCACACGGCTACTGGAGCATGAGTCCGACGCCCTCGCGGTCGTCGTTGCCGACGTCATGAACCGAGACCCGCGAACAGCTTCAGCGGACGAGCTCGGCAGCGCGGTTGTGCACAGAATGGAGGCGTATGGCATCATGGCCATGCCCGTTCTGGCGACCGAGGGTTCGCTCTCGGGCGCAGTGGAGGGAGTTGTTCACCTCCACGACCTCATGCGCGCGGGTGTAGCTTGATTGCGTCACGCGGCTGGTTGGCGCTGGCCGTCGGCGCGGTTGCCGTTGGCGCGGCAGGATGCAAGAACAGTAGCAAGACGCCTCCGATATCGAGCCGGTCGGCGTTGGCCGACTCGGCGAACCAGGTGATGTATGGCGCGCGCTTTAACCTCACTGATCAGGGTGTCATGCACGCCCAGCTCGTTGCAGACACGGCGTACTTCTTCGACGACAATACTCGCGTCGAGCTGATACATGTGAACACGACGTTCTATACAACCACTGGCGTCAAGAATGCCGTGCTCACGTCGCGTCGCGGGACCTATCATACCGCAACAGGGATGATGCTCGCACGCGGTGATGTGGTGGTGAATTCGGAGGATGGCAGGCGACTGCGCTCGGAGGAGCTCAAGTACGACCAGACGCACAACGAGATCTCGACGGACAGTGCGTTCGCAATGACGGGTCCGGACCGTAGTCTTCAAGGGATCGGCTTCCGATCAGATCCCAACCTGCAGAACATCCATGTGTTGAAAACGCTTGCGGGTACGGCGGGCGCGATTACGATTCCGAACCAATGACCCCGAACCCAATATTGTTCGCGGCTGTCCTTGCGAGCGCAGGCGCTGTGTTGCCGATTGGCGCAGCGTCGCAGGCGCGACGCGGCCCGCAGCCGGGCAGCAAGTGCATCATCCAGTTTCAGGGATCGGAGAACGGAACTACGCGGTCCAATCTCATCAAGCTGCCGAGCGGCAAGTACAACGCGTATATCGGCGGCGGCTTCATCGGAAACTGCCAGGGCCAGGACGTAACGCTCAAGTCGGACAGCGCGGAGTATTATGGAGATCAGAGCCTCATGTACCTTATCTCCAACGTGCACTACGCCGCCGTTCGTGCGCGGGTTGACGCCGACCACATGACGTACTGGATGGACGAAGAGCACATCCGGGCGGAGGGCAACGTTTACGCGGTGATGGCGAGCGGTACGACCATGCGCGGACCGGTGGCGGATTACTACCGCGCCGTCAAGCCGATTCGGAATGACGCAATACTCGTGTCTACCGGCAGACCCGTTCTGAACCTCGTGCAGCGCGATACACTTACCGGCAAACCGACAGACACCGTCAACGTCGTTGCGGACCGGATCACAAGCATCGCCGACAGTCTCGTGTACGCCGGAGGCGACGTGCGCATCACGCGCCCGCAACTGCTAGCGACAGGTGACTCCGCCTTCATGGATCAGGGGAGCGGCATCGCGCGTCTCATGCGGTCACCGACCGTCGAAGCGCGCAGGAGCCGGCCGTTCACACTCACCGGCGGCGTGATCGACGTCTATTCCACGAACCGGCTCGTGAGCCGCGTCGTTGCGACGCCGAACGGGCACGCGACCAGCCAGGATCTGCAACTGTACGCCGATTCTGTGGACTTGCGCGTTCACAACAATGAGCTGAACAGGGCAATGGCGTGGGGCAAGGGGCGCGCGCACGCCGTCGCGCCCGATCGCGACATACTCGCCGATTCGATCGACGCACTGCTCCCCAACCAGCGCATTCACCAGATTCGCGCGGTTGGTAAGGCATACGCAACCAGCATCCCCGACACGGTGACAGTCCGGGCGAAGGACCGCGACTGGATGCGGGGCGACACTCTGATCGCAACGTTCGACAGCACCGCGAAAGGCGACACCACAAAGACGCCACCTGTAAGGACGATCATTGCACGTGAACATGCGCGAGCGTTCTACCACGTGAAGAACGAGAAGCAGAAGGACAGACCGGGCATCAATTATGTCGTGGGACGCGATATAGATCTAACGTTTCTCAATGGCGGAATCGACTCCGTAAAGGTTCGCGAGAAGGCGAGCGGCGTGTACATCGAGGCTGTTGATTCCGCGTCTGTTGCAAAGCCAGCCCCGCCCAAACGGCCTGCCGCACCGACAACGCGGCGGGGGCCGATCCGGTGACGGCCCCGATCTATTCCAACGTCATAGCGTCGTTGCTCGCGCAGGCTGCGGGTGACGAACGGTCGTCTGTGCTCGCGCTCGAAGCGCTCGTGCGCATTGCTGACGAGACCGGATCGGCGACGCTCAACGACATTGCCATCGGATATCGTGACGAGTACCTCCGAACGCTGCGCGACGAAGGCAAGGATGCGCAACGAGAGGCAGGGCGCCTGAGCCTCGACGAGGTTCGGGCATATCTTACGACCTGGGTACTGCCGCGGCTGGCAAATCAAAAAGTGCTCCTGCTGCCGCCGGGCGATGTGGGCGACTACACTCGCGTTCGTCTGTCCGATAGCCTCTGGAGCGACGTTGCACCGCTCCGGGCCCAGGTCGCGGACATGCTCCGGCAGACAGGCGAGTTCCCGCGGCCCGCGACAGCTCCCATCGCACCGGAAGTACGCACGCCCGGCACCAGTGTACTGGAGGCCGAGGGCCTCGTGAAGATCTACCGCCGCCGCCGGGTCGTGAACGACGTCGCAGTACACTTGCGTCAGGGCGAGATCGTCGGACTGCTTGGTCCCAACGGCGCCGGGAAGACGACCACATTCTACATGATTGTAGGTCTGATACAGCCGCTGTCCGGCAGCATCAGGATGGACGGAGAGGACATTACGGAGATGCCGATGTACAAGCGTGCGAGGCGCGGCATTGGCTATCTGTCGCAGGAACCGTCTATCTTTCGTAAGCTTTCGGTCGAGGACAACATTCTCGCCATCCTTGAAACCTTGCCCCTCTCACCGGCCGAGCGCACCGAGCGGTTGGAGCGGCTGCTGGACGAGTTGAGTATCAAGCGCCTGCGCAAGAGCAAGGCGTATGCACTCTCGGGTGGGGAGCGGCGGCGACTCGAAATTACGCGCGCCCTCGTCTCGGACCCCAAGTTCATGATGCTGGACGAACCTTTCGCCGGGGTCGATCCGATTGCAGTGCACGACATCCAGACTATTGTCTCCGGTTTGCGCCAGCGCAACATCGGAGTGCTCATAAGCGACCACAACGTCGAACAGACGCTGGATATCGTAGATCGCGCGTACATAATGTTCGACGGCCAGGTGAAAGTCTCGGGCACTGTTCGTGACTTGGTCTTCGACGATACAGTCGCAAAGATTTACCTGGGCCCCACGCTGACCGCGCGGCTCCGCGAGCGGTTTGCGGGTGTCACGGAGCCAAACGCATGAGATCAACCGCATGAGATCAAGCCTGAGTCAGTCCACGCAGATGCGGCAGGACCTGAAGATCAATCCGCGCCTCTACCAGGCGATGGATCTTCTTTACATGCCCCTGCTGGATCTGCAGCAACACCTCAAGCAGGAGCTTCTCAACAACCCGTTCCTGGACCTCGTCGAGGATGACGAGGAAGAGGGTGAGGAGTCCGAAGAAGATATCGATGTCGTCACCGAGGAACCGGAGAAGCCGGAAAAGGACGAGATTGACTGGGAAGAAATCCTGCTCGACGGTTTCGATACCGGCGGCCACCGCGAAGAGCGGGAGGAGCGTGAGCACTTCGAGCCGGTGACGGTTGAGACGCGCGACCTCGGCGACCATTTGCGCGACCAGCTTGCGCTTCTGGAATTGACGCCGCGCCAGGCCGTGATAGGAGACGAGTTCATTGGCAACGTCAATGATGACGGGTACCTCGCGGCGGCGATTCTTGAGATTGTTGTTGCGCTGAACGACATGGCGCGCAGCGCCGCCGAACAGGCTGGCCGCGACATCACTGAAGACATGATGTACACTGAGGCGGAAGGCGAGGAGATGCTCGGCATCATCCAGACGCTCGATCCGCCCGGCGTCGCGGCACGCGATCTCAAGGAATGTCTGCTTCTTCAGCTTCGCGAAGCGGGCCTGCAACAGTCGGTACCGTACCGACTCGTGCGCGACTGCTTCGATGAGCTCATCAACCATCGGTGGAGCGAGATCTCCAAGCGGTTCGGAATCAGCGCAACCGACGTTCAGGCCGCGGCTGATGAAATCGCAAAGCTGGATCCCAAGCCCGGCCTCCGCTACAGCGCGCGCTCGGACAACTACATCATTCCGGATCTGGTGGTAGACAAGATCGACGACAAGTATCATGTCTTCCTGAACGATGCGAATCTGCCGCGCCTCAAGCTGAGCAAGGCCTACCAGGATATCGCCCGCGACAAGAAGAAGTTCGATGGGGAAAACAAGGAATTCATCTCGAGCAAGCTCAATTCGGCAAACTGGATGATCCAGGCGATCGAGCAGCGCCGCCAGACGATGCTCAAGGTCATGAACTACATCGTCGAGCGACAGCGCGAATTCTTCGAGAAAGGCGTCCAGTACCTGAAGCCGCTCACACTTCGCGAGGTCGCCGAAGTAATAAGCATGCACGAGTCAACGGTCAGCCGCGTCACGAACGAGAAGTACGTCCAGACGCCCCGCGGCGTGCTGCCGCTCAAGTTCTTCTTTTCTTCCGGCCTGGCGACAGCCGACGGGGAGGACGTGTCCGCGCGCGGCATCAAGGCTCAACTCCAGAAGCTCGTCGAGGACGAAGACCCCAAACATCCCCTGACGGACCAGGCGATCGTCAACATTTTGCGCGAGAGTGGTGTACAGATTGCGCGCCGCACCGTAGCAAAGTATCGCGATCAGCTCGGCGTGCTCCCCGCCAGGATGCGCAAGCGCGTATGACTGTTCCCGCGGCTACACAACAACCGCGGGTGAGTGTGCTCGTTCCCGCAAAGGACGAGGCGGAGAATCTTCCAGAGTTCATGAAGCAGGCCGCCGTTGCATTCGCGAGCGAGCCTGGACGCTACGAGGTCGTCGTCATCGATGACGGGTCGACCGATGGAACACCTGCGCTTCTCGAGTCGCTGCGTGCGCAATACCCATTCCTCCATTCCGTCCGCCATCGCAGCCGGCGCGGAATTGCCGACGCCCTGCGCACCGGTTACATGCACTCACGCGGGGACGTGCTCGTTTTCTATCCCGCCGATCTACAATTCAGACCTGCAGACATCCCGAAGCTCGTCGATCCCATAATCGCGGGCGAATTTGACATGATGACGGGCCGTAAGGACGGTGATTACGAAAGGGCTTTCGTGTCTGGTATCTACAACAGTCTCAGTCGCCGCCTGTTCGACGTTCCCGTTCGGGATCTGAATTCGGTGAAGGCGTATCGACGGGAGGTCATGGCCGCACTGCCTGTGCGCCCGGACTGGCATCGTTACATGATTGTGGTCGCGGCGCACAGCGGCTTCACTGTGGGCGAAACACCGATACCGGTGTACCCGCGCGCGGCAGGCAAGTCGAAGTTCGGAATCAGTCGCATTCCCGTGGGAGTGCTCGACATGCTCGCCGTCTGGTTCGAGCTGCGCTTCGCGCGCAAGCCGTTGCTCCTGTTCGGCATGCTCGGCGCGTTCTTGTTCCTCGTGGGCGTGGCGACGGGGCTGGTCGCCGTTCTCTACCGCATTATCGCAGGGGTCGGATTCCGGCCGCTTCTCACGCTCGTCGAGGTTTGTCTGATCCTCGGGAGCGTGTTCTTCGCTACCGGCCTGCTTGCTGAGCTCATGGCCGCGCAGCGCGCGGAGATCGCGGAGCTCAGGCGACGCGTTGAAGATGTGCTTGTCCGCGAGACGGACCCGCACCGCTGAGCGTGAAGGCGCTCTTCGTCACACATTCATACCCACGGTTTGACGGCGACTCCGCGGGGTCGTTCATCATGCGGCTTGCAGTGGCGCTACGGGACCAGTCGGTCGATGTGCGTGTGCTTGCGCCCGCGGCGCGCGGTCTGGCAGCTTCGGAGACAATTGCCGGGATCAGCGTGCGCCGGTTTCGCTACGCGCCGCGCTCGTGCGAGACGCTGGCATATCGGGGGACGATGGCAGCCGACGTCGCGCGGTCCCCGACAGCGCAATTGGCGCTCGCTTCGCTGATCGGCACCGAAGCAATCGCAGTGATGCGAGCGGTTCGGACGTGGCAGCCCGACGTTGTGCACGCACACTGGTGGTTTCCGAACGGACTCGCGTCGGTGCTCGCGAATAAGTCGGGCGCGGTTCCCGTAGTCACGACCTCGCACGGAACGGATCTCCGCCTCTTGCGCGGAAAGAGTTTCGCTCGTCCGGTTGCGCGGTACGTGTTTCAGCGATCCGCGCGCGTAACATGCGTGTCGCGCTGGCTCGCAGCGCAAGCCGCACCGCTTTGTCGGAGCGAGCCCACGGTTGCGCCCATGCCGATCGACGTCGAGCGGTTCAATCCGATGGGCGAGCGGGATGCGAACCGCATTGTATTCGTCGGGCGTCTTTCTGAGCAGAAAGGAATTCGTAACGCAATCGTCGCACTCGCGTCCATGAGACGGAGCATCGAACTCGACGTCGTAGGCGAGGGGCCCGAGCGCGGCGCGCTGACTGAACTTGCGGCGGCCTTGGGCGTCTCGGACCGAATTGTGTGGCACGGCCAGGTGCGAGCCGATACGGTTGCTGCACTGCTCGCCGGTGCATCCGCGCTCATCGCGCCGTTCACGGATGAGGGACTCGGTCTTGTCGCGGCAGAGGCTCAGCTGTGCGAGACCCCGCCGGTTGCGTACGCGTCCGGCGGAATCACCGACATGATACAGGACGGCGTCACTGGAGCACTTGTCGCCCCAGGGGACACGACCGCACTCGCGACTGCGGTCGAGCGCATTGTGACCGATCCAGAATTGCGAGCGCGGCTCGGTCGCGCCGGACGCACGTCGGCGCTGGAAACGTTCGCGCCAGCCGCCGTCGCGGCGACCTACGCACGTATCTATCGCGAAGCGATGGACAGCAATGCGTTCTAGATGGATGCGCGCAGCGCAGTGGTTGTTTGCTGCGCTCGTTGTAGGGTTCGCCGGTGTAGCAATATGGAAGCGTTGGGATACGATCGGCAGCCGCGTCGGGACCCTGCACATCGAGTGGACGCCGCTGTTGGAGGCGTCGCTTCTCGTGTTCGCAGCTTACGCCGTATTGATCGAGACATGGCGGCGCGTGCTGGGTGCGTGGGATACTCGCCTCCCATGGTGGACCGCGGCAAGAATCTGGTTCGCGGCCAGTCTTGGCAAGTACATTCCCGGCAACCTCTGGTCACTCGCCGCACTCGGCGTCATGGCACGCGAAACCGGCGCGTCATCTGTCGCGGCTGCCGGCTCGTCCGTTATCGTGAACGTCTTCAACCTCGTGTCGGGACTCGTTCTCGTTCTGGTGTTTGCGTCGCACCTCGTGCCCCACGCGGCGGTATTCGCGGGCGTTGCGGCGGCGGCTGTTACTGGAGTGCTGGCAGCCCCGCGGTGGCTGCCGAATCTGGTGCGGTTGGCCTGCAGGCTCACCAAGCGTGACATACCGCTCCCGGTGATCCCGGCGAGTACTGTATGGTGGTCACTAGCCGGCACCGCCTTCGCGTGGTGCGCATATGGAATAGCCTTCCGCCTCTTCGCGATAGCACTGCTCGGGAGCAACGCGGTCCATGGGCCAATCGTACTTTACATAGCCGCGTACACGGCCGCATATATTGTTGGGTTCGTTACGCTCATCGCGCCCGCTGGCCTCGGCGTCCGCGAGGCAGGTATCTGGGAAGCGTTGCCGCTTCTGGGACTTACCACGTACGGTGATGCGGTGATCGTGGCCGTCGTGAGTCGTCTTTGGCTGACGGTACTCGAAGTTGTCCCCGGCCTGGTCGCGCTCGCGGCGGGCCATCTGAGACCTTCAACCCGATCCGAATGACTGCAGCAAACGGCGCCCGGCGAACGACCACGTACGGCGCGGTCCCCGAAGCCTTCGAGCCGCGTCTTGCCGGACTCTGGGCAATGCTGTCCTTCGCGTTCGTCACGCTCGCGCTCGGTGCTCCCGCGCTTGCCGGAAAATTCCTCGTTGGGCCGACCAGCGATCAGTACATCGCCGGATACGCCTTCCGCGAGTTCGCCGCGAGTACGCTCAAGGCGACAGGATCGTTTCCGCTCTGGAATCCGTATCAATTCGGCGGCATGCCGTTCGTAGCCGCCATGCACGGCGACATCTTCTACCCCACGTTCCTGCTGAGAATGGTGTTGCCAACGGACGTAGCGATGACGTGGGGCTTCATGATTCACGTCTTCCTTGCGGGCGCGTTCGCGTACCTCTTTTTACGGAAAGTGGGCTTCAGCTTCGCCGGCAGTCTCGTTGGTGGGCTCGCGTACATGGCCAGCGGCCACATCTCCACGTACGTCAATCCCGGCCACGATGGGAAGCTCTTCGTGGCCGCGCTCTTTCCGCTGCTGCTCTGGACGATTGTCGCCTGGATCCGCGACGGCCGACTCTGGGCGCTCGGCGCAATCGCCGCGGTTGTGGGACTCGACATTCTGACGCCGCACCCGCAGCTGCTGGAATATTCGCTGCTGACGGCAGGCGCATACGCTGTGGTGCTTGCCATCGGCATGGTGCGGGATGGCACTGCCACGCGGCAGGCTGCGGTGCAGCGTCTCGCGACTACACTGGTTGCGGTCGGAATGGGCCTCGCAATCGGTGCCGTCCAGTTCCTTCCTGTGCGGGCGTACGTGTCCTGGTCACCACGCGCCGCGGGAATCGGCACGTATGAGCGCGCGACTTCCTTCGCCAAGAATCCACAGGAACTGTTCAACTTCTATCTCCCCGAGTTCACCGGAATCCTGAGGCACTACTGGGGCCCGAACGGAATTCACTTTCAGGGTGATTACGCAGGCGTGGTCGTGCTC
>JALYTX010000012.1 GCA_030854055.1 Gemmatimonadota bacterium | reverse complement strand
CCGCACTGGCGGACGATGATGTTGCCGGCAACGACGCGCTCGCCGCCGAACTTCTTGACTCCGCGGAACTGCGCGTTGCTGTCGCGACCGTTTCTAGTGGAACCTACGCCCTTTTTATGTGCCATGTTTTCTTAAGCCTCAGGCGAGCGTGATGTCGCCGATCTTGATCTCGGTGAAGCCCTGACGATGTCCCTGCTTGCGTGCGTAGTTCTTGCGGCGCTTCTGCTTGAACACGATGATCTTTTCGCCGCGCCCGTGCTTGACGATTTCGGCTGCGACCGACGCGCCCTTGAGCGCGGGCACGCCGACATGCGTGTTGCTTCCGTCGTTGCCAAGTAGCACGTCCGAGAACGTGACCTTGTCTCCGGCGTCGCCGACGAGCGACGGAATTCTATATGTCTTGCCGGGCTCGACACTGTACTGCTTGCCGCCGGTTCGGATGATAGCGTATGGCATGAAAATTATTAGGTTTTGGTGCAGCCTTGAATTATAGTTTGGATCGGAAAGTATGGCAACCGCCTACCGGGCCAGGTTGACGCAGGAAAGTGAGTGGAAACGGTCCTGACGGAGGCTAGACCACGGCGTACTGCTGAGTCACGTCTCTACCCTGAGACTTGACGACCAGCTTGAACTCGTCGGGCCTAAGTAACGGATCGTCGCGGACTTCCAGCGAAAACGTGGCGGACTTTTGCAGTTTCTGCACGAGGTCGCGCTCCTCCTCAAGCACATACATCGCGACGTCCGGGTGCAACTTGACGAGTAGGTTGTCGCGCCGACCCTCGAGGACGATCCTCCGGACTGACCGCTCCATCCGACGCACTATCGTCTCCGGCGTGAAGACCCGACCGGAGCCACCGCAGGTCTGGCAGGCTTCCGTCATGCTCTGGTAATGACTCTGGCGCACCCTCTGACGAGTCATCTCCACGAGACCAAGATCGCTCACCGCGAACGCCTTGGTGCGCGCACGATCGCGTGACAGATGGTTGCGAATCTCCTGGAGGACCTTGTCCCGGTTGGACTTGCTCTCCATGTCGATGAAGTCTGTGACGATGATGCCGCCAACGTCCCGCAGTCGCAGCTGTCGCGCAACCTCGGCCGCCGCCTCCATGTTGGTCCGGAGCACAGTCTGCTCGGGATCCTTCTTGCCGGTGTAGCGCCCCGAATTCACATCGATGGAGACCAGCGCTTCGGTTGGCTCGATAATCAGATACCCACCGGACGGAAGATCGCAGCGACGCTTGAAGATGTCACGGATCTCGGACTCTATCTCGAACTTGTCGAACAGTGGTGGTTCTTCCGCATGTAGTTTCACACGCGGAATGAGGTCAGGAGCGATGTCCTCCAGATAATCGACGATCTCGTTGAAGACCTGCTTCGAGTCGACAGTGAGCGAATCGACCTTGGCGCTGAACAGATCGCGGACCAGACCCCGTGTGAGTCCCGTCTCCCGATGGATAAGCGCTGGAGAACGGACGAAACGGGTCTTCTTCTTTATCCGTTTCCACTGCGAGATGAGGGATTCCAGCTCACGCTTGAGCATGTCCGGGGTCACGTCTTCGCTCACGGTCCGAACGATTACACCACCGGACTTCTCGGGAAGGAACCCGCGCACCATCTCCTTGAGCCGCTGACGCTCCGCGCCCGCGCCGATCTTCCGGCTCACCCCGACCTTGCTCCCGCCATCGGGGATGTACACGAGGAAGCGCCCGGCGAGCGAGATCTGCGCTGTGACTCGCGGGCCCTTCGTTGAAATTGGCTCCTTCGTTACCTGAACAAGGATGTCCTGGCCGCGCTTCAGCGCGTCCTGGATCGGTGGCACCTTTCCTCGGCGCCCCTGTCCGCGCCCGCCACCACCGTTGCCACCATTGCCACCATTGCCTGCATTGATGCTGGCAGCTCCAGGCGCAGGCTGTTCGGGCTCGTCCTCGTCGTCGTCGTGGTCATCCGGGTCCGAATCGTCGTCAGAGTCGTCGGCCTGGACATCGGAAGCGTGCAGGAAGGCGCTCTTCTCCGTTCCGATGTTGACGAAGGCTGCCTGGATTCCGGGAAGAACTGCTTCGACTTTCCCAAGATAGATGTCGCCGATCATGCGGCGATTGTCCGGACGGTCAACCAGCAGCTCTACGAGCCGGTCGTCCTCCAGAATCGCGATGCGCGTTTCCCGCGCAGCCGCGTTTATGAGGATTTCACGTTTCATTGTAGCCTACGCCGGTACGGGATCGTGCTACAGGGTCCCAACCGCGGCGCAGTCCAAGAGAGAAATAGGCCTGGGCGCCGAAAACGCGGCGCCACCAGCGGTAAAGCTACGTTCGAAGAGTCCGGAACGCCAGCCAAATCATTGCCAGAACGTAAGTTAGGCCGGCCTTCCACTCGCCGTGTTTCATGTATAGCGCCGGCTCGAACCTGTTTGTCGAAGCTGCATCGCCGCACCAAGGCAACGGCCGCGGAAAAAAGAGCGGCACATGAACGGCGTAGCGCCTGTATGTCTCGGGAAAGCGCTCGGAGATGTTAACGATCTCGCGCCGCATGGTCGGATAGTAAATAATTAGGAAGAACGCGACCACCGCGACCAGCAGACCCCAGTGCTCGGCCACCGCGAACCCGGCGGCGATCAGAAAACTGCCAAAGTACAGAGGGTTCCGCGTGTGAGCGTACGGACCGCTCGTCGCGAGCTTCTCGTTCTTCGTTATGTGTCCCGAAGCCCACGCCCTGACCAGAACGCCGACGAGCGCGACGGAGCCTCCGAGCAGTAGCGACCCTGCGGTTGGCCGCGCGAGCGCGAGGTAGACGATGCCGAGTATAAAACCGAGCGGAATCCGGAGCGTTTTTGCGGTTTCCGACAGCGTCAAGCGCCGAGCCCGCGAAGTATGTGGCGTCCGATCACCAACCGCTGAATCTCGGACGTCCCCTCGCCGATCTCGCATATCTTCGCGTCGCGCATCATTCGCTCGACGGGATAGTCCTTCGTGTAGCCGTAGCCGCCGTGGATCTGCACCGCCTTGGTGGTGGCCCGCATCGCGAGCTCGGAGCAGAACAGCTTGCACATCGCGGCTTCTTTTCCGAACGCCTTCCCGTGCTGCGCAAGCCACGCTGCATGGAACACCAAATGCCTCCCTGCCTCGATCTCGGTCGCCATGTCCGAGAGTTGGAACTGGATGCCCTGAAACTCCGCGATCGCCTTCCCGAACTGCCTTCGCTGAGCTGCGTATTTGAGCGCTTGGTCATACGCTCCCTCGGCAATTCCAAGGGACAACGCGCCAATGCCGATGCGTCCCGCGTCCAGGGTCTGCATGAAGTTCGCGAACCCCTCACCCTCGGCGCCGAGCATGTTTTCTGCGGGGACCTCAACGTCTTCGAAGATCAGTTCGCGTGTGTCGGAAGAGCGCCAGCCAAGCTTGTCTTCTTTCTTCCCGGAACGGAAACCCTTCATCGCAGGCAGTGACTCGTCGTGACCGATGCCCAGATCCCGGCTGATGTCGAGATCCACCGTTGGCTTGGTCAGAATGAAGGAGCTGATCCCCTTGGTGCCGCGAGACGGATCAGTCACCGCCGTTACGACGAAGATTTCTCCGACGCCACCGTGGGTGATGAAGATCTTGGAACCATTCAGTACGTAGTGATCGCCGCGCTTCTCTGCCCTCGTCTTGGTTCCGCCCGCATCGCTTCCCGCTCCGGGCTCCGTAAGGCCGAAGCCGCCCAGAACCTTGCCCGCCGCGAGCAGCGGTACGTAACGCGCGCGCTGTTCGTCGCTTCCGAAGTTGAAGATCGGAGAGGTTCCAAGAGTGGTATGCGCCGAGATGGTTATCGCGTGTGAGGCATCGACCTTGGCCATCTCGTGTATGGCGATGATGTACGATGTGAGATCGAGTCCCGCTCCGCCAAGGTCCTCAGGCCACAGCACGCCGAGCAGGCCGAGCTCGCCCATGCGCTTGACGTTATCCCACAGGAACCGGCTCTCGGCGTCAAGTATTGCGGCGACCGGTGCGACGTGGTCGCGCGCGAAGCTGCGCACGGTGTCACGTACTGCGAGATTCTGCTCGGAGAAGTAAAACGAATCGTCCATTGAGGGATCGGGCTTAAGTCTGTTCGTCCGCGACCGCGGCAATGAACCTCGGGCCGAAGCGCTCCGTCTTGACGGGACCAACGCCGCGAAGGTCGCCGAACGCGGCGAGCGTACGAGGGCGGTGGACGGCTATTTGTAGTAGCGTCTTGTCGTCGAAGACAATATATGGAGGCACCGAGTGCTCCCGAGCGATCTCGCGTCTTAGCTCGCGGAGTCTGTCGAAGATTGCGCGAGCTTCCCGCGGCAGATCCTGAGCCGAACCCGCACTGTCCGTTCCGCGAGGGACGGCGGCGCGAACGCCCGCGCGGACACGTTCCCGCGACGCTACGCGTCCCTGCTTCGCTACGAGTCCCCGCTTCGCCGGAGCTCCCTTTTCGGGGCGCTGCACTGTTGTGCCCTGACAATTGTCGCAGCCTGAACACGCACTACCCGCCGCAGGGTCGCCGAAATACTTCAGGACGAACGCGCGCCGACAGCTCTTCGCGTACGCGTAGCGTTGAACGGCGTCCAGCTTCTCCAATTCGGCTTGTCGGCGGCCGTCAAGCGACGTCCAGTCAACGTTGAATGCGTCGATCGGGCGGGACGGGCTCACAAGCGTCAGTCCGCCGCCAAGCGGCTCTGCCGTGACGAACTGTCGGCCCTCCAGCGTGTGCAGCGAGTCATGGATCTCTGCAGGTGAGCCAAGCCCGGGCGGAAGGGCCCCAACGTCCAACACGACGCCGGAGTCAAGCAGTTTTCCAGCGGTGCGCCAGAGAGCTCGAAGAACGCCGAGCAACAGCGCATCATCGTCGCCGCTGAGATCGCGCGTGATTCGCGCGGGCGTGGCAAGCAGGCGTACGCGCACAAGCGAAGACGACTCGGCGGCCTTCACTACCGCACCGGCCTGCTCCAGCACTCGCAGCGCGCTCTCCACGTCGCGCGCGCTTGCCTTGCCGGCGACCGCGGTCGCTATATCCGCTGCGCAGTCCGTAACATTGCCGACGCCATCCGCTCGCCGTTGAAGCGTGGAGTACACACGCGTCACCAGCTCTCGCTCGGGATACGATCCCTTGATGAAGTATTCGTGTGTGAAGCGATCCTGAAAGGCGTGCAGCAGGATCGCTTCGGACGAAAGGCCGTCGCGGCCGGCGCGGCCGGCTTCCTGATAGTACGCCTCGAGAGTGCCAGGCATCGAATGATGCACGACCGCCCTCACATTTGCCTTGTCGATTCCCATTCCGAACGCATTCGTCGCAACGATCACACGCACCTGCTCGGTCATGAACGATTCCTGCACATCGTGGCGACTTTCATCGTCAAGGCCCGCGTGGTAGGCCAGTGCAGAGATGCCTTCGCGTTGCAACATACCCGCGATCCGTTCAACCGACTTGCGCGTGGCGGCATAGACTACGGTGAGACCGGGTCGGTCGCTCAACGCCTGTACGAGCAGTTCGTCCTTTCCAGCGTCGTTACGCGCCGGAAGCACGGAATAGCTGAGGTTGGTTCTGTCGAACCCCGTGATCACGACCTGAGGGTCCCGCAGCGCAAGCTGGCGCGCGATGTCGCGTCTCACGGTCGGCGTCGCCGTGGCAGTCAGCGCAATAGTGGGCGGGTCGCCCAGGGCCTCACGCACCGCGCGCATACGCAGGTAGCTTGGACGAAAGTCATGACCCCACTGACTGATGCAATGCGCTTCATCGATGGCAAGCAACGAGACGTGGCAGCGTCGTAGCTGGTCTGCAGTCGTTCCCGCATCGAAGCGCTCGGGAGCCATGTAGATCATCTTTATCTCGCCGCGCGCCGCGCGCGCCATCCTGTCCGACACCTGGCCGTTCGTCAGCGTGCTGTTGATGAACGCTGCCGCGATGCCTCTCGCCTCGAGCGCGTCAACCTGGTCCTTCATGAGCGATATGAGGGGCGACACTACGACGGTGATTCCCGGAAGCAGAAGTGCGGGCACCTGGTAGCAAAGGGACTTGCCGCCACCCGTCGGGAGTATCACCAGCGTGTCGCGTCCGGAGAGCACGGACTCGACGGCGATCTCCTGTCCCGCCCGGAATGCGGGATAGCCGAAGGAGTCTCGCAGAGTTCTGCGTGCATCGTCGAGCGTGGGATGCGTCATTGGGCCACGATGCGACAGAATCGCTGGAGCAATCGCATCTTCGCTGGCTGCGCGCAACCATTACCGCGCGCCGCTGTCATTTTCGTCACACCGCGCGCGCGAAATGCCCGCGCGTGAACGATGACCCCACAATGGACCGCATGTGGGTGTGGTCGGTGAGGCGGTGCGCCGCAAGCGAGTCGAGCATTCCGCGATAGCCGCCAACGACCTCGGCAATCGGGTCGCCGGCAACGTTGAACAGGGCCGTAAATGATCGGATGCCGAGCTGCCATAACCGCGGTACGAATTCGGATGCCTCGATTGGGCGCGAATGGAGCAGACGGTTGCGGCACGCAGTGTCCGTGGCTACCGCGAACGTATATCCAGCGGGGTCCGTGATTGACACGTTAGGATGCTTCTGGACGCACAGGTCGCGACACGTCGTCGGCTCACGATCAAAGGCCGCCGACAGAACGCAGTGCTCGATCGTCATCCCCTCCGGACGACCGAACACCATCACCTGGAAATCGGCGCCGCCCCACGGCGCAACTAGCGAAGCAAGCTCATCGGTCGTCAGCTCTATCGAAGGGACGATGCGCCGAACGCCGTATGCGAAGAGATGCGCGGCGCTGTGTTCGTTGAAGCAATTCACCGCGTAGTCGGCGACGACGTCGCGGCCTCCCCTTGCCAACTGCGCAGCCAGTCCGGCATGACCGGTTTGAATAGGCAGTCCCAACTCGAGCCATCGGTCGATGGATCTTGTTTCCTCTGGCCGCACAACGCTGGGCGTACGGATCCGAAAGGAAATGCCGATCCCCGCCAGCTCTTCGGCCAGAGCGCGGACGCGAGAAAACGGAGGCATGGGGTGCCGAAGGAACGGATCCAGTACAACTTCGGTTGCGCCCGCGTGCGCGGCAATGCGCGCATCGGCAACTGTATACACCTGCGCGACAAGACTGGGGGCGGAGTCGCGGTTTGCGCGCACGGATTCATCCGCACGACGCGTGGCGCGATCATCCACCTTCGCTATCGCTTCGCGAATCCGCGTGACGCGCTCGCCCAGGCGCGCGTCGCGGTCCCACGCGGCGCGCTGGAAGAGTTCGGCAACTGCGCCCTGTCGCATGCGGTTCAGCTCGCTGACCGGGAGAAACTGTCCCACCGCGAGCCCTTCAGTATTCACCCCGCGCAGTGTGAATCCCGTCCCGCCGAGGCGACCCAGCTGCTCACGCAACTGCATGGCGTCGAGCGGGCGCTTCGCTGCCGGAGCAAGAGCGATTTCGCTCCGGACAACTACGTCGCCGAAGGTCGACCGCAACACCAGCTTGAGCGGAGCACCCGCACTGCCGAACGCGGACACATCGATAGGTGCCAACCCCGCGTCGGGAATTGCAATGGCTTCAAAACTGACCCGCGCGCGCGTCAGCAACGCAGCGTCAGAGCTTCGCACAACCACGGCGCCCACGGTCGGCCGTGCCCGAAGCGTGACCGCCTGGCTCAGCGACTGTGCCGATCGGCGGAGGGTGCGTACGGCGGTGACAGTTGCGCCGATAGTCGCTCCGGGCTGCGCCACCTCGAATGCCAGGCCGTCTCCAACTTCGATCGGAGACGACACTTCGACGACGACCTCGCTTGCACTCGTACTCGACACAACGCCGAGCTCGCGTCCACGATTGTCCGGTCGGTCGCGCGTGACGTACTCGCGGCCCGCCCTCCCCACGTACATCCCTGCGGTGAATCCGCGGCTGAAGATCTGAACGAGATCCTGAACTTCCGCAACCGCCGCAGGCGTCTCGTCGCCGTCGGCGATTCGCGTCAGAAATTCGCGATAGCTGCGCGTTACGGTCGCCACGTATTCAGGACGCTTCTTTCTTCCTTCAATCTTGAGACACCCGACTCCAGCGTCGGCAATCGCTGCAAGTGAGTCGTTGGCGGCAAGGTCTCTTGCGGAGATAAGAAACCCTGAATCGAGCGTTGCCCCTGTGTCGGCGTCGGAGAGGACGTAATCCTTTCGGCAGGACTGTGCGCAGGAACCGCGATTTGCGCTTCGCTCGGAGATCATCCCCGACATGTAACATTGACCGCTGTACGAGATGCACAACGCTCCGTGTATGAACGTCTCCAGGCCAAGATCCGGGACTGCGCGGTGAATGGCGCGGATGTCTTCGATCGTGTTTTCGCGAGCCAGTACTACACGATCCACGCCGAGCTCTCGCACCATGAGTGCGCCCGACTCGTCGTGGACTGTCATCTGTGTGGACCCGTGTATCTCGAAGCCGGGGTATGCGCGTTGGATCAGCACAATGAGGCCCACATCCTGAACGATCGCGGCGTCGATCCCGCAGTCGATGGCGGCGCCCAGAAACTCGAGCGCCTCCTGCAACTCACCAGGTTTTACGAGCGTATTGAGCGTGAGGTAAATCCGCACTCCGCGCGAGTGGGCCAACAGGCAGGCGTTTTCCAGCTCTTTGAGCGAGAGCTGCGCGCCTTCATCTCGCGCATTGAACTTCTCGGCGCCGAGGTACACAGCGTCCGCCCCGTTCGCGACCGCCGCCCGGACAGCGTCCAGAGAGCCGGCCGGCGACAAAAGTTCGGGAATTTTTCGGGCGGCGCTCACACCCGCAATCTAATTACGGTCTGGGGCGGACGAAACGGAGCGCGAACGCAGCGAGCAGGCACGCGAGCGCCGCCCACCGATAGTACGGAACATCGCCGCGCATCGAGAGAGCGAAAAGGGCCACTGCGCAAAGCGCGAGCCCGACCTTGAACGCATCAATCCGTCTCATCTGCGTTTAGCAAAGCGGAGAACACCAGTGCGGAAGTCCGCCGTGGAGCGGGCGGCTACGTTGGCTCTCGCGCCAGCCAGAACTCCGTCGCGGAAGTCCAAGCCGTCCAGCTGGTAGAAGAGAGTTTTCGTAAGCGCCTGCGCACTCGCTGATGACTGGGCGATCTCGCCGACAAGGTCGTTCACACGGGCTTCAAAACCCTCCGCGTCGAGCACTCGGCTTACGAGGCCCAGCTGCAGCGCCTCGCTCGCACCGATGCGACGTCCGGTCGCGACGAGCTCGTATGCCCGCTTCTCGCCCACTGCTCTGCGAAGCATCGTCATCACCATGGCGGGCACGAACCCAACCAGCACCTCAGGGTAGCCGAACTGCGCGCCTTCGTGTGCGAGAACGATGTCCGCGGCCGTCGCCAGCCCCGCGCCTCCGGCAAGCGCGCGTCCCCGGACGACGGCTACGACCGGCTTGGGCATCTCGCGCATGGCGATAAATACGCGACCGAGGGACTCCGCATCAGCGTAATGTTCTTCCGGGCGCGCATCGAGCATTTCGGCGAGAGCCGTTAGATCGGCGCCGGCGCAGAAGTCAGCGCCGTCTGCGTCGAGGACGACGACGCGCGTTCCCGTATGTTGAGCGCACGAGGTAAAGGCCTGCAGCAACTCATGCGCTGTCTCGTGATCGAGAGCGTTTCGCTTTTCCGGTCGCGCGAGTGTGATCCGGGCGATTGCACCGTCTGACTCGACGCGGATGCGATTCATGCCGGGGGAAGCCCCAACGCGCGCGCCTCTTCGTCCGGTACGTCAAGCACCATGCGCAGCAGTGCGGTTGAGTAAACCTTGCCTTGCGCGTCCGTCTTGAGCGAGAGCGTTCCGCCACCGCCAAGCGCACCATGCAGAAGGAAGTTGAGCGCGTTCAGATTCGGCAGCTCAAACCGATCGACGGCGCCGCTGATCATACCCGTGAAGTGCCTCGCGACGCGGTCCTGCGTCAACTCACGGCTGATGAACGGAAACCATTCCGGGCGATTCGCTATGACGCCGACGTTCGCCGTGTCGCCCTTGTCTCCGGATCGTGCGTGCGCAATGTCAAGCAGCCTGACTTTCATCAAACGATCTCCACGTGGGTCTGCACGACTGACTTGTCGATTAGTGCTGGCCAGTAAGCCACTATCTCTTCGACTTTCGGGCGACCACCCGCAAACCCGGTAACACTCGGCGGACCGTTCAGCACGAGCGGTGCGATCTCTCGCGTGAAACGCTCGACCGCTGCACGATCGTCCGAGCGAACGCCTACGCGAAGCTGGATTTCGGGCGCTTCGGACCCAGCAGTTCCAGCCAGTGAGCCATGCGTCGCGGACGCGCCGACGAATTCAGTGAGCAGTTCGTCGAAGTGAAGCCCGAGCCGATCGAGGCGCTCGCGCAGCACTCGGTCCGCCAGCTGCGCTTTTTCAAGAGCGTCCGGCCACGAGTACACGAGCGTGCCGACGGCCTTGTAGCCGGCGCGATATGCGATCGAGACCTTGAGCTTGTCCGTGGGTGGCGCTCCCTTGATCCCGTGAACGCGAACCCGATCCGGCCCCACGTCCTCGATTCGGATAGAGGTGAAATCGGCGATGACGTCGGGCGTGATGTACGCATGCGGATCACCCATCTCGTACACGAGCTGCTCGGACACCGTGTGCACGGAGACGCGGCCGCCGGTCCCGGGATGCTTGGTGATCACGAAACTTCCGTCTGCGTACGCATCGGCTATGGGATAGCCCACGTTCGCCAGGTCGGGGATATTGCGCCAGTCATAAAGACAGTTCCCGCCTGAGCACTGTGCCCCGCACTCCAAAATGTGGCCGGCGACAATGCCAGCAGCGAGTTTGTCATAGTCCGTGTCTGCCCAGCCATACTCGAACCGAATCGGCGCCATCGTCAGAGCGGTATCTGTCGAGCGTCCCGTGATGACCACCTGCGCGCCGCGTACGAGCGCCTCGACGATCGGCTTTGAACCGATGTACGCATTCGCCGAAAGCACGCTCGCACGAACACTTTCAAGCGGCTCGCCGGTCTCCATGTGCGAGAGCGAGTGCCCCGCCTCCACGAGCTCTGTCAAGCGCGGCAACAGGTCGTCGCCCGTCACGACACCGATGCGGATCGATTTTCCGCGTCTGGCTGCGACACCGTGCACGGCGGCGGCGCACGCGGGCGGGTTGACCCCACCCGCGTTGGCTATGACTCGCACCCCGCGCTCCGTAACCGCGTCGAGCACCGAGTCCATGGCGCCAAGAAAATCGCGAGCGTATCCCATCGCCGGGTCGCGTTCCTTCTGCTTCTGCAGAATGGACATCGTGACCTCTGCGAGGTAATCAAGCATGAGGTAATCGACGGGCCCGTTCTCCACCTGCTGGCGAGGAGCCTCGAGCGAGTCGCCCCAGAAGCCCTGTCCACCTGCGACGCGTACGACGCGGTCAGTCATTGATGGTCACGATGTTAACGGAGGAACCACGAACGGCCCGAGATGCGGACCTGGATTGTTGAGTGATGCGGCGAGCGCGGTTGTCAGTACGGCGCGCGTCTCTTCAGGATGCACGATTGCGTCGACAAAACCGCGCGCCGCCGCAAAGCGCGCGTCCAGCTGGCTCTCGTAATCGGCGCGCATCTCATTAATAGCGGCGTCCACTTCCGGCGATACCGGGGAGCCGGACTTTCTCGCGGCGTCAATCGCTGGCCCGTGCACAGCCTGGATCGCGGCCTCGCCTTCCATCACGCCCATCCGACCCGTCGGCCACGTGAATACGAAGTCGGGATCGAAACCCTGAGCAGCCATAGCGTAGTACCCGGCGCCGGATGCGTGATTGAGCGTGAGAACGATCTTCGGCACACGTGTTGTCGCCATCGCTTCAACGAGCCGCGCACCCGCTCGAATGATTCCCTCGTGTTCTGCCTCGGGCCCGACCATGAAGCCCGAGACGTCCTGCACGAAGAGAATCGGAATTCCCTGACGATCGCACCTATCAATGAAATAGGCCATCTTTTCGGCCGACTCCGCGTAAATAATTCCGCCGAAGCGCGGCTTCTCGCCTGTGCGCCCTCTGATGAGGCCGCGCTGATTTGCGACCACCGCCACCGGTATTCCCCCGATCGCGGCGTCACCGCAAATGATCTCGGCTGCAAGTTCGCCCTGGAACTCGTCCAGCGCGCCGTCGTCGACGATCAGCTTCAACAACGCGTGCATGTCGTACGACATGCGATGATCTGCTGGAAGCGCCGCTACGAGGGCTTCAGAAGTTGTCGGCAGCCTGGCGGGCGCAGCGACGCGTGGTTTCGGGAGTCGCGCGATGAGATCGCGAATCTTCGCTATGCAGGACGGATCGTCGTCCACTGCATAGTGCGCGACACCGCTGATACGCGTGTGCGTCTCTGCTCCGCCGAGCGTCTGGCCGTCAATCACCTGGCCGGTTGCACCCTTGACGAGGTTTGGACCCCCGAGGCCCATGAACGACGTTCCTTTCACCATCAGGATGACGTCGGATAGCGCGGGCAGATAGGCACCGCCAGCGATGCACTGCCCCATCACGGCCGCGATCTGTGGTATCCGGAGATACCGGCGCATGACCGAGTTGTAGTAAAAAATTCGGCTTGCACCGAACTGCCCCGGGAAGACCCCGCCCTGGTAGGGAAGATTGACACCGGCCGAGTCGACCAGGTACACGATGGGGATCGCGCAGCGCATGGCGATTTCCTGCGCCCGAAGAATCTTCTTTATGGTTTCAGGCCACCACGAGCCCGCCTTCACGGTGGGATCGTTCGCAACGACGACAACCTCGCGTCCGTCGACCACTACAATTCCTGTTACGACACCGGCCGCCGGCGCCTGGCCGTCGTACTCGTCGTACGCAACGAGCAGCCCGATCTCGAGAATTCGTGTACCCGGATCGCACAAAAGCGCCACTCGTTCGCGCGCCGACAGCTTGCCCTGTGCGTGGAGCTTCTTGGTCTTTGCAGCGCCGCCGCCCTGCTCAATCCTGCTCTCGAGCTCGCGGAGCTCCGCGTCCAGCGTTCCCAGGCGAGATGTCACGCCGTCTGCGCTTCGCGCGCTTCAAACCAGCGCCGGATGTAATCCACGAGCTCGCTCGTGGGCGTACCGGGGCCGAACAGCCGCCCTGTGCCACGTACTTCCAGTGCGTCCATATCCTCACGCGGAATTATTCCACCGCCCGTGACGAGAATGTCGTCACGCCCTTCGTCCCTCAGCAGGTCCAGCACCCGCGGGATGAGCGTCATGTGCGCGCCGCTGAGGATAGACAGACCCACGACGTCCACGTCCTCCTGCACCGCAGCAGTAGCAATCATCTCCGGCGTCTGATGCAGTCCGGTGTAGATGACTTCCATCCCCGCGTCGCGAAGTGCCGCCGCAACCACCT
Organism: Gemmatimonadota bacterium; assembly: GCA_030854055.1. Classification (GTDB taxonomy): domain Bacteria; phylum Gemmatimonadota; class Gemmatimonadetes; order Gemmatimonadales; family Gemmatimonadaceae; genus Fen-1247. Next base: position 38,587 of record JALYTX010000012.1, on the reverse strand, counting down.
TCGCGCCGCGGTCATGACCGTCAAGTCCTGGTTTCGCGACTAGCACTCGGATAGGCCGCATTACTGTTTCTCGCTCAGGTTAGAAGAACACAGGCTCACGATACGCCCCGAACACCGCTTCCATCGCAGCCCGGATCTCATAAAGTGTGCAGTACGCGCGCGCGCAATCGAGAATGAACGGCATGAGGTTCGCGTCCGTCGCCGCAGCCGCGCGGAGCGCGACAAGACGCGATTCGACGAGCGCGTTGTCGCGGCGCGCGCGCATCTCCGCCATCCGCGCGCGCTGATCACGTTCTGCCGCTTCGCTGACCTTGAGGAGCGGAATAGTGAGTTCGCCCTCCTCTGTCACAAACTCGTTCACGCCCACGATTGTTCGGCCGTGCTGCTCAATCTCCCACTGCTGCCTCGACGCGGATTCCGAGATCTGGCGCTGCAACCACCCTGTTTCCAACCCGCGGACAACGCCACCGACATCGGCGATTTTCGCGAACAGCGCCTCTGCCTCCGCCTCGAGCTTGTCGGTGAGCGACTCCACGTAATAAGACCCGCCGAGCGGATCTGCGACGTTTGGCACCCCTGTCTCGAAAGCAAGGACCTGCTGCGTACGCAGCGCTACCTGCACAGCCTGCTCCGTCGGCAAGGCGAGCGTCTCATCCATCGAGTTGGTGTGCAGCGACTGCGTCCCGCCCAGCACCGCGGCCATCGCCTGGTACGCAACACGGACGACGTTGTTCATGGGCTGCTGCGCGGTCAAGGTCACGCCGGCCGTCTGCGAGTGAAAGCGCATGACGAGCGACCGCGCGTCCCGCGCGCCGAAACGATCACGCATGTGTCGCGCCCAGATCCGCCGCGCCGCGCGAAGCTTCGCAATCTCTTCGAAGAAGTCGTTGTGGATGTCCCAGAAAAACGACAGGCGCGGCGCGAACTCGTCCACGTCGAGGCCCCGCGCGACGCCCCGCTCGACGTACGTGAAGCCGTCTGCGAGGGTGAACGCGAGCTCCTGCGCCGCTGTCGCGCCAGCTTCACGGATGTGATAGCCGGAGATTGAAATCGTGTTCCAGAGCGGAACGTGCTCGGCCGACCACGCAAAGTTGTCAATGATGAGTCGAAGCGCAGGCTCGATGGGATAGACCCATGCGTGCTGCGCCATGTACTCCTTGAGGATGTCGTTCTGTATCGTCCCGCGAAGCTGCGTCGCGTCGACGCCCTGCTTCTCCGCTGCAGCCACATAAAACGCGAAGAGGATGACCGCCGGCCCGTTTATCGTCATCGACGTTGACACCTTATCGAGCGGAATGCCCTCGAAAAGCGTCTCCATGTCAGCAAGACTCGAAATCGCCACGCCACACTTTCCAACCTCGCCCTCGGAGCGCGGATGGTCGGAATCGTATCCCATCAGCGTAGGGAAATCGAAAGCAACCGACAGCCCGGTCTGACCATGCGACAACAGATACTTGTAGCGCGCGTTCGTCTCGGGCGCGGTGCCAAAACCAGCGAACTGGCGCATGGTCCACAGTTTGCCACGGTAGCCGGTTGCGTGAATTCCCCGCGTAAACGGGTACTCGCCAGGAACTTCAGTGGAAGAACCGTCGCCCGCGACGTCGAGCGCGGTATACAGAGGCTCGACAACGTCTCCCGAATTCGAGAACAGTGTGTCGCGCTTCCGAGCGGCCTCGAACTTCGAACGCCAGTGGCTCACCTCATCACGCAATCTGTCGAGCTCCAACATCTCCGCCGTCGTCATGCTCCGACTCCACTCAGCAAGGGACCACTTTGGCTCAGCAGCGCGTCCGCGACGCTGAACGGCGTCGCCTGGCCCGACTCCAGACTGTCGAGCTGCGCGTCGAGCCACGCGACGGTTGCCGGGTCATCCCAGAGGCGGGACTGCACCCGTTCGGCGACTATTTCGGTCACCTGAGTGCGCAGGCGTTTCCTGCGGCGCCCATGCAGACCACCCGACGCTTCAAGATAACGAAAGTGACGCTCCACGGCCGCGAGAAGCGTGTCGATCCCCTCGCCTTTCGACGCGATGGTTCCGAGCACGGGCGGCGTCCAGCGCGTTGCATCGTCGCTGCGCGCCGCCTCTCGCGCAAGCCGTCCTGGATTAAACGGCTTGAGAGACGTACCGTGGTGCGCCGGAACGTTGGCAGATGTCGCGCCTCGCCGAAGCCCCAGCATCAGCTCGATGTCGTTGCGAAGCCGGTCTGCGCCCGGCCGGTCACCCTTGTTCACGACGAATATGTCAGCGATCTCCATGACGCCAGCCTTGAGTGTCTGGATGGAGTCACCCGACTCCGGAACCAGCACGACAACTGTCGTGTCTGCTGTTCGGGCGATGTCGAGCTCGGTCTGACCCACTCCAACGGTCTCGATGATAACCCAGCCAAAGCCAAATGCGTCCAGCACATCGGCCACTTCCGCCGTGCGCGCTGAAAGACCGCCGAGCGAGCCGCGGGTGGCCATCGAGCGGATGTACACCCCAGGGTCAAGCGCTACGGACTCCATGCGCACGCGGTCGCCGAGAAGCGCGCCACCGGTGAAAGGTGACGTTGGGTCCACAGCGATGACCCCGACACGCATACCTGACGCACGCAACTGCTGCACGAGAAGATTGGTCACGGTGCTCTTTCCCGCGCCCGGCGGCCCCGTAATTCCGAGTCGTCGCGCGCGCCCAATCCGTGGATGCAGTCTGGTCATGAGCTCGTCGTAACCAGCGCGGTGGTTCTCCACCAGGCTCACCGCTCGCGCGAGCGCCGCGGATCTTCCCGCTTCGAAATCGCGCAGCAGCGCATCAAGCGATTGCGGCAAGTATCCGCTCCTGCCGGCGCCACATCTCGCCGAGCGTTCGTCGTTCGTCTTCTTCGTGCGTGTAGCCGAGCACGTGCAGCGTGCCGTGGACAATGAGGCGAGTGATCTCAAGCCTTACTCCGACGCCGTGCGCCTTCGCATTGTCTCGCGCGACTTCGGGAGCGATATAGATGTCGCCAAGTATGGTCCCGGCGCTCGGGCCCGACGCTCCGCGATCAAGCGCGAACGTGATGACGTCCGTCGCGCCGGTGTGGCAGAGGAAGTCCCGGTTCATGCGCGCCATGCGCGCCTTTCCGATAAAAGCCACCGAGATGAGCGCGTCGCGAACCTGCTCACGCCGGCAAACGGCGCGCACGACAGCACGCACGCGGGCTTCCGAGATCGCGATGCGAATCCCTCCCCGCGATACGTCCACAGCGACGGCGGTTGGAATGCTCAAGCGCTGGCGCGTGAGTCCGGCTTGGGCGCTACCGTGAGCGGCGCATGCGGCGACGGATATTCGATCCGTCCATGGTACATGCCGGTGAGGATGCGCACGAATTGATCCCGTACCTGTCCCAGTTGCCGCAGCGTTATCGGCGCATCAGCAAGCTGCCTATCTTGAATCCGTTGCGCGATCGTCGCCTCGACAGTCGCGCGGATCGCAGCCGGCGTTGGATCCGGGAGCGAGCGTACCGTCGCCTCGGCGGCGTCCGCAAGCATGCAGACCGCCGTCTCCGCGCTTTGCGGGATCGGGCCGGGATACGCATACTCCGAGGCGTTCACGGACTCGTCCCGCTCCCGCGCCTTGGCGAGGAAGTAAGCGATGGGAAGGGTTCCATGGTGCTCCGCAATAAAAGCCGCAATGGGCCGCGGGACGCCGTTCTCCCGCGCGAGTTCTACCCCCTCCCGCACGTGCGACCGGATAATCGCGGCGCTCGTCGCGGGCTTGAGTTTGTCGTGCGGATTGCGCCCGCGAGGCTGGTTCTCCACGAAGTGCTGCGGCTTTCTGAGCTTGCCGACATCGTGATAGTACGCGCCCACCCGACCCAGGAGTCCGTCCGCGCCGATCGCGTTGCATGCGGCCTCTGTGAGATTCGCCATCGCAATCGTGTGCGCGTATGTACCGGGCGCTTCGAGGCTGAGCCGCCGCAGCAACGGCTTGTTCAAATCCGCCCACGCCAGCCACCGGAGATGGTCCGGAATACGCTGCCAGCGCTGCGCGCGGTACACGAGCAATGATCCGAGCGCCACGAATAGCGCCGTGACAAGCTCGCCCGTTCGGCCCGTGGCGAAGATTGCAACGACGACCGCAACTGCAAACGGCACTCGCGGATCAAGCACGACGCGCGCGATCACCGCGGCCGTTTCGAGCGCAACGTCGAGCCGCGGAACGAACGCACTCTTCGCCGCAGCTTCGCTTTCACGTTTAGCACGATCCGGAGGCTCAGCCTCCTCGGCGGCATCCCGCTCCGACAGCCTCCGCCACAGGTTCATCTACGTCAACCTGTTGTGTCTTCGGCGTACGCCTTGATGATGTCGCGAACGAGCCGGTGACGCACGACATCCGCGTCGGTAAAATAGAAAAACGAGATCCCGTCTATCGCGGCCAGCACGCGCTCCACCTGTACCAGCCCCGAATCCTCGCGGCGCGGAAGATCGATCTGTGTCTTGTCGCCGGTAATGACAACCTTCGAGTTCACCCCCAGGCGCGTCAGGAACATCTTCATCTGTGCACTTGTTGCGTTCTGCGCCTCGTCAAGAATGACGAATGCATCCGCCAGCGTGCGTCCGCGCATGTAGGCAAGCGGCGCGATCTCTATCGTCCGTGTCTCGAGCGCCTTCTGCACGCGCTCCGGCGGCATCATGTCCTCCAGAGCGTCGTAGAGCGGGCGCAGGTACGGATCCACTTTCGCCTGCATGTCGCCGGGAAGAAAACCAAGGCTCTCCCCGGCTTCGACAGCGGGTCGCGCAAGCACGATACGCCGAACGCGTTTGCGCGAAAGCGCGTCGACAGCCGCCGCAACCGCCAGATACGTCTTCCCCGTTCCGGCCGGTCCGATACCGATTACGATGTCGTTCTCGGCAATCTGCTTGAGATACTCGGCCTGCCCACTTGTCTTCGGCTGAATGACCTTCCGGATTCCGGGCAGAACGATACGGCCATCAGACGGCGTGCCGTCGGGTCGCACGCCGTCGAGGCTCATGCGCAGCACGTCATCCGCGGTGAGCGGCATCTGCCGCTTCGCCGTGTCGATCATTCGCTGTGCGACCGGCTGCGCTCGCTCCACTTCGTCACGCGACCCCGATAGCGTCATCGTATCGCCGCGTAGTGCTACGCGCGCGCCGGTCTGGCGCATCAGCTCGGAGATATTTTCGTCGTTCACGCCGGCGAGGGTGAGCATGTCCGCCCCTTCGGTCGAGATGCGCTGGACTGTATTGTCTTCGGAGACGGTCAATCGGATGCGGGTTGGAGATGTAGAATGGCCAGCTCGTCCAGAGAGACCACCGTGGGCGCACCTTCAAAAAGTGCGCGCGCCGCGGTCGTCTTCGGGAACGCAATGACATCACGCAAACTGGAGGCCCCTGCGAGAAGCATCGCTATCCGGTCGAAACCAAGCGCGATGCCTCCGTGCGGCGGGGCGCCCGCGGAAAGCGCTTCCAAAAGGAATCCGAACCGTGCGTCCGCAGTCTCTGCGTCCACACCAAGAAGCGCGAGCACCCGCCGCTGAAGCGCGGGATCGCCTATGCGTATACTCCCACCGCCGAGCTCGGTGCCGTTGAGCACCACATCGTATGCGAGAGCCCGAACGCTTGCGGGATCGGTCTCCAGCAGGCCGAGGTCGTGCGGATTGGGAGCCGTAAATGGGTGGTGCATCGCGTCCAGCCGGCCAGTAGCCGGATCGACCGCGAACATCGGGAAATCGGTTACCCAGACAGGCCTCGTCGCACCTTCGGGAACGAGTGACATGCGCCTGGCGATCTCCTGACGCGTCCGGTCGAGAGCCGGATTCGACACGTGGTCAGGGCCCGCGACGAGCAGCATCAGATCGCCGTCAGCAAGGGCAAGCGACTCAATAGCCGCCGCGCTCAACGATCTTGCAGCCGTGCCTTCCAGCGCGCCTCCCACGCACTTGACTCGAATAAGACCGGCGGCTCCTGCGTTTCTTGCAACCGCCTCTATCTCGTCGATCTGCTTGCGCGATAGCGCCGCGCCGTTGTGCACGACCAGACCGCGTACGCGGCCGCCAGCTGCGATTGCCGAACGCGCGATGCCGAAGTCGGAGTCGGAAAACGCATCAGTCACGTCGCGAATCGCCAGTTCGTAGCGCATGTCCGGACGGTCGCAGCCGTACTTCTCCATGGCTTCGCTGTAACTCATTCGCGGAAACGGAATCGCGATGTCGATGCCGGCAACCGCGAACAGTGCCTGGAGCATTCCCTCGGTCAGTCCGTAGATATCCTCGGCTTCGACGAACGACGCCTCGATGTCTATCTGCGTGAACTCGGGTTGTCTGTCAGCCCGGAGATCCTCGTCGCGAAAACAGCGCGCAATCTGAAAGTACCGGTCCATGCCGGCGATCATGAGCAGCTGCTTGTACAGCTGCGGTGACTGCGGCAGCGCGTAAAACTCGCCCGCGTGTACCCTGCTCGGCACCAGGTAGTCGCGCGCGCCTTCGGGCGTCGGTTTCGTGAGGACCGGCGTCTCGATCTCGAGAAAGCCGCGCGCGTCGAGGAAGCTGCGCGTCGCCTGCATCAACCGGTGTCGGAGCACCAGGTTCGCCTGAAGAGGAGGGCGCCGGAGGTCGAGGTAACGGTACCTCAACCTCACGTCCTCGGCCGGAAGGTTGGCCCCCTTAGCCGACACCGGCATACCCACCGACTCGGCGGGTCCCACCGTGCGGATGCTGCGCGCACGTATCTCGACGTCCCCGGTGGCCATGTCATGGTTCGCCATGTTGGCCGGACGCAAGGCGATGTCGCCCTCGACGATCACCACGCTCTCGAGCTGAACGCCAGAGGCTTGCTGGATTACGTCTGCTGGCGCGTATTCAGGATTGAAGGACACCTGCACGACGCCAGCGCGGTCACGAAGATTGAGGAACGCTATTCCGCCAAGGTCCCTCGAGCTCTCGACCCAGCCGCCGAGAGTGACCGACAATCCCGCGTCCTTAGCGCGGATAGCGCCGCACAACGCGGTTCGCAGGGTCGTTGCGGGATACTCAGGTGCGCTCAACGGCCGCCGGCCAATCGCGTTCCGATCTGGCGCTCGCGCTTCAGGCTGGCGCAGTGGTTGCCGCAGCGGCAGTGCCGGCGCACTCGGCGTTCTGTAGAAGTTGGTTGCATCTGGATGGGTTAAATTTATGTCTGCCAACGCTTTATGGTAGCCCTTTCGGGTTCGCCCCGGCCGGCGCAACAATGCCCAAAATCAACCTCCTTAATCTCACCCCTGCCGGCGCGGCGGAAGCCGTCGAGGGCTTCTTTCAACAACGCGGCGAACCGGCGTACCGGGCCCGCCAGGTCATCCGGCGTCTCTGGCAGATGCCCGTGCGCTCGTTCGCGGAAATCACGGACTTGCCGACGTCGGTAAGAACCGCGTTGGAACAGTCATTCGAGCTGCCCGGTCTCGAAGTCGCGACTCAGCAACTATCCGCGGATGGTACGCGAAAGTTTCTTTTCCGACTGCACGACGGCGAGGCGATCGAGACGGTGTCAATTCCTGACGGCGACCGCCTCACGCTTTGCATATCGTCTCAAGCCGGGTGTGCGCTTCAGTGCGCGTTCTGCGCGACCGGCAAGATGGGCTTCACCCGTAACCTGGAGCCGTTCGAAATAGCGGGCCAGGTCCGTGAGCTTGCGCTGCTGGATCCGCCGCTACTGGCGACAAATATTGTGTTCATGGGGATGGGCGAGCCACTGATGAACTGGCGCGCCGTCTCAGCCGCGCTGACGATACTCAACGACCCGATGGGGATCGGGATAGGCGCCCGCCACATCACGGTATCGACGGTGGGGATTCTTCCGGGCATAGTGGCGCTTTCGGAGCGTCCTGAGCAGTTTCGGCTGGCGATTTCGGTGCACGCGCCAACCGATGAGCTTCGCCGGAGCCTGATGCCGATCAACACCAGGTATCCACTGGCCGACGTGATCGCGGCCGCGCGCAGCTTCGACCGTAGAGTGACGTTCGAGTATGTGATGCTCGGCGGGGTGAATGATCGCCCGGAAGACGCGAGCGAGCTTGCACGGCTCGCCCAGGAGTGCCAGGCTTTCGTCAACCTCATCCCCCTGCATCCGGGAGGTGCCGGTGATTTCACCCCGACGACGGCGGATTCCATCCGACGCTTCGCAGCGTCACTGCGAAGGTCCGGCGTGAGCGTCGCGATCCGCAAGAGCCGCGGCAAGGACATCGCAGCGGCGTGCGGCCAGTTACGGGTAGAACGGCATCGGCGGCGCCGTCCAGCCGCTGCCGAGCACGACGGTGGCGTCCAGATAGCGTGATGTGTCCGGGCGCTCCACCGGCTTGCCACCAATTGCCTTGCTGATGAGAAGTGCCCACTCGGGATGGTTGGAGCGGTCGAGGATGAGAGTGGCCACCTGCTGCTGCCGCGTCGTTCCCATCGCGACAACATCGTAGCCTCGCTCTCGCAGCAGTAGCGTCGCCCGCCTCGCAGCTCCGCGGTTCTTGCTTGCGTTCAGCACTTCGACCTTGATGCGAACCCCTGCGGGCGCATGACCTACCGTCGTATCGACGGTCGCAACCGGCGTCGGCGTTGGCGTTCGACGCAAATCACGCTTGCCGCATCCTGCGTCGAGCGCGAGCGCGCCTAGGCAGAGTACGAGGACACGCGTCAGCCGCACACGTCCGTCCGCATTACTGGAGACTATTCCACAGCGCCACCGTCTCCGGGAAAATCTGATTGCCCTCACGCACGGTCCATTCGAGACGCATGCGCACGACCTGTCGGAACACAGCATCAAATGACGTGGGCACCTGCAGCGACAGAAAATACCTGTCCTGCTTCATGAACTTGCGTCCGGGCTCCAGAAAGTCAGCCATGAAAAGCGCGCGCCCGACGATGCCCCAGCTCGCGTTACCGACCGTGTGATAGCGAACCGCTTCGAGAACCTCGGATCGGCGCTCGCCTTGCTCTTCAAGCATGTTGGCCGCCGCAGGGCCATGCAGCAGGCCCAAAGGACTCGCGCGATCACCGGTGATTTCACGCAGCTCGGGCTCTGTTGCGTCCCGCAGCGCGTCGTGCAGCACGCCAGCATCTATGAAGGCACGCGCCTCGGCCGCGGGCAGGCGCATCGCAGCGGCCCACGCATTGAGGAGCGCGCTTACGCGTTGAATGTGTTCGGCGCGCTTGTCACTCACACGCGCCCACGGCGGAAGGTCGACTATCGATGCGTGCTCGCCGGCAGCCCGCCTTTTCGGTGCGCTGCTCAATTAATTGCCTGTTCAAGTTCCGCCAGCTCACGCTGCCAGAAGTCCCGGTTGTCGAGCTCGGCGTGGGGTACCTTCAGCTCCGGCGAATCACAACTCGTTGCAGCGTATTTCACAATGTCCAAATCTATAGTCCGAGGGCCCCACCGCGATGAGCGCGTTCTCCCACCTGCGAGCTCGATGGCCTGGAGGGACCGCAACAACTCTTCAGGCGCGAGGGTGGTTCGAAGCGCGATCATCTGGTTGAGATAGTGGTCCTGCGCAATGGGACCAAGCGGTGCTGTCTGCTCGACGATGGTCGTGGCGATTATATGTGTCGACGGAATGCACGAGATACGCGCGATTGCCTGTGCCAGATGTGCGTCCCGGTCGCCCACGTTGGAGCCGAGCGCAACGAACGCAATGTCATCCATCGCGCCGACGCGTGATCGTTATCTCCGCGAACTCCACAGGGCCCGGAAGCGGGACATGCGGCTTGCGTACCGACACTGTTGCGCTCACAACGCCATTGAGCCGCAGTGCTGCCGTCGCCACGCGTTCGGCAGCGTCCTCCAGATACGATATGTGCCGCGTGTTCAGCACCTGCGCCACTGCCGCATACAGCGCGACGTAGTCCACTACATCCGGCGCGCGCAACGCTGCATCCACCGCGACCGACACATCAACCTCCACGGGCTGAGGCAGTTCTGTCTCATGCGGCAGTACACCGACGCGAGAATGAAAGCGCATTCCCTTCAGCGTGACCACGTCTGGCGCGTTCACGCGGCTTCGTCGATGCCGGCGCGTAACGATCTCGCCAGCGTGATGGCCGCCGCGACGCTCCGGTCGGCCGCCTGAACGATGGCGCTTCCGACGACCACGCCGTCAGCAAGGCGAGCGACGATCGCTGCCTGGCGCGCGTCAGTCACACCAAACCCAACACAAATTGGAAGTGACGTCACGGACCTGAGCCGATCGACGGTGGCCCCCAGTTGCGGCGCTACGTCCTGCTGCATCCCCGTCACGCCGAGGCGGCTGACAAGATAGACAAAGCCACTTCCGTTCCGGGAGATGAGCGCCATCCTTCCGGTCGGCGTGGTCGGCGCAACAAGACGGACAAACGCGAGTGGGCTCGCAGCATATTTCGCCTCGAGATCGGGATCTGCGTCGACCGGAAGATCGGTGATGAGGACGCCGTCGCACCCTGCGGCTTCGATCTGTTTCAAACAACTCTCACCGGCGGCCAGAAACGGGTTCAGGTAGCCGAACAGCACGACGGGAATCTGCAGGCGCGCTTCTGCGACGAGCGAGAGCACACCAGCGAACGTCATTCCACCATCGAGTGCTGCGTGCGAGCTCGCCTGAATCACCGGGCCGTCAGCGAGCGGGTCCGAGAACGGTACGCCAACTTCCACGACGTCCGCCCCCGCGTCCTGCAGCCCGAGCAGCAGCTCCAGCGACCGGACGCGATCGGGGTGACCGCCCGTGACATAGCAAACGAGCGCCTTGCGGCCAGCCGCGCGCAGCTCCGCAAAGCGTCGATCGATCCTGTTAGACGATGTAGTCACTGACCCTGATGCCATACCTGTCCGGATCCGCTGTCTTAATGATGGTACGCGCAAACTGACCCTCGGCTGTAAGATCACCGAGGTCCGTCTCGAGCGGTGGCTGAAGAAGGTTGCCGCGGCCGTCGCTCACGATGACGACTCGCGGTCGCGACAACATGTCCGGATTCGGATTCGCGCCAAGGACCACCGCGAGCTCGAACGTATCCAGGACGACGAGCGTTCCGGCGGGGTAGATGCCTAGTAGCGTGATGAAAGCCTTCACGACGACCGGGTCGAGTCCGCGGCGAGGGTTGTCGCGCATCTCTTGCAATACTGCCGACGGCGGGAACGGTTTTGTCTGGTACGAGCGTCGGCTCGTTGCTGCATCGTACGCGTCAGCCACGGCAACGATTTTGCTCCCCATCGACAATGAGCGTGGACGCATGACTGCGGGATAACCGGTGAAATCGCGTCGCATGTGGTGCTCGTACGCCACTACCATTGCGCGGTACGGTAGCTCCTGCAAACCACGCATCTGGAACAGCGTCAGCATTCCGAGCCAGGGATGCGCCATGATCCGCCGCCAGTCGTCCTCGTCGAGCGCGCTCGACTTCCGCAGTATATCAGTTGGCACGCGCGACTTGCCGATGTCGTGCATCAGCGCGCCCACGCCGAGCTCGTACATCTGAAGCTTGGACATGCCGATCCGTCTGCCAAGGGCAACGGCAAAAATGCAGACATTTACCGAGTGGGTGTACGTGTACTCATCGTACTCACGTAGAGTCGTCAGGCCGATAAGCGACGCTTCCTCCGTGAGCACCTCGTCGATGATCGACTGTACCGCGCGCTTTATCTTTCGCGCGCTCGGTACTCGCCCCATCCGCACGGAACCCATCACATCCCTGGTGAGAGCGACCGACTGCGCATAAGTACGTCGCGTCTTGGCGCGTGCAGCTTCACGCAGCTCAACATTCGTGTCCGCCTCGTTGTCGTCTCCAGCGATTTCGAAGGCGTCCACACGAGCGCTCTCGAGCTCCGCGGTGACCTGCTCCGGCTGACCGTCGCGCTTCGCACCAACGCGCTCGAGTATCGTCAGGAGCAGGAACCATTCGCGCGGCGTGGCTTCGCGGACTACCCGCACCGCTCCGACCCCTGCGGCTCGCAGGAGCTCCACCACGCGACCGAAGCTGGCGTAGTTGCTCAGGTCGAGGCGGAGCCGCGTCCTGTTGATGAAAATGAATTCACCGTGCGCACGCAACTCGAGCTCCATGTCCGCGGCCCGCGCGTCGAGAGCAGCCGCTGCCAGTTCCGCGAGTGATTTCTGGACCGACTGGTGCTCCGGAGGATACAGCTTCAGCACGCGTGTCGTCGCGTGAATTGCAACTATCAACGCCCTGCCGGCGCGACGCGTCGCAGCCGTTTCCTCTCGCTCGCCGTTGTCTGTCCCGACGACGCTCATGCGATTCCTCGCAGCGCGCGCGCCGCCGCGCTGCGCACGACTACTTCCTTGTCCCCCGACACCTTGCGCACGACGTCGAGCGCACGCTCGGTCCCCAACCTGCCGAGCGCCACCGCCGCTGTCGCGCGAGTGGCTGGTTCCTCCTTCTTCGACAACAGGCCGCGCGGTACAAGGATGCTCTCGAGTAGCGGAATCGATGCGTCACCTGCCAGCGTGACGTAAGCTTCGAAGAACGCGGTCTTTTCCGCTGAGGAACCGTCCCGGATGAGCCGGTCGCGGATGGCTCGCTCGATTCGCGGCACGATGGGCTTGTACACGTTTGCTGCACTTGCTCGAACAACCGCGATGCGAATGTCCCTCTCAGTATCGTCGATCGCGACCTCCAGCGCTCGAAGCGCGCCGGGCGAGGCGATTCGGCTGAGCGCCTCGACGGCCGCGGCGCGAGTGTTGTCGCTTCCCGCTTCTACGACACTGGCAAGGTGCCCGACGGCGGCAGGAGACTTGAGGTGCCCGCACCGCCGAATCGCCTCGATCGACACCGACTCGTCGTCCGCACCGATGAGCGCGGTGAGGGCTTCAGTGTTTGACGCCGCGAGACGGTTTACGGCGGACTCGACAAGCGCGCGAAGGCCGGAATTACGAGTACGCACGAGATGAGCGACGAGCGGCCGGAGCGCCTCGGAGCTGAGCTGAGTGAATAGCGAGACGAGATCCTGTTGCGGCGGCGTGAGCTCGGAATCTTCGAGCACGTCGAGCAGCTGGTTGAGGGTCGAAGCATCGCTCACCTGATTCGCCAACTGCGTCAGCCTGTCACGGTGCGACGACAGCAGGGCGTCGGCACGCGATCCCGCAAGCGCGCACTCCCGGATGAGGAATGCAGCCGACCGGAACTGGAGACTAGAGAGCAGCACCAGCAGAAATTGTTCGAGGATGGCGCAGATCTCTTCCCGCACTGTGGGGTCGTTCTGTCCCTCGAACGTATCGAGAAGGGCAGCTGCTACCGAGAGACGCACGTCGGCCGAATAGTCGTCCGTGACCGACTGCTGCAGATACGCGATCTCGCGCTCCTCAAGGAAATACAACGTCGGATCGAAGTCGCCGATGCGGGCAAACTGGGACGGACTGGAGCCGTAAGTGCCGACCTCCGCCTCACTATCCGCCGGCGCGGCGACGGCGCCCGGTGGTGCGCCGCCCGCAAGCAACTCCGATCCTGGCGCGTCATAACCATCTCCGCCCGCTTCCTCGTACCGGTACGAGAAGCACTCGAAGTCGCACTCCCAGAAAAGTGTCACGAGATCTTCGTCGCCACCCGCCTGCGCGCGAACTGCCTGAAGCGCAGCGAGGAATCTGCTCAATTCGCGCGTTTCGAATCCGCGCCGGATCTCGAACGTACGAATACCGTCCTTGTAGAAAAGCCACGGAAGACTTTCGCCGCCCCGGTCTGTCTCGGAAAGAAGGCTTACATCGTCCCGCAGGAAGTCCGTCTCACTTACCGTCAGCTCGACATTCTCCGTGCTGCGCCACAATAGCTCGAATGCCGCTCGCGCCGAATCGATAGCGCGCGCGTGCATCGGGTTGTTGGGGAGGTACAGCTGAAACGACCGGACCGCGCGCGCGAGCGCCTTCAACGCCTCGGAGATCGTTGCGTTGAGCGGATCCGGTCCCGCGCGGGTGCTGCCGTCTGGCGGGGTAACGGTTGGATTGGCGGCCATCAAGCGTCCGCTTGCTGCATTGCACGAACCTGCGCGACGTCCTTGTCGCCGCGGCCACTTACGCAGAGGAGCACGGATGCGCCGGGCTCCCACTGGCCAGCCGTGGACAGAACCCACGACACGGCGTGCGCCGTCTCGAGCGCTGGAATCACCCCTTCCAGCCGGCTCAGCACGCCAAACGCATCGAGCGCGTCGGCGTCACTCACGCCGACATACTCGGCGCGCCGCGTGTCATGAAGGTACGAGTGCTCCGGGCCGACGCCGGGATAATCCAGGCCCGCGGAAATCGAATGCGCGGGGTGCACCTGGCCGTGCGCATCCTGCAGCAGGTAACTGAGAGCGCCATGGAGCACGCCGGGCCGCCCCATGCTGAGCGACGCCGAGTGTCTGCCGGTGTCGAGGCCTTCGCCCGCTGCCTCGACACCGACGAGGCGCACCGACTCGTCATTCACAAACGCGTGGAAGATCCCCATCGCGTTCGACCCGCCGCCGACACACGCCACTACCGCGGACGGGAGTCGCCCGGCCTGCGCCAACATCTGCTCGCGCGCCTCGCGTCCAATGACGCTCTGGAGGTCGCGCACCATGCGAGGATACGGCGCTGGCCCCACCACCGAACCGATGATGTAATGCGTGGTCTCGACATTCGTGACCCAGTCCCGGATGGCCTCGCTGGTGGCGTCTTTCAACGTTCGGGTGCCGGAGCGCACGGGCACAACGGTCGCGCCCATCAAGTTCATCCGAAAGACATTGAGCTCCTGGCGCTCCATGTCCGTCTCGCCCATGTACACGGTGCAGTCCAGGCCGAACCTGGCACACGCGGTAGCCGTCGCGACCCCGTGCTGTCCAGCACCGGTCTCGGCAATGATCCGCCGCTTGCCCATGCGCATTGCGAGCAGCGCCTGACCTATCGCGTTGTTGATCTTGTGCGCGCCCGTGTGGTTCAGATCCTCACGCTTGAGAAAGATTTCGGCTCCCACACGTTCACTGAACCGCGGAGCATCGCTCAGAGGCGAAGGCCGGCCCACGTAGTCTCGCAACAGGTCGGAATACGCCTTGCAAAAGGCCGGATCGCCCATCGCCTGGTCGAACGCAATCTCGAGCTCATCGAGCGCGGGTATGAGAGTCTCCGGAACGTAGCGTCCACCAAACGCGCCGAACCTTCCGGTGTCCTGGCCAATTGTCGATGTCAACTTTCAGGCACCCCGCGCCGCCTCAGCGAAGCGGCGCATCAGGATATGGTCCTTCACTCCCGGCGACGACTCCACGCCGGATGACACGTCCACGACATCCGGCTCGAGCGCTCGGATCGCGGCCGCCACGTTCTCCGCGTTCAAGCCGCCCGCGATCACGAGTTTCGCCGCGCCTCTCAAACCTACCAGTTCGCGCGCCGCGGCGGCCCAATCGAAACAGCGTCCGCTGCCCCCGAGACCGCTTGCAACGCGCGTATCGAGGACGACTGCATCAGCCGTCAGAAACAGTCCGTTCGCGTCGCCCGTCACGTGTCCGCCATCCACCGTAGCCACCGCCCATACCTCGGACGCTCCGCTCTCGCGCGCCATCGATACCTCGTCGGGGGTCCATTTTCCATGCAGCTGCACGACGGCGAGCGGCACACGATCAACGTAGCTCTGGAGCGTGCCCGCGCCTGAAGACGAGAAGACCCCCACATGCTGCGCGCGCAGGGCCGGCTGCAGCGTTGCAGACGCCTGCGACAACGTTCGGTTGCGTGGACCGCCGGCAAAGATGACCCCGACGTAGTCGGCGTCGAGTACCTCTGCGGCAGCGACGTCGGCGGTGCTGGTCAGCCCGCAGAATTTAATCCGGACGGTCATCCCGCTCGACGGCAATGTTGATCAGCGAACGCACGGCGGCAGCCGCATCGTCCGAGCTTGAAAGAGCCGTCCCAATCAGAATTGCGTCCGCGCCGGCTTGGGCTGCCCGGGCGACGTCAGCGGCCGTCGTCATGCCGCTCTCTGCGACCGCCACTACGGTCCGCGGGACCAGGCGCACCAGTCGCTCCGCGGTGCCGCTTTCGATCACCAGTGATTCGAGGTTCCGATTGTTCACCCCTATTATCCGCGCGCCCATCTGCAGCGCGAGATTCAGCTCCTCTTCATCGCGCACTTCGACCACAGCTTCCAGACCAATCTCGCACGCTACACCATATAGCTGCTCCAGCTCGCGCGGTGGAAGAGCGCGTGCAATGAGCAGGCACGCGGACGCGCCGAGAGCCCGCGCATGATACAGCTGAACGGGTGCGACGATGAAATCCTTGCGGATAACCGGCACAGCCACGGCGGCTACGACCGCCGTCAGGTCCGCCATATCACCGCCGAAGTGTTCCGGCTCGGTAAGAACCGATATCGCGGCGGCGCCGCCCTCGGCGTATGCGAGAGCTCTGGCCCCTGCGTCGAGCTCCAGTTTGATGGAACCACGAGATGGGGATTTTCGCTTCACCTCCGCGATCACCGACACCGTGTCGCCGCGTAGGGCCGCGGCCAACGACGTCGCGGCAGGCGCTGACAGCGCACGGGCGTGCCAGGCCGACTCATCTTTCTGTTCGGCGTGGGCGCGAGCGCGTGCCCTGGTGACCAGGCCGCCGAGGGCGCCGGATGGCGGCTTCCATTGCGGCGCGTGTACGGAAAAAGCTTGCGTTTCGGGCATTCTTCGGATAACGTAGTTCTTTCGGCGGCTGTTCGGGGTCGGCCGCACTGCAGACCCACCCTCTAGGAATCTGGCGATGTCGCTAACCAAGCGCCAACGGGAAATTCTCAGCTATCTGGCTGAGTACACCGACGATAACGGGTATGCACCCAGTTTTGAGGAGATCGCGGCTCGTTTCGAGTACAGCTCGCTCGCGACGGTCCATGAGCACCTCAGTAACCTCGAGCGCAAGTCATACATTCGGCGCCGGTATAACGAGAGCCGCGGTATCGAGATCCTCCCGTCGGAGCAGTACCCTCGCGCCGTACAGATTCCGCTCGTGGGCACTGTCGCTGCCGGAATGCCGATCGAGGCGATTCAGCAGCACGAGACGATCGCTGTTCCGGACGACTTTGTTCACCGCGGCGGGAATCACTACGTGCTGCGCGTCCGCGGTAACTCGATGATCGACGATCACATCTGCGACGGTGATTTCGTCGTTGTCAATGAGCGAGCCTCCTGCGACAACGGTGAAACTGTGATCGCCCTCATAGATGGCACTTCGGCCACCGTCAAGCGCTTTTACCGCGAGCGTGACGGGCGGATCCGCCTGCAGCCGCGTAACGACCTCATGGACCCCATATACGTTCACGAAAACGACGTGGCGATCCAAGGTATCGTTGTGGGCGTGATGAGGCGCTGTTAGCGGGCGAACAGTCACTCACGACCGAGGCAACGCGGCCCGCAGTCGTTCGAGAACCGTCACTGCGGCGCCACTACCGATCGCGGATCTCGCCATCGCCACGCCATCCGGCACCGAGCCCGCGAGCCCGGCGACATAGATAGCAGCGCCAGCGTTCACGACTACGGCCGCGATTGCGCCGGCCGGTGCGGTGCCGTCCAGGCATGCTCGAACGAGCTGAGCATTCTGGTCCGGCGTGCCCCCCATCAACTCCGAAGCACGCGCTGGACCCGCGCCAAGCGATTCGGGGTCCGTGCTCCACTCCGTAACCCTGTCTCCACGAATCTCGAGAATGCGCGTCGGACCGAACGGAGACACTTCGTCCATTCCCGGCTCGCCGTGGACGATGAGCGAATGCACGGTACCAAGCGCGGCCAGTGCCTGCGCAATAATTCCGGCACGGCCAGCGTCGGCAACGCCAATCACCTGGCGGCCGGCCGAAGCAGGGTTTGCGAGCGGTCCGATGATATTCATGACCGTTGGAACCCCGAGCTCACGCCGGACCGGTCCGACGTAACGCATTGCCGGATGCATGCGCGGGGCGAACATGAAGACGATTCCGGCGGAGTTGAATGCGCGATGCATCGCGTCGCCGTCAACGTCAATGTCGACACCCAGAGCCTCCAGCACATCAGCACTGCCGCATTTCGAAGTGAACGATCGGTTTCCGTGCTTCGCGATTCGCACGCCCGCGCCCGCGGCGACGAGCGCTGCGGCAGTAGAAATGTTGAACGTCCCCACGGCTCCGCCGCCGGTACCGCACGTGTCCACAACGTCGTCGTGTTCTGGTATTTCAAATCGAACCATGGCGCGCCGCAGCGCGCTCGCGGCGCCAGCCACAACTTCCGCGGACTCGCCGCGTACGCGAAGGCCGGTCAGAAGTGCGGAGATCTGCACCGGCGTGGCGTCGCCGCGCATCACGACGTCGAACGCGGCCGTGACCGCGTCTTGCGTCAGGGCACGTTCGTGCGCCAACGCAAGTATCACGTCGTGCAGCGGTGTCGATGATGAGGTGTCGGTCATGGCGAACGCGTCTTCAGTTGCGAACCGTCTCCGCAATTGCGTCGGCAGTTGCTGCCCGAGCCTCGAGATGCCGGATGAGTTCAGCCTGCTGGCGGAGCACCGAGTCCTGCTGATGCAGCTGAATGTGCGTCCGCTCGAGTCGGTCGACCGCGCTCACGACTTGCCCTTCGACGGCCACCAGCCGCCGCTCGGCGGCAATTGCGCGGCGTTCGGCGGCTGACACCGCATCCCGCAGCTTGTGCACCACATCGCTCGTCCCCGCGCGCTGGACGGAGCGCAGCCGCTCGACCTCACGCTCCAACCCCGCGACGGCGCTGGCGTGTTCGGCCCGGATTCGCGTCGTAACTTCGTGCAGTGCGGATACCGCCTCGAACCGGGCGTCGCGTTCGTAGAAACGGGCGTATGCGAGCTCAAACAGAGTGGCGAGCGGCGCCGCGCGCTCGACAAGCTTTGCTCCCGATCGACGGCCGGTATCGTACAGCGCAAGTACAGCCGTCAGTGCCCCCTCAAAGACGATCCCCTTCAGAAGCAGGCGGAAGTCGCCGACGCCCGGCTCCAACCCCATCAGCCGCGCATACTGCGCGCTCTGATCCCCAACCTCGGCGAACCGCTGGCCCGCGAGCACTGCGTACTGTGTGGTCGGGGGCAGATGATCGAGCGCGAGGAGAGCGTGCGCGGGCAACTCGGCGACGGCCCCCGCGTCGCCTCCCAGGTCGCGGTTGATGAGCGCGTTCCGACGCGGGTCAATTGTGAGAAGCACGAGCCCCGTCCGACGGTCGTCCGCGGACAGCTCTTCGTGAACCGATCGGAGGGCCGCACCGGCGTCGGGCGCGAGAGCGAGTTCAGCCGCGAGCGCGGGAAGAGATTTCACGGTCATCCGATGTTGCTAGCTTGCGCTGTAAATCGTGGTTTGTCAATTGTTTGCGCGCCTGCCCCGCTTGCGCGTTCAACAGTTTGCAACGGCTGTGCGATATGTATGCGAATAACTGTGGCCTGACGCGGCCGCTCCGTTCCCGACGCCGGACGGGCACGCGGACCGTCTTCCAGTCACCACTCGCTCGACTGACCGGGCAACCACTTCAAGGTCTCCTCACATGCAATTGCGTGCGCTCATAGTCGGTATTGCATCCATCATCGCTTCCCTTCCCAACGCCGCCGCCGCTCAGCGGCCGGCGACACCGGGGCGTCCCGGGACCCCGGCAGCACCGGGAGCGCCGGCCGTTCCCGGCGGGCGTGCCGAACGCCCCGATAGCGCGGCGCTGGATTCCGCCGGCGTGCCCGCACTGGAGAGGATCTCGGTAACCCATCACACGGCAATGGTGGGCGGTCACCAGATCGCGTACACCGCCCACGCAGGCACCCTGGTGCTCCGCGATGATGAGGGTAAACCGGACGCGTCGGTTTTCTTCATCGCCTACACCAGAGACGGCGAGAACGCGACCTCGCGGCCGCTCACATTCTTCTTTAACGGGGGCCCCGGATCCGCGTCGCTGTGGCTCGACATGGGCATCATGAGTCCCATGCACCCCGAGATGGGACCCAACGGCTCACAGCCGGCACCGCCGTACAACCTCGTGGACAACGCCAACTCGCCACTGGACGTCACCGATCTGGTGCAGATCGACGCGATGATGACGGGATATACGCGCCCCGCCAAGGGAATCAAGGCAACCGCGTTTACCGGGGCCCCGAATGACATCAAGATGTTCGGCACCTTTATTCGCGAGTATCTGGACAAGTATCATCGGTGGAAGTCTCCGAAGTACCTGTTTGGAGAAAGCTACGGAACGTTCAGGTCAGCCGGTCTGGCGTCGGAGCTGCAGTCCGCGGAAGGGATCGAACTGAATGGAATTATGCTGCTTGGCACCGTGCTCGACTTCCAGTATATCCAACCGTCGCCCACGAACGACATCGCGTATGCGGCGTTCCTTCCGACATTCACCGCGACCGCATGGTACCACAAGAAGCTACCAGCGTCGATACAGGGCGAGACCCTCGAGCAGGTTGTTCAACAGTCACGAGATTATGCGTTCGGCGACTATCTGGGAGCGCTCGCGAAAGGCAATACGCTGACGGCGGCGCAGCGGGCGGCGGTTGCGCAGAGGCTGGCGCAACTTACCGGCGTGTCGCAGCAGTTCATCATGAACACGAACTTGCGAATCGACGCTGGTACTTTCCGCACTGAGCTCCTGCGCGACCAGCGCGAGATGCTGGGCAGGTACGACAGTCGGATGATCGGCATCAACGGCAACGCCTCGAGCACGCGGCAGGATTACGATCCGTCCGACGTGGCACCGACCGGTGCATTCATGTCGGCCTTCATGCGGTACCTGCACGACGACCTCGGCTATTCCAGCGACTTGCAGTACTACATGGGCGGGCACACCGGACGTTGGGATTACAGCGCGCTCGGCAGCGAGTACCCAAGCGAGGTCGAGGCTCTGCGCACCGCGATGGCGAAGGACCCGTATCTCCACGTCATGGTGGGCGCCGGTTACTACGACACTGCGACCCCTTTCGCAAATGCCGAGTACACGTTCAATCACCTTGGGTTCGACAAGACGTACAGCGACCGCGTGGAGTTCAAGTATTACGAGAGCGGACACATGGCGTACCTGAACCAGGCGTCAGCGCGACAGCTCAAGTCGGACATTGCGAGCTTTATCGCGGCCACGGTCCACGGTGGGGCTGTTTCGCGGTAGCGCGCGGGAATTCCACCGCGGAAGCATCTCCGGCTCCTCGCCCGCGACCCGGACCGGCCGCACTCCGCAGCCCCGCGCGCGCGGCGTCGAGTTCGCCGCGCTTCCGCAATGTTTCGACCGTGAGTTCCGGCGTTTCGTTTGCTTGACATCATTACCTCAGCCGGTAACTTCAGCGGAATGCCGGAGCGGACCGTGCAACTCGTGCTGCAGTACGACGGGTCGCGGTTCTCGGGATGGCAGCGGCAACCGGCGACTCTCACCGTTCAGGGCGTCGTAGAGCCGGTTCTCGAACGGTTGTTCCAACGACCAGCGTCACTAATCGGGGCCGGACGGACTGACGCTGGAGTGCATGCGCGAGGGCAGTCTGCGCACGTGCGAGTGCCCGCGGCGTGGGACGCTGCCAGGCTTCGCCGTGCGCTAAATTCGCTGCTTCCACCGGATGTCTGGATCTCGCAGGCGCACAACGTCACCGATCAATTTCACGCCAGATACAGCGCGACCGCTCGCCGCTACACATACCAGGTGGGGACGGACGAGTTGTCCGCCTCGCCGTTCCGGCGCCGGTACGAGTGGCGACCGCCTTGGATCGGGATCGACCAGACGCGACTGTGCTCCGCTGCGCGCGAGATCGTGGGCGACCACCAGTTCTTCGGCTTCGCCGTTCGCGGCACAGCGCCGGCGGGCGATTCGCATCGGTGCAGCGTCACCACCGCCAGTTGGGCCGCCCGCCCGGGACGCCTCGATTTTACCATCGAGGCCAACCGGTTCCTGCACCACATGGTTCGATTTTTGGTGGGCACGATGATTGATATCGGAGCAGGCCGCCGCAGTGAGGAATCCATGAAGGAATTGCTGTCCGCGGCGGACAATCTCGCGGTTTCGCCGCCAGCCCCCTCGCATGCACTCTTCCTTGAGCACGTAGCCTACCCGTCGCACTTCTATCCCGAGGGCGTATGAAGATCTTTGTCCAGAGCGCGGTCGTTGCTCACGTCAAGGAGTGGGCTGACGCAGATCTGCTCGACGGCGTTGTGCTTTCGCCGGTCGACCTTGCCGCCGACGATCCCAGCGCAACGGTGCTCGATCGATTGACGGAGATCGCAGCCGCGTTTGGCGTCCCCATATGCGTGCCGGTTGGTGCGATCAACGGGCCGGACATGTACCGCGACGCCCGCGACATCGCCCGCGCGTCCGAACACGCGGTAGTCCTCGTTCCATTCGTCGAGGACGCGGTGTCGCCCATAAGGAAGCTCGTCGGCGACGGCGTCAGCATCTGCGCAACACATGTGCACTCTGGCGCTCAGGCTTTCATCGCTGCAAAGCTCGGGGCGTCGATGGTCGCCATCGACGTTCGCGAGATCGACGCTCAGGGGCGGCCAAGCGTGGACGTCGTCGGAGAGGTTCGGGCGGTGATCGACAGGAGCGGGCTGGAATGCGATGTCGCCGTGACGCCGGCACAGAACTCCATGAGCTTCACCAGCTATCTGCTCGCTGGTGCCGATACCGCGTTCGTCACACCTGAATTGTTCGCGGCACTCATGGTGCACTCTCTCACGGACCGCGGCGTGGACCGGTATCTGAGCGAACTGAGCAAGCGCCACAAGCCGCGAGGCATCTGACAGATGAAATGGATGGGCGCGATCGGCATGGCGCTGGCGATGGTCGCCTGCAAGGGTGATGCATCCCACGCGCAGCAGACGACGATCGCGCAGCCTGCGGCCAACGCCCAGATCGATGCTTCACGCCGCACGGCGATCACAGCCGCCGTCGCGCGCGTTTCGCCGAGCGTCGTGACGGTGCAGACCGAAGCTGTGCAGCACGTCCCCGCAGACATGATCGAACAATTCTTTGGCGGACGTTCTGCCGAACAGCCGGTCGCCGGCCTTGGATCGGGTTTCGTAATACGGCGGGACGGCGTGGTACTCACCAACGCGCACGTCGTGAGGGGGGCCACGCGAATCTCCGTCGCGCTCCGCGACGGTACCACCTATCCGGCAAAGCTCGTCGGCATGGACGACGTAAATGACCTTGCCGTACTGAAAGTTGCGGCCACTAACCTGCCGGTTGCGCTGCTTGGGAACTCTTCGACGCTAATAGTGGGCGAGTGGTCGATAGCGATCGGAAACCCCTACGGGTTTGTGCTGGCGAACACAGAACCGAGCGTGACAGTTGGTGTCGTGAGCGGCGTAGGCCGCAACCTGGTTGCTCCGCCGTCGGATGCCGGTAACGGGACATACGTCGACATGATCCAGACCGATGCGGCAATCAATCCCGGTAATTCCGGTGGACCGCTGGTTGACGCCGCAGGCGAGGTTATTGGTGTCAACAGCTCGATCTACTCGCCAAGCGGCGGGTCGATCGGCCTCGGCTTCGCAATTCCGATCAACCGTGCTGCGCGTGTCGCCGACGATCTATTGACACACGGATCGGTGCGTCGCCCATGGATAGGCGTGAAACCCTCCGTGAGTCCCGATCGCGAACCTGGACAGACTCCGACGCGCGGAGTTCCCGTCGCGGCGGTGACTGCGGGCTCTCCGGCCGCCGCTGCCGGCATTCGCGCGGGGGACATCATCACGCGAGTGGCCTCGCGACCCATTCGCAACTCGTACGATTGGGCAGCCGAACTTCTTGAGCTCAGGGTGGGCGAGACGGTGCCAGTCGCGCTCCGGCGGGGCGGCTCGGACGAAACCGTCAATGTGCGCGTCGCAGACCTTCCGGAGGTCAACGCGCCGCGCGTGACGGTACTACATGAGATCGAGCTCACAACGCTCACACCCGCGATCCGATCGGAACGTAACATTCACAGTCCCGCCGGAGCGTATGTACAGAGTGTGAGTCCGCGTGTTTCTGCGCAGATCGGGCTGGCACCCGGCGACGTCATCGTGCAGATCAACAGGACGCGAATCATGAATGCCGAGGACGCCGCGAGGGCGCTGGACAGCGGCGCCGGAGTGGTCGTCATGTACGTGGAGCGGCAGGGCCAGTTTTATTCCACAGAGTTCGCGACGCAGTAAATGCACACGACATACTCATCGCCACTATCGGCCCGCTACGCATCGCGTGTAATGCTTGAGCTCTGGTCGCCACTGGAACGGCACCGGCTCTGGCGCCAGTTGTGGATTGCGCTGGCGGAGTCTGAGCGAGAGCTGGGCGTCGATATTCCTGCCGCAGCCATATCGGAGATGCGCGCTGCCGCGCACGACATCGACTTCGACACGGCAGCGGCCTACGAACAGAGATTTCGCCATGACGTGATGGCGCACATCCACACGTTCGCGGACGCGGCACCATCCGCGAAACGGTTCATACATCTCGGAGCCACAAGCGCGTTCGTCACGGACAATGCCGATCTGCTTCTGATGCGTCGCGGATTGCAGATCCTGCGCGAGCGAACGATCGATGTCCTGCGAGCGCTTGCGAGTTTTGCCAGAGACTGGAAGAACGTGCCGACGCTGGGCTATACCCATATCCAGCCAGCTCAGTTGACCACAGTCGGGAAACGCGCGACACTGTGGATGCAGGATCTCGTGCTGGACGTGCACGACATCGACTACCGCATCGCGACCCTGCCAATGCGAGGTGTCAAGGGTACCACCGGAACCCAGGCCTCGTTCCTCCGACTATTCAATGGCGACCACGCGAAAGTTCGCGAGCTCGACGCGCGCGTCACACGAAAGATGGGGTTCGCGTCGTCCGTTCCGGTCAGCGGGCAGACATATACCAGAAAGATCGATGCGGGTGTGCTTGGCGTTGTCGCTGCTGTGGCGGCGAGCGCCGCCAAGTTCGCGAGCGACATGCGCCTGCTGCAATCGTTCGGTGAGATTGAAGAACCGTTCGAGAAGGAGCAGATCGGCTCGTCGGCAATGGCGTACAAGCGCAATCCGATGCGCTCGGAACGCATCAACTCGCTCGCCCGATTCGTGCTCTCGCTCGAGCCCAACGCGAATGAGACGCATTCCGTTCAGTACTTTGAACGCACGCTGGACGATAGCGCTAACAGACGACTTGTCATTCCCGAGATGTTCCTCGCGACGGACGCCATCCTCCTGATCATGCGAAACATCACCGCCGGTCTCGAAGTTCACCCCGCGCGCATTGCCCGTCGCGTCTCAGACGAGCTTCCGTTCATGGCGACCGAGGAGATCATCGTCCGCGCCGTCGAGGCCGGTGGCGACAGGCAGGCGGCGCATGAGATTATCCGGCGACACAGCGTCGCCGCTGCAAGCGCGGTGAAGGACGGGGCATCGCGAAACGACATGCTCGAAAGGCTCGCCGCGGACCCGGAATTCGCCGTTCCGCTCGACGATCTCCTCACGCTTCTCGACGCGTCCCGCTTCATCGGGCGCGCCAGCGAACAGGTGACGGAATTTCTCGGCGATGTCGTCGACCCACTCCTGGCTGATACCGGTGGCAGTTCGAAGCCTGAGGCGTTACGCGTATGAGCGCCTCGCACACCGCTCCACCCGGCCAGGCACTGAACGCACCACTGATCGCGACTACGCTGCCGCTCCAGCTATTGACCCGCGGCAAAGTGCGGGACGTTTACGAAGTGGACGCCGAGCGTATCCTGCTGATCGCCACCGACCGTGTGAGCGCCTTTGACGTCGTGCTCGGCGAGTCCGTTCCGTTCAAGGGTGCGGTACTCACGCAGCTCACGGCGTGGTGGTTGCGACAGATCGACTTTGTGCCCAATCATATGATCACCGCCGATGCGAGTGAGATCGTGCACATGCTCCCTGAGCTCGCGAGCCACCGCGCCCAGCTCGAAGGTCGCGCAATGCTTGCGCGACGCGCCCGAGTCTTTCCCGTCGAGTGCGTGGTTCGCGCTTACCTCGCTGGAAGCGCGTGGAAGGAGTACAGGAACACAGGGCATCTTGCTGGCGAGGCCATCACGCAGGGTCTCGTTGAGAGCGCTCCGCTGGACCGCCCCAGGTTCACACCCGCTACAAAAGCAGAAGCGGGCCACGATGAGAACATCTCACGTGCGCGCGCGCGCGCCGTGCTCGGCCCCGTCGCCGACGATCTCGAGCAGCTCTCCCTCAAACTCTTTGCTCTTGGAAGCGACGTTGCCGCCACGGCGGGCCTCATTCTCGCAGATACCAAGTTCGAGTTCGGCGAGCGAGCCGGCGAGGTTATATTGATAGACGAAGTGATGACTCCCGACAGCTCGCGATTCTGGGCGCGTGACACATACCGCGCTGGCAGCACTCCACCGAGCTTCGACAAGCAGCCGCTACGCGACTACCTGCAGTCGCTTCGCGATCGCGCCGAGTGGAATGGCGAGGCTCCGGCCCCCGCGGTTCCCGAATCGGTTGTAGCGGAGATGACAGAGCGGTATCTCGAGGCGTTCAGGCGAATCACGGGATCCCCCCTCGACATCGGAGCGTGCGCTTGAGCTTCGCGAGAGAAGGGTGGCCGTTCATCGGCATCGGCGTTGCCGCTGTTGTAATCGCCTTCGGTGCGGCGGTGCAGCTCCGGTCGTGGCCGCTTTGGGTACTCGCGGTTCTTGTGACGGTGCTGGCGCTGTGGTGCGCATATTTTTTTCGCGACCCCGAGCGGACGGGTCCGCGCGGAGCCAGGCTCGTGATTGCGCCCGCGGACGGCAAGGTCATGATGATCACGGATGTTGACGAGCCGCGTTTTATTCAGGGGCATGCGACGCGCGTTTCGATCTTCATGAACGTGTTCAACGTGCATGTAAATCGCTATCCGGTTGATGGCCGCGTTGACTTCGTCTGGTACAACAAGGGCAAGTTTCTAAACGCCGCTGCGGAAAAGTCGAGTCTCGAGAACGAGCAGATGTCGGTCGGCGTTACTACGCCGTCGGGCGTCCGCATTCTCACGCGCCAGATCGCGGGACTCATCGCGCGACGTATCGTGACGTATAGCAAGGTTGGCGACGAGGCCCGCCAGGGTGAGCGCTTCGGCATCATTCGGTTCGGCTCGCGCGTCGACGTGTTCATCCCCCCCGGTTCGGTAATTAGTGCAAAACTTGGCGACATCACCACAGCGGGCACCACGGTTATAGCGGAGCTCGCGCCGTGAGGGACAATACACCCGCACGAGTCACGGGCTCGCACCCTCGCAGGCGGCCCATGCGGCGCGCTGTGATCATGCTGCCGAGCGGACTCACCATCGCGAATCTTTTCTTTGGAATCTTTGCGGTGGTGACCGCGTCGCGCGGCGACCCCACAAAAGCTGGGCTCTACGTTGTGATCGCGGGCATCTTCGACGTACTGGACGGCCGCGTCGCTCGCGCCACAAACACCGGAAGCCCACTCGGTTCCGAGCTCGATTCGCTCGTAGATATTGTCTCGTTCGGTGTTGCTCCGGCGCTCATAATGTATTTCGCCGTGCTGAACCACGATGGATGGGATTGGGTCTTTTCGTTTGCATTCATTGCGTGCGCCGCCCTCCGTCTCGCCCGGTTCAACGTTGAGCAGGCCGGACGCGCCAAGCGGTATTTTCACGGCCTCCCCAGTCCGGCTGCCGGCCTCACGCTCGCGACATACTATTGGTTCAGTCAGACAGCCCTATACAACGATACGAACATCGCGAGCCTGCCATGGCACGTGATGCTGCGATTCGTCATGGCTGGCCTGGGCGCACTGATGGTTAGCGACGTCTCCTACCCTGCCGTGCCCACAGTCGGCTTGCGGTCGCTGCGCGAGATCCTGGGGACAGTCGTCGTTGCAGGAACGATCGTTGGCGTGTTCTTCGTACCCAAACAGTTTTTCTTTCCCGCATGTCTTGCGTATGTTCTCTTCGGTCTGGTCAAGACCGTGCTGCTCGGACTGCTCGGAATGAGGGCCGGAAGCGACGCCGAGGACATGATCGATCTCGACGACGAAGAGTTTGATGATTCCCGGCCGGCGCTATCGGACCACTCCAGCGTTTCCAGTCTCACATACACTTCGCCGGACGCAACAACTGCCCAGCTTGCCGCGCGGCGACGGCGGCGCAGACGCCGACCGCGGCGCGATCGCCCCGACCGCGACTCCGGCGATGACTCCCCCGCGTCGCCAGATACGTGAGGCACAATTGAGTTTGTATCGCGTCCCGGTTCAGATCGTACCGCGTCCCGGAATTCTCGACCCGCAAGGTGCTGCCGTTGCCGGCGCGCTGAGCGCACTGGGCTTCAACTCCGTTTCGGAGGTCCACATCGGCCGGTTTGTCACGGTTGACGTGCGCGCCGATAGTCCGGAGAGCGCATCGGAGGAAGTGCGGCGCATGTGCGAGACGCTGCTCGCTAATCCAGTGATCGAAGATTTCGCGCTGGAGCAGCCCACCGTGCAGCAGGAATCGACGGGTTGAAGTTCGGCATCGTCACGTTCCCCGGTTCGAACGGCGATTACGACGCGTTTCACGCCGCAGCGGACTCAATTGGCGAGACCGCCGTGTACCTGTGGCACAAGGACCACGACCTTCAGGGCTGCGACGTGATCGTCCTGCCAGGCGGCTTCAGCTACGGAGATTATCTGCGCGCGGGCGCGATCGCGCGGTTCAGTCCAATCATGACCGAGGTGATTGCGCACGTTCGCCGCGGAGCGCCAGTGCTCGCTATCTGCAACGGCTTTCAGGTTGCCTGCGAGGCCGGTTTGCTTCCTGGCGCCCTTTTGAGGAATCTGTCGCTGCGCTTCGTTTCGCGCGCCGTCGATATCCGCGTCGAGAATGCTGACAGCATGTTCACGCGGGAATACTACAGCGGCCAGATTCTGAGCGTCCCCGTCGCACACGGCGAGGGCAGGTATGTAGCCGACTCGGGTGTGATCGCTGCACTGGAGTCCGACGGGCGCGTCGCATTCAGATACTGCGCCCCGGACGGCGGCCGCGCAGACGCCGACAATATCAATGGCTCTGTCAACGGAATCGCGGGCATACTCAACGAACGCGGCAACGTGCTCGGCCTGATGCCGCATCCGGAGCGCGCGGTCGACCCCATGCTCGGTCCGCCTGACGGCCTCGGCGTGTTTCACTCGCTGCTCGCGAGGGTCGCAAGCTAGGATGGTAGCAGTCCACCCGCGCCCGGGCGATCCGGACATCACACCAGCTATTATCGCGGAGCACGGGCTCACGCCCGACGAGTTCGCGCGAGTGCGCAGCATGCTTGGACGCGCGCCGACGTTTACCGAGCTCGGGATCGTAAGCGCCCTTTGGAACGAGCACTGCTCGTACAAACACTCCCGCAATACCCTTCGTACGCTTCCGACAGAGGGGCCTGCCGTCATACAGGGACCCGGTGAGAACGCAGGCGTCGTTGCGATCGGAGACGGTATCGCCATTGCCTTCAAGATCGAGTCGCACAATCACCCCTCCGCCATCGAACCCTACCAGGGCGCTGCGACCGGCGTCGGCGGCATACTTCGCGACGTCTTCACAATGGGTGCGCGGCCGATTGCGATGCTCAACTCACTTCGGTTCGGGTCGCTCGACTCCGCGCGCAACCGGTACCTCTTCGCTGGAGTCGTGCGGGGCGTTGGCGACTACGGCAACTGCGTCGGTGTTCCGACAGTCGCCGGCGAGATCGTCTTCGACGCTGCCTACGATGGCAATCCTCTCGTCAACGCCATGTGCGTCGGCCTTCTTCGTGAAGACGAGCTGATCCGCGCTCGGGCTCAGGGCGTAGGGAACCCCATACTCTGCGTGGGCGCGCGCACCGGGCGCGATGGAATTCATGGTGCCTCCTTCGCGTCGGAAGACCTCTCGGCAGCGAGCGAGGCGAAGCGCCCGCGCGTTCAGGTCGGGGATCCGTTCACCGAAAAGCTGCTGCTAGAGGCAAGCCTTGAATTGATTCGGAGCGGCCACATAGTCGCGATTCAGGACATGGGCGCTGCCGGCCTGACATCGTCGTCCGCGGAAATGGCGGCGAGGGGCGACGTGGGCGTCACGATCGACACTACCCGCGTCCCGGTTCGCGAGACCGGAATGACGCCGTACGAAATTCTCCTGAGCGAATCTCAGGAGCGCATGCTCGTCGTCGCACTCGAAGGTCACGAGGAGCAGGTTCGTCAGATTTTGTTCAAGTGGGACCTGACCGCCGAAGTGATCGGCGAAGTCATTGCGGAGCCGGTGTATCGAGTGACTGAGGGCGATCGTGTCGTCGCCGAATTCCCAGGCTCGGACCTCGTGACGCAATGCCCGAGGTACGATGTGCCCGCCCGCGAGGGGGAGCAAGCGATCGCGCGCCGTCACCTGGATGTGACCGCGATTCCGGAGCTGCCGCAGGAAAGCGACTTTGCGTGGACGCTTGTTGCCTTGCTCTCTGCACCGACCATAGCAAGCAAGCGGTGGGCATACCAGCAGTACGATTCGACCGTGCGCACAAATACAATCATGGGGCCTGGCGGCGACGCTGCCGTGCTGCGGATTCGCGGCACCGACCGCGCTATCGCTCTCAAGACGGACTGCAACGGGCGTTACGTCGCGCTGGAGCCACGCACCGGCGGACGAATCGCCGTCGCCGAGGCCGCACGCAACGTCGCGTGCACCGGCGCGCGACCGCTTGCAATTACCAACTGTCTCAATTTTGGAAATCCGACCCGGCCCGAAGTGTTCTTCCAGTTCACCGAGGCGGTCGCCGGTATGCGCGAGGCCTGCATTGGACTTGACACGCCTGTTACCGGTGGCAATGTCTCATTCTACAATGAAAGCCCCACGGGAAGCGTGCATCCCACGCCGGTCATCGGAATGCTCGGCGTCATCGACTCCATTGAGCACATAACCGGAAGCACGTTCCGTACGCCGGCGGACGCGATCGTTCTGCTTGGCGACTGTACGGCGGAGATCGGAGGCAGTGAGTATCTCGCAACGGTTCACGGCGTCACAGGCGGTGCGCCGCCGGCGTGCGACATCGGCCGCGAGCGTGCGACAATCAACGCCTTGCTGGAAGCAATTCGCGCTGGCCTGATCTCCTCGGCGCACGATTGCAGCGACGGCGGCCTGGCGATCGCCGTATCGGAATGCGTGATGGGCAATGACTTGGCTTCGCTGGGCGCAACGATCGATCTGTCCGCCTGGAGCCATCTGCCCCGCCGCGCGGTGCTCTTCGGCGAGGCGCAGGCGCGCATTGTCATTTCGACCGGGGATCCCGATCGCGTGCTTGAGATCGCGCGTGCGAATGGAGTCGTTGCAAACGTCATTGGCGTGGTCACCGACCGTGAGGCCGGCCTCACCATAAGCACGCACGGCCAGACGGTGACAATTGGAACCGAAGCAATCTCGGATGCGTATCACATGGCCATCTCGAGAATCATGAACGCCCCAGTTTCACGCGGTGCTAATCAAGGAAGCAAAGGATGACTGCATAGATGTGCGGCGTGTTTGGGATTTTTGGTGATGATCGCGCCGCGCCGCTGACTCAGCTCGGGCTCTACTCCCTCCAGCACCGCGGTCAGGAATCGTGGGGAATGGTGTCGGTAAGCCCCACAGGCGCCGCACGCGCGACGCGTGCCATGGGTCTGATTTCCGAATCCACGGCCCGGAATGCGCCCCTCGACGCAAACCTTGCAATTGGGCACACGCGCTACAGCACCGCAGGGAGTTCCACGATCGAGAACGCACAGCCGATTCTCGCGCGCTCTCGCGACGGCCACATCGCGCTTGCGCATAACGGCAATCTGATCAACGCCACAGAACTGCGCACGGAGCTCGAGGATGAGGGATCGATCTTCTCCTCGACGATCGACTCTGAAGTAATCGTGCATCGCATCGCGAAATCGCTGCATCAGGAGCGGCCGGAGGAACGGCTCGCGGCTGCACTCGCGCCCGTTCTGGGCGCCTACTCTCTCGTTGCGATCATCGGTGAGACTCTGCTCGCCGCGCGCGACCCGCGCGGCTGGCGTCCCCTCGTAATGGGCGAGGTGAACGGCGCCATCGTCTTCGCGTCCGAATCCTGCGCGCTCGACATCGTAAACGCGACGGCAATTCGCGAGGTCGCGCCGGGCGAGATCATAGCCGTCGACAGGGACGGCATTCGGTCCCTGTTCCCGTTCGATCGCAAGCCGTCAACCCGGTGCGTGTTCGAGTACGTGTACTTCGCGCGCCCCGACAGCCGCGTATTCGGCGGATCGGTGGACCGCGCGCGCCGCGCACTTGGCCGGCAGCTTGCTCGCGAGGTCCCTGCGGCCGGCGCGGATCTCGTATTCGCGGTACCCGACTCTTCCAATTCTGCCGCGCTGGGATTTGCCGAGGAATCGCACATCCCGTACGAGCTCGCGCTGATTCGGAATCACTACGTAGGCCGCACTTTCATTCAGCCCGACCAGTCGGGGCGCGACGCCAAGGTCAAGGTCAAGTACAACGCCGTACGCGAAGTACTGGAAGGCAAGCGCGTAGTGATGGTTGACGACTCCATCGTGCGAGGCACAACGACTCGGGGACTCGTCGCAATGGTTCGAGCGGCCGGCGCAACCGAAGTTCACATGCGCGTGAGCTCGCCACCGGTCACCGGACCTTGCTACTACGGTATCGACACCCCCAACCGCGAGGATCTTATCGCTGCAAACTTCTCGGTTGAGGAAATCGCCACACACATCGGCGTCGACACGCTCGGATACCTCTCGCTCGATGGGATGTTGAACGCCGTTCCGGACGGGCCGGATGGGTTCTGCCACGCATGCTTCTCCGGAGACTACCCGACCGCTCCTCCGACCGACCCGGACAAGCTTCGCTTCGGCTGCGGCTGCTGAACTTGACTCAGAAAGTTTTTTTCTTCGGCGGCGGAAAGGCGGAAGGCACGCGCGACATGCGGCTGCAGCTCGGCGGCAAGGGCGCCAACCTCGCGGAGATGACCAATCTTGGCGTCCCCGTGCCCCCTGGATTTACAATCGCGTGCAGCGAGTGTATCTCCTACCTTGAGCAGGCCAACACTTCTGACGCGCTGCGCGCCGAAGTCACGCTCAACGTGGCCCGCCTGGAAGAAGTCTCCGGCAAGCGCTTCGGCGATCCCCTGAACCCGCTCCTCGTGTCTGTTCGCTCCGGAGCGTCGGTGTCGATGCCGGGCATGATGGAGACCATCCTGAACCTCGGTCTCAACGATCGCACGGTCGTAAGCCTCGCTAGAGCCAGCGGGAGCGCCCGTTTCGCCTACGATTCCTATCGTCGCTTCATACAGATGTACGCTGATGTCGTGCTGGGCGTGCCGAGTAGCGCGTTCGAGCATCTGCTCACATCAAAGCGGATGACGGCAGGAGTAGAGACGGACGCGGAGCTCACCGAGGACGCGCTCCGGAATCTGGTAGAGGAGTTCAAGGCGATCGTGCGCAACAGGACCGGCGTTCCCTTCCCGACCGACCCCGAGGAGCAGCTCTGGGGCGCGATCGAAGCCGTATGGAAGTCGTGGACCCTCAAGAAAGCGCGCGATTACCGCCGCGTCAACGCAATTCCCGAAACGCTCGGCACCGGTGTCAACATCGTCGCGATGGTATTCGGTAACCTTGGCGACGATTCCGGGACTGGCGTCGCGTTCACCCGCGACCCGTCTACGGGCGAGCACAAATTCTACGGCGAGTTCCTGATCAACGCACAGGGAGAAGACGTCGTCGCGGGGATTCGCACACCGATGGCGATCGAGCAGATGGCCGCGCTGCTGCCGGCTGCGTTCGAACAGCTAATGGACATGCAGCTCCGGCTCGAGACGCACTTCCGCGACATGCAGGACATCGAGTTCACGGTCGAACGCGGGACGCTGTATCTGCTCCAGACACGGACGGGCAAGCGCACCGCGGCGGCCGCTGTTCGGATCGCGCGCGACATGGTCGATGAGGGGCTCATCACGACGCGCGACGCCGTGCTCAGAGTTCCCGCCGGCCAGCTCGACCAGTTGCTCCACCCGATTATCGATCCATCGGCGCGCGCGAGTACGCTTTGTGTGGGACTTCCAGCGAGCCCCGGTGCGTCAAGCGGAATCGCCGTATTCGATCCCGACATCGCGGAAGCACGCGCGGCCGAGGGAACGGCCGTGATACTGGTGCGCGACGAGACAACGCCGGAAGATTTTCACGGCATTGTCGCAGCCCGGGCGGTCCTTACCGCGCGCGGGGGCATGACGAGCCACGCCGCCGTAGTCTGCCGCGGCATGGGTAAGTGCGCGGTTGTCGGCTGCCGCGACATTCAGGTGGACCTCGAACATCGAAGGTTTCAGGTAGGCCGTAGCACCATCCACGAAGGCGACTACATCACGCTGGACGGCGCCACAGGGCGCGTGTTCACCGGAGCGCTCCCGACGATCCCCAGCGAGGTTGTACAGGTCACCAACGGGACGCTTCCGGAACGCGCGGCACCTCTTTATCAGGCGTACTCGCGGCTCATGGGGTGGGCTGACGAGATGCGGACGCTCAAGGTACGCGCCAACGCTGACACCCCGCGTGATGCGCGAATCGCGAGAAATTTCGGGGCGGAAGGGATCGGACTCTGCAGAACCGAGCACATGTTCTTCGAGGGCGAGCGCATTCACGCGATGCGAGAGATGATCGTCGCGCGCGACGAGGCCGGACGGCGGCGGGCACTCGCCAAGCTGCTGCCAATGCAACGCAACGACTTCGAAGGAATATTTGAGGCAATGGACGGCCTGCCGGTAACGATACGGCTGCTCGATCCACCGCTCCATGAGTTTCTTCCGCACGGCGGCGAGGAGAGCAAGCTTCTGGCTCGCACTCTCGACATGCCGAGGGCCGACCTTCAACGCATCGTTGAATCTCTGCGCGAGACCAACCCGATGCTCGGCCACCGGGGTTGCCGCCTCGGGATCACCTACCCCGAGATTACGGAAATGCAGGGGCGAGCCATCTTCGAGGCGGCGGTCAAGGCGAAGCGCCGCGGGATCGACGTACGTCCTGAGATCATGGTCCCACTCGTGTCGGATGTTTCCGAGTTCGATAACCAGCGCGCGATTCTTGAGACCGCGGCACGGCAGGTCCTCGGAGTGATGGGGGAAACCATTCCCTATCTCATCGGGACTATGATAGAGCTACCGCGAGCCGCATTGACCGCCGGCGCCATCGCCAGAACTGCCGAATTCTTCAGCTTTGGAACGAACGATCTGACCCAAACCACCTTCGGCCTCAGCCGCGACGACTCCGGGCGGTTCCTTCCTTCTTACGTGGAAAGTGGCATTTTTCCGGATGATCCTTTCCAGACGCTGGACACAGTTGGAGTCGGCCGCCTGATCCGCATGGCCGCCGAGGATGGCCGAAAGGCTCGGCCGGGCATTAAATTGGGAATCTGCGGCGAGCACGGAGGCGAGCCGCGATCGGTGGCATTCTGTCACGCCATCGGCCTCGACTACGTCTCATGCTCTCCTTTTCGCGTCCCCATCGCACGGCTCGCCGCTGCCCATGCCGCTCTTGAGTCAACCGCTAAGCAGTAGCGCGTACTCGTCCGCCGTGGCCACTCCGGTCCTGAGCCTGGCGCCGCCACGCCCTCTCCGGATCGCGCTCGTTACGGAGTACTACTACCCTCACCTGGGCGGGATCTGCGAGCACGTGCACTTCTTTGCGCGAGAGGCGCGGAAGCTCGGGCACCACGTGGACATCATCACGTCCAACCTCGCCGGCGCGCGCGAAGAACATGGCGTCATTCGGATCGGCCGCAGCCAGTCCGTCTACGCCAACGGGTCCCAGGCACGCATCACTGTCGGAATGTCGGTGCGGAGGGACATGCGGCGCGTGCTGCTGGAGGGCCGCTACGATGTCGTGCACGTGCACTCGCCGCTCAGCCCCGTGCTCCCGATTCTTGCCATCGAGGAGGCCGACTGCCCCACAATCGGCACGTTCCACACGTATTTCGACAAGTCCATCGGCTACCAGCTGGGGCGCAAGTATTTTCAGCGGCGCCTGGACATGCTGGACGTCGCGATCGCCGTGTCGCACTCCACCACGATCGCGCTGGAGCGATACTTCGAAGCAGACTGGACGATAATTCCCAACGGGATTGACGTAAACCTCTTCAACCCCCACGCACCGCTTCCACCTGGCTTTCGCCGCGACGTTCCGGCAGTGCTGTTCCTGGGGCGGTTTGACCCGCGCAACGGTCTCACAACTCTGATCGACTCCTTCCAGCGCGTACGCGGCCGCAATCGCGCCGCGCAGCTGGTTGTTGTGGGCGATGGACCCCTCCGCAAGCACTACTTTCGCGCGGCCGGTAACGACCCCGACATTACCTTCGTCGGTTCCGTCCTAAAGGGCCGGCCGAGCTACTACGCGCACGCCGCGATGTACGCGTGCCCGACTACCAAGGCGTCCTTCGGAATCACGCTTCTGGAGTCGATGGCGTGCGAGACACCCGTTGTCTGCTCGGACATTCTTGGCTTCCGCGATGTCGTGAAGGACGGCCGGGAGGCCTTGATGGTTCCGTGCGGTGACCGCGACGCGCTTGCGGATGCGATGGTGACACTCCTGGACGACGAGACGCTTCGCACGCGGCTCGGCAAGACGGGCCGTCGCGAAGCCGAGCAGTACTCCTGGCCGCGAGTGACACAGCGCGTCCTGCAACTGTACGACAACGTTCTCGCTCGACGATCAGCGGCGGCATGATCCTGCCCGTAGCCGCCGGCGTTGCCGCGGCGGGGACGGCTGCCTACGGAGCGTTCCACAGAAACAGCTCCGTCTTTGGTTCCGTCCTTCACCAACTTCCAGAGACGGCGAGCCCCACCGTCGCGCTTACGTTCGACGACGGCCCCAACCCGTACGCCACTCCACTTGTCCTCGATGCGCTTGGTCGCGCCGGCGTCCGGGTAACGTTCTTTTTTCTTGGAACACACGTCGAACGCTGGCCAGAAATTGCGAGGCGCGCGGCGGCCGAAGGCCACCAGATCGGTAACCACGGCTACTTTCATCGAAAATTGCACTTTCGCACCCCGGGATACGTTCGCGACGACCTTCGCCGCGGCAAGCGCGCGATCGAAGCGGCGTGCGGCGTCAGTCCAATGTTCTTTCGAGCACCTCATGGATTCCGCAGCCCTTGGGTGACTGCCATCGCACACTCCATGGGCGAGACCACGGTCGGCTGGTCGCTTGGCGTGTGGGACACCGACAGGCCGGGTGCGGACACGATAGTCGCGAGAACGGTGCGTGGCGCGGCGCCGGGCTACATCTTGCTGTTGCATGACGGAGACGGCTACGATCCGGTCGGAGACCGCCTTCAAACAGCCCACGCCGTTCCGGGTGTGATTGCTGGACTGCACGACCGCGGGTTCACCTTCGCAACGCTCCCAATATGAACAAGGCGAAGATCGGCAAGCTTCTCCGGCTCGGGATATCAGCCGCGATTATCGTACTGCTCATCATTTTCGCGCGAAAGGTTGATTGGGGACAGGCGTGGCATGCGATGATCAACGCGTCCCGTCCGCTGCTCCTTGCCGCCCTTGTTGCAAACCTCATCACGCTTGTGGCGCGCGGGGTCCGATGGTGGATCCTCCTGCGCGCTGTCGGTGCACCATCGCTTCCTCTTGCGATGCGTGCCACGTTTGCCGGCGCAGGTCTCAACAACGTGCTGATCGCAAACGGAGGCGACGCGGCGCGCATTGTATTCGTCACGCGCTCGAGCGGCGTATCGTCCTCAAGAGTCCTCGCAACAGCCGCACTTGATCGGCTCTTCGATCCGATCGGGTTCGTCATCATGCTCGTTGCCGGTCTCCTGATGTTCACGCTTCCCCCCGAGTTCGCACGGCTGCGCTGGCCGGCCGTCGCCACTCTAGCGGCCATCGCGATTGCCCTCGTTTGGATGGCGCGCACCGCGCCCGAGCCGCAACCGGAGCGCGTGCCGGAGCGCCGCGCGCTGCCGCGAGATTGGCGTGGCCGCACCCGCGCATGGTTCGGCGATTTTGGCGGCAGCATCCGGGAGCTTGCGACAACGGCGCGAATCATTCCCATGTTGCTGCTGACCATCGTTGCGTGGCTGGGCCAGCTCGCAACCTTCGCGTATGCCGCGAGCGCAGCCGACATGCGCCTCCCAATTCAGGGCAGCCTGGCCGGACTCCTCGCGGTCAACGTGTCGCTGATAATACGCGCCACGCCTGGCAACGTGGGCTTCTTCCAGTTCGCCTACGCGTTGGCTGTGGCTCCGTTCGGCGTCCTCGAGGCCAATGCCGTCGGCGTCGCTGTTCTCATTCAAGCTCTCCAGATAATTCCGACGACGATCATCGGCGTCGCCCTGGCGCCGGAGTTCCTTCTGCACCGTAAGCCAAAAACGCCGGCGACGGTGTAGCCGTCGCCGGCGTTTTCGTGTAACAGTGGAGGCGCGGGGATTCGAACCCCGGTCCGAAGCAAGATTCACCACGGCATCTACGTGCGTAGCCTTCCGTCTTTGTCTCTCCAGCCGCGACCCGGAAGGCGGGGCTACGGCAGGACAAGGTCTCTAGAGTTTCGCGACTGAAGGGAAACCGCCTCCAACCGCTATCCCGAATTTGCAATACCTGGTCGGCGGGTCAGGAGCTCTCCGATTCAGGCAGGTGCATATCACTACGCTGAGCGTAGGTTACGCAGCCAGGGCCAAGTTGTCGTTGGCAGTTGTGAAGATTCCCAGATTTTTTTACGAGGTTCCAGGAACCTCG
>JALYTX010000006.1 GCA_030854055.1 Gemmatimonadota bacterium | reverse complement strand
GGTTCGGTCACGCGCACATGCACGATCCGGAACCGGGCGCTCCTCGTCAATCTTTCCGGAGTACTCAACGACTACCCATGCCCGGATACGAGCTTTCATCCTGCGCCGGGCCAGTCGCTGCAGGATTTCCTGACGCAGGGCGCAGCGCAGTCCGTCGATATCGTGAATGCACTTACACTCACCGTCGACGGGCGCGAGGTCCCCAACCTCTTCAGCTACCGCGACACCTCGCCGCTTTTCTATTTCAAGGGCAACACGACGCTGCAAACGACGCTTGACGGCTGCATCACCGGCCAGCGTCAGCCGGCGGTTTCCGACGGATACTACGTGATGCTCCACCCGCTCGGCGCAGGGCACCACGTTGTCGTCTTCACTTCGTCGGACACACACAACAACCATTCGTCGGTCACGTACGATCTAACAGTCCGCGGAGGCGATGGCGACGACTAGACTCGCGACGCGGTAAGGGCTGGGAAACGTCACGATGGTAGGTCGCGGGACTGGGATACCGCTGCCCCATCGTGGCGTCGTGTTACGCTGCGCGCCGTTCAGTGAATCGAGCGCGTCTGCAGATCTGCCAGTGCAGCCGCCATCCTCCGCGCGGATTCAGCGAGCTCGGCTTCGTCGTGAAACGAGAAGCCCAGTCGGGTATAGGGCTGACTCTCGCCCTTGAAGTCGTACAGCCGGCCACCGCGAAAGGCAACGCGGTGAGCAAGCGCGTGATGCGCCCATTCATCGATGTCGATGTCATCCGCCACGCGCGCCCAGAGCGCCATACCGCCTGATGGCACCTCGAAGCTCAGCGCGGCACCGAGTTCGTGGTGGAGCGCGCGCACCAGCGCGTCGCGACGGCTGTTATACGCGCGGCGCACTCGTCGCACGTGGCGGTCGAGCTCGCCAGTGGCGAACAGTTCCGATACAGCGCTTTCCACGGCGAGATCGCCCTGCAGGTCCGCCGTGACGCGCACGCTCGTCATCGCGTCGATGACCATTGGCGGCGCGACCACGAACCCGATGCGCAAGCCCGGTGTGAGAATCTTGGACAGCGTGCCAACGTACACGACCACGCCACTCGTGTCGGCGCTCGCGAGTGGAAGAACGGGGCGGCCGTCGTAGTGAAACTCGTAATCGTAGTCGTCCTCGATTATGGCAATGCGATGCCTCCGCGCAAGCTCGAGCAATTGCGCGCGGCGGGCGGGCGGCATCACCGTCGTGGTCGGAAACTGGTGGTGCGGGGTGACATAGATAGCGCGAACGCGCTCTGTGGCGGCGATCGACTCGACCGCATCGATCGACAGCCCGTGCTCGTCGACCGGCGCAGCGAAGAGTCGCGCGCCCGCGAGCCTGAACGCGTTCCAGGCCGGGCGGTGGCCGAGCGATTCCACTATTACGGCGTCACCCGGAGTGACAAGCGCGCGGGCCGCGAGATCGATGGCCATCTGGCTTCCGCGCGTGATCATTATGGCATCGACGTTCGCGTGAATGCCGCGTGATTCCGACAGCATTGTCGCGAGCGCGCTTCGAAGCTCGCGCAGGCCGCGCGGGTCGCCGTACGTGAGCAGCTGGCGCCCGCTGCGCGTGAGCACCCGGCGATAGGCGCGGGCGAGCGGGATGAGCGGAAGCATGCGCACGTCGGGCGCACCCTTCGCGAGGATGAGCGTATCGGGCTCGTAGGCCGGCGGATTTTCGAAAGTCGTCGGCGCGTCGACGTCGAATCCGGGCTCCGACGGCACTCCCTGTTGCGCGCCCGGAAGCGAGCCTCTCTTGCCGGTTGGAGGCTGCGCCGAAACAAAAGTGCCGCCTGCGACCTCCGTGCGAACCCAGCCCTCGGTGACGAGCTCCGTGTAGGCCGCGAGCACGGTGTTCCGGTGCACGCCGAGCGTGTGCGCGAGAGTTCGGCTGCCGGGAAGCGCGTCGCCGAGTGTGAGCCGACCCGCGCGGATGTCGGCGCTGATGGCGTGGGCTATCTGCAAATACAGCGGCAGCTCGCTCGCCGGATCCAGCGCGATGGCGAGCGTCCAGCGCCGAGCATGCGGGTGCGCGGTCATGCGACCTCCTGGCGGAGCTTCATCTTCCCCTCGTCATTCCCGCCACTCGTCATTCCCGCGAAAGCGGGAATCTCGCCGGGATGGTACCGATTCCCAAAGGGATCCCCGCTTTCGCGGGGATGACGAGTGCGCGTTCCCCGGGGATGACGTGTGTCCCTTTCGCGACGATGACGTCGGTCCCGTTCGCGGATAACGTTCCTCGAGAAGTAATTCTACAGCCCGGAACGTCGTAAGTTGGTTAGACATTTCCCTCACGCAAACCTCTTTCCGCCGGCATGTCCGTTACAACCAACGCCCGATGAGTCTCGTCTGACCGCTCGCACCGATGCGCCGTACGCCCAGGTCCGGGCGTCACACCTATGGGTCTCGTACCTTGCGCTCGCTGTGGGCGTTTTCTGCATCGCGTGGTCCGCGCTGTTCGTGCGCTGGGCGGGCGTATCGGGGCCAGCCTCGGCGTTCTATCGAGTGCTCGTCGCAACGCTGGTACTGGTACCCGTCAGACTGTGGCGCGGTGAGAAGTCGCCGCCACACCGCGGAGCGATCCTGTTGGGATGTCTCGCCGGCGTGTTCTTCGCACTGGACGTGGCACTGTTCAATTCCGCGGTACTCCGCACGTCAGCGGCGAACTCGACACTGCTTGGCAACAACGCGCCGGTGCTCGTTGGACTTGGTAGCTGGCTCGTTTTCCGGAAGCGGCCGCGGCGCGTTTACTGGCTCGGATTGCTACTCGCGCTCACCGGCAGCGGCACCATCGCTGTGGGCGACGCGCTGCGACACGTGGGACAGCTGCACGCCGGAGCGAGCGGAGGGCTGAGTGGCGGATTCGGGACCGGCGATGCGATGGCGGTTGCCGCGTCCGTGTTCTTCGCGGCGTACCTGCTAACGATCGAGCGCGTGAGATCGAGCATGGACACGCTCACGCTCACAACAATTGCCGTCACCGCGAGTACCGTGACGCTGTTCCTGCTCTGCCTCTTACTCGGCTCATCGCTGACAGGTTACG
>JALYTX010000123.1 GCA_030854055.1 Gemmatimonadota bacterium | reverse complement strand
GTCCGAAAGGCCGCTCAAGCGCGCTCTCGCGGCACGTTGACCGGCGCAGCCACCGCGGCGCACGTGACGACGTGGGTCGTGTTACCAATCGTGGCCGTCATTGCTTCACATTCAGTCTCACGACGCGGCCCGGCTCCAGCATGGTCCCGGTGGCCGGCACTACACCGTAGGTTGCGCCCTGTACAAGCTGGACCCGGAAGCCCGCCGCATGCAACGCACGCACGGCCGATCGGAGCGGCAGACCCGTGATGTCCGGCACGGGCCGCAGCGACACGACTGGGGGAACCGGACGCGGCACCGAAGGAAGCGTGACCACATACGATGCGCCCGCACCAATCTCAGCGTCGGCGGGCAGAACGCGAGAGGCCACCAGCAGCGACTCCGCGATCGCCGCGCTATCCGAACGCCTGGCGGATGCCGCGCGGGTCTGTTCCGCGAGCCTGCCTTCGGCACTCGTGTCGGATCGTGGCGCGTGTACTGCTGAAGCAAGCTCCCCCCGATCGAGCGCGGCATCGCGCGCAGCGAGCGCGGCGCGGAGAACCACGTTCGTCACGCCGCCGGCGACAACACCCCCGTAGTAGCCCATCTGAGGATTGTCCAGTTTGACGAGGATCACAAACTGTGGCTTGTCGTCCGGGAACAACCCGACAAACGAGGCGGTGTAGGATCCAGCGATGTACCGGCCGTGTGCGTTCCGGAGCGCGGTTCCGCTCTTGCCCGCAACATCCAGAGTGGCAAGATCCGCCTTCGTCGATGTCCCGCCGGCCACGACGTCACGCAGCATCACGCGAACCTGTGCCGCAACGTCCGACGCCATGACGCGGCGCACCACCGTGCGCCGCGCAGCGTATCGTACAGTGCCATCGGCGGATCGAATCTCCTTGATCACGTGTGGCGCGAGAAGCTCGCCGCCATTCGCGATCGCGCTGTACGCAGTCACCATCTGGAGGGGGGTCACCGACACCTCATAGCCCATCACGACGGACGCTGCCGACTGCGGCGTCCAGCGTGTCGGATCACGTACGATACCCTGCGACTCCGCCGGGAGCGACACCGCGGTCGGTGTACCAAAGCCCATGTCCCGGAGCAGCTCGAATTTCTCACGCACCGATAGGCGGTCTGCGAAGCGCACGATACCGACGTTGCTGGAATGTTTTATTACGTCACTCAGACTGAGTACCGACGCATGCTCATCCGCATCGGTGATGGTGCGGCCGTTTATCGTGTAGCGACCGTTGTACGTGTCGATCGTTGTCGCCGGAGTCGCTCGGCCAAGACCGATGAGCCGCGCGGCGACGAACGGCTTCATGGTCGAACCAGGCTCATAGGGCTCCGTGACCGCAGTGTTCGCAACCGCGGCTGGGTTGGATCTGTTGCTCGCCATGGCAAGCACGTCACCGTTGTTCGGATTCATCACCACAATGTCGCCGCCATCCGCGTGGAGACTGTCGACTGCAACCGCGAGTGCGCGATCGCAAATCTCCTGCAGCGAGCGATTGATGGTGAGCACAACAGTATTGCCCGCGGTAGGCGTGTCCGATCCTACGGGCGCTGCCAGCGCGCGGCCGGATTTGTCGCGCGCCACGCGTACTGTCGCCGTATCACCCTGCAGCAGCGAATCAAGCGCGAGCTCTACGCCATCCATCGCCTTTCCGTCGGGCCCGACGCGGCCAACGATTCTGCGGATGCCGCCGGACGTCGCATACACCCTGTCCATGACGGGACGCGCAAACACCCCCTTTTGCGCCATTGCCGCCGCAACTTCCGACGGCAGATAGACGCCCGGTATGTCGACCCATTTGCGGAGCGTGTCGAGCGACATCGCGATGAAGCGGGGCTCGACGCTCGCGAGCTTGAGCTCGCGCGCGAGGACCGGACGGTCTTTCACCTGGCGGGGCGCGACGCTGATGCGGATCATCTCGCGGCTCTCGACCAATGTGTGACCGGTCGCATCGAGAATCAGGCCTCTTGGTGCCGCAAGTCCGGAAGAAGCGTAATGCTCCCGCTGGCCGAGTCTGTTCCAGTAGTCGTAGCGGTACAACTGTTCGTAACCCGCCTTCCCGATCAGCGCCGACGCGAAAAGTAGAATTGACGCGTGCACGATCGTGAGCCGCTGTGGGTGATTGACTGCCACTTGACTAACGCGCCACTGCGCGGACCTGCCGGTCGTCGGGGATGTGCATGCCGAGCCCCTGGACCACTGGTCCGAGCTGCGTCCTGCTCGACTCGTCACGAATCAGTGCCGAAAGATGCTGCCGCTCCGCCACCAACTGCACGATGTGACGGTCGACGTCGGCAATCTG
The DNA here is from genome assembly GCA_030854055.1 of Gemmatimonadota bacterium. Lineage (GTDB taxonomy): Bacteria > Gemmatimonadota > Gemmatimonadetes > Gemmatimonadales > Gemmatimonadaceae > Fen-1247. Next base: position 2,029 of record JALYTX010000123.1, on the reverse strand, counting down.
GCGCGCCTGCATTATTCCATAACTCCTTCGCCATATGACTGCGGAAGCAACAACTACGAAGCCTAGGAGTAATGCGGCCATTATGGAGCGTCCGCGCCGCTTGCGCGATGCGGCCTTTCGTGCCGGACGCTTGGCAGCCGACGCTTTCGCGCGAGTCATGGGGACTTTCTCCACGCCCTGAGACGCGCACTCCGGGCGCGCGTGTTACGTGCAGTTTCTTCCGCGTCCGCCTGCACCGACCTCTTCGTGACGAGTGACCCGAACGCGGTTCCACCGCACGTACAAATGGGCTGGCGAGGCGGACAGTGGCATGCGACACTCCAGCTGCGCATTGCGTGCTTCACCAGCCTGTCCTCGCCGGAATGGTATGCGATTATTGCGAGCGTTCCACCTGGCTCAAGCATGTCGCGCAAAACGGGAAGGACGCGCGCGAGACCGGCCAACTCTTCGTTAACGGCGATTCGTAACGCCTGGAACAGCCGCGCAAAGTCCGACGGGCCCGCCATGGCGCCAAAGGTGCCCCGAATCGCGCCGACAAGATCGTCGGAGATGACGAAATGGCGCGTGCTGCGACGCCGCACGACCTCGGCCGCCAACCTCCTTGACCGGGGCTCGTCGCCAAAGTCTGCAAATATTCGCGACAGCTCGTCGACGGGCGCCGTGTTAAGCAAGTCCGCCGCCGTGCGCCCCTCGCCCGACATTCTCATATCCAGTGGGACACCTGGCCGGAACGAAAAACCGCGCTCGTCGCTGTCGATCTGCGCCGAAGACACGCCCAGGTCGGCAAGGATCCCGTCGAACGTCTCGCCGCGCACCGACTGAAGTTCGTCAAGCTGCGTGAAGTCGCCGCGAACGGCCCGAAACCGGCCGTCCTCGGCGTAGTCTCGCAATCTCTGCTCGGACTGTTCGATCGCAGCGGGGTCCCGGTCGACGCCCGTCACCCTGGCGCCCGCCTGCAGCAATGCAAGCGCATGACCGCCGCCGCCAAGGGTGCAATCAAGGACTTGCTGCGCGCCCACGAACAAGCGCAACACCTCCGCGACCATTACGGGGTTATGATACTCACTTTCGAACGGATGTTCAGTGGTCTGCGGCAAGTATTCTGACGTTGCGACGGGACTGGCAGGGAGGCTGCCCAATATACAAAAAACCGCCCCGGAGCGAACCGGGGCGGCTTCCTGAAACTAACCGTTGTGTTGTGCTACCGGCAGAACTTCTTGACCTGAGCCTCCGCAGCCGGGCGGAATTGCCCGATAACGGGGAGAAACTGGTTTGCGGGGGCGCGGTACTTATCGTCAGCTGCTCCGGCCTGAAGTCCGGTCTGCGCAAGTGCAAGGTTGTCGCGCGCAAGCTGCGCGAGCGGGCAGCTCTTGCTGGTATTCGCTTCGTTGTAAGCGCCCTGCGCGACGGAGAATGCAGACACACCAGCAAGGAACTTTGCGTCGACCGACGGCTGGATGGCGTCAGATAGCTGCAGCATCTTGATAGCGGAGAGGAACTGATTGCGGTCCTTGGACTGGTTGGCCGCCTTGTACATGTTGTTGCCCTGGCCAAGCGCGTACTGAGCGATAGTGGCCTTGTCTGCACCCTGGCTGCCCGCAGCACGCTGCAGCACGGCGGCGACGCTGTCGTACTGCGGCGGCGACGCCTGCGCGTAGCTGTCCGCCAGAAGCAGCAGAGCCTGCGGATTGTTCGGGTTCGCCGCGAGCGCGCGTTTGAGGACGGCCACGGCTTCGGGCGCGCGGTTGGCGCGGCGCAGAGACGACGCGAGGCCAAGCTGCAGATCGGAGTTGGACGGGAACCGGTCAGCGCCCGCCTGCAACGTCGTGATTGCCAGCGCCGAATCAGCCGCCTGATTCATGTTCATATATGCCGCTGCCATGCGCGTGTAGTACGACGCGTCGGCGGCCGATGTATCAGCGCGTATGAGCTCCGGGCCCGTCGTGACCGCGGACTGCCAGTCGCTGGCAGCGAGGTACACCAGGAACGCCGTGTGCAGCAGCTGCGGATCGCCCGGCGAGCGGTCGAG
>JALYTX010000105.1 GCA_030854055.1 Gemmatimonadota bacterium | reverse complement strand
TGGTTCAGACCTTTCGATTCGATAGCGGCGGTGCATTCGAACTGGCAATGACGGTTGACGTCGATGGCACGTACACCGCAACTGGCAACCGGTTGATCGAAACGGTTGCGTTAGCCAACACCGGCGCGATGCACACCGATACGTCAACATACACGATATCGGGTGACTCGCTCGCCGTGAACGAGCGCGCTGGCAGTGCTGCGCGCGTGCTGCACCGCGCCAAGGCTTCGACATCCGTCGGTATCGTCGGTGAATGGGCCGTAACGGTTGGCGGCGGGATGACGGCGCACTACACTTTCGCCGCCGATGGACAGATGCATGTGCGTGCGCTGGTAGGAGACGAAAAGGGTAGCTACGCGGTGCACGCCGACACGCTCCACCTCACCAACGACCACATGTTCCAGCTACCTGCTACGGCGCAGTTCACAGTCGTTGACAGTGTGCTCACGCTTACTCCGCTCAACGGCAAATCGGCGCGTAGGTTCCATCGTGTAGAGGCGCGGCCCTAGGGACGTAGTGCGAATTGAACGTCTTTCGTACTCACGCCCCGAAGTACCCATCACATCGTAAAGCCATTGAAAAACTCGAAGTTCGGACCAAACACGCCAAGAGACCAATATTCTCCCCACTTCGTGTTGTCCCAGACGATGTAGCGTATTGATGCGGGCGTGCTTGGGTTCCCGGTGCGCACTATGAGGACAGGCGCCGGTGTTCCCAAAGAATCCGCGCGAGTATTTCGTTGGTTGACCGCAGCAACCACTCTGCACGTCGCCGTGTCCGTAATCACTATTACGTTGCTCGTGTCCGATGCTGGGATATGAAAGGCGGCAAGTTGCGCTGACGTGGACTGCGTCAGAATCGTCTTGACGTATCTCGAAACGTCCCGCTCCATGATGGGAACGTGCAAGCACAGCCCCGTTCCCTGACCTGATGCTGACACAGCGAAGCAGGCCAGAATCGCTCCAATCATCACCGTATATCGCAAACGAAACATAACTAAACCTTGCATAGAGTTTCTTAGTAGACGGAACAATTTGGGTTGGTTTGCCTGCGTGGGAATGAGTGTGTGGAGTCTCTCCAGTCTGACGTCGGGCTTAATTGCAAGTGGCCCCTCGAGTCCAGCATGGGGTTCCCGGCACCGTCCTTGAGAGTATCGAGCCCCGCGGGACCTGTGCCGCGATAAATCGAGTCTTTATCAATCACGTACATCGCCGTAACGCCGTAATCAGTGCGGTCGCGGTACTGGCGAACTTGGTCAGATGCACTGAGACCGCCGTCGCCTTTACCGTATACGAGATGTTGATTTGCAGCAAGGGAAGTCGCACTACACGTCGGAGGAAGCGAGTCGCCCACTGAAAAGCCGTGCGTGTGTGCCGAGAAGAGAAGCACATCGCCAGTCTGCGTATTGACCGAGTTCAAGTTGCTACATGGCGTATCCTCCGCGGCGTTGAATGGCCCGAACAGTATTCTTAGCCTTCCGGTGCCTGCGGAATCGGCCAAGTACATCCCTCTCTCAATACGTGCCTCAAGATGTGAATCCTCGGTGTGCGTCGAATCCCATCTTTGCTTCAATCCGACGCGAAATACTGGATTATCAAGCACTGAGTCGCCGGTGGCACAATCCACGGCCGTGACATGCACCTTCGCGTGCCTCGGCATGCCGCTGATGTCCGGCATGTAGAATGACACGTCCATCCACCCAGATTCGTACACGGGTGTGACACACGGGTTCGTTCCATATGCACACGCAACCGTTTAGGCGCTCCCGCTATCGGGTGTCCAGGTCCAGCTCATCGGGCTCCCTGATGTGTGTGAAGTCGCCGTGAATGTCACCATTCGGCCCTTCGCGCCAGTCGGCACCGCCGCCGTTAGTGTCACGTCGTCATCCAGCCGCTCAACTGTAACGGTCTGACTGCTCGTCGCGGCGTAGCCTGTAACGAATAGGTGTCTACGGGACTTCCATTGACCAAACACGTTGGCGCGGGAGGTATTTCGGGCACGCTCTGGCACGACAGACTGCCAATCACGCCGTTACGCGCGACGCTGAGCCAGGCGCCGGCATCAAGTCTGACGAGCATTACTCTGCTAGCTGTGTCGCTTCCAGGTACTATTGGGCCATTAATGCTGGTCGACACATAAAGCTCGCGGTACGGGGCGGGTTCGTTCGCTCCCCAAGCCGAGATCGACTTGCCGTCGAGGGGCACACTCACACTCATCGGGTACCCGCCGTAGCCTGGTTTCCGCGACAACTGAACGGTACCAGAAACGGTAATCAACACAGTGCTGTTGTCGGGCAGAAAGATTCCCGTGGGCGTCGTCGGCAGCGCCAAGTTGTTCGCGGGAGTATCAGGACCCATCGGTATGGTGAACGTGCCGAGCGGTCCAGCGACGGACATTGAGCGGCTCGGCGCCAATGGGCGAAGCCGAAACGGCGCAGTTGGCATGTCGACGCATCCGAAGCCCGCCAACAGTGCGAATACGATATTTACTTGCAGGGCAACCGCACTGGCACGAACCGGAGCATTCAATTGGACACTCGTAGCGGCGACGGGTATAGTGCTAACGTGTACCTGCCGATGTTCCACCGGAGTATTTCGGCTCGCCGTTGATGAGAGCATTGGCAAGCTCGAATGGCACCGTTACTGCTGGCAATGACGTCCAGATAGAACGAACTCGATCGAGACGAATATACGTAAAGACTCACGCATGTCCAGTGCGAATCTCCGTCAAGTTCGGTGATTTGCCGCGCAATTGATTCCGCGCGAGCAACCAGTGACTCGCGGCGATAACACGCACCACGGACATACACGCGCTCCGGCCGAATGCCTCACACCCGTGGCGGCTCGTCGTCCCAGAGAACGATTCCATGAATGTTCTTGCCCGCCGCACGCAGTGCCTTGACGGCGCCGCGCACGTCGTTTATCTCCGTGACACCGACCTGCGCACACAGGATCACGTCCCGCGCCGGAATGATTGTGTTCTTTGTAAGCTGCGCATACCCCGAAGGCGCCGTTATCACGATAAAATCGTAACGCCGCTCCATGCGAGCCAGCGCGTCGTGCACCTCGTGCACCGCCGTTGGTGGTGCCGTTCCAATCCTTCCGTGTCCGCTTGGCAGCACGTCCAACGGCCGATCGCGGCCGATCGTAGTCGTTACGATCGCATCCGATAGCTCGGCGCTGCCAGTTAGAACGCCGTGCAGACCAGGATCCGAGCTGATCCGGAGTACCGATGCGACTGCACTTGTGGACGGATCCGCATCGACGAGCAGCGTGCTACGCGCTTCGTACGCGGCAACTGCGGCGAGGTTCGCGGCGACCGTCGCAACCACAAGGGGAAGGTCGCCCGCCAGCGTGATCACCGGCACACTCGCCTCCGTAGCGGCCAGGTGCAGGTACAGCGTGCGATAACTTTCCGACGTGAGGTCGATCAACGGCGGCGCCGCCGCGTCGGACTGCCGTCGCGCACGCTCGACTACAGTCGTTGGCTGAATCACGCTCAACACGCGCACGTTCGACACCGCTTCGCCTTCGCGCATGTGCGCTACACGCGGATGCCTCACCTCACCAATGAATACCACGGCGAAGGCGACGGTCAGCGCAATGACCATTGCGGCGCCGAGCATTGCGATCGGGGGTGCGCCGACATTGGCGACCTGGCGAGCTTCCGTCGCAGCAGTGTCAAGCCGCGCATTGACGTTCCGTAGTGAATCGAGCACTCCACGTGCCCGTATAAACTCTCGGGTCGCGCTCTCGCGCGCGTTGACGAAGCCAATGGTATCGATGTGCGTCGTCTGCAACGTTTGCGCTGGCGGAGCCGGCGCTGCGAGCGGAGCAAGCTGTGCGCGCAGTTCAGAGCGCTTCTGTGTCGCGACATCGCGAATGGAACGACCAAGCTCGTTCACGCGTGCGGTCAGCGAAACGTAGATCGGGTCGCCCGCTCCGAGCGCTCCGAACGGCGCACGCAGCTTGTCGACCTGTTCGAGCGAATCAAGCAACGTTCTCGCGCGCGGATCGGACGCAAGTGCCGGCGTCGTCGCTAGTGCGCGAAAGGCGGGCGGCAACGGCGATTCCTGTGCGTGCGCCATCGCGCTCGCGAGCGATTTGATAGTCGCCGTGAGTGAATCGCGCTGTGCACGTAATTCCGGTGACAGCGTGTCCACCGGGGTTGGCGGCGCCGGCTGCTGCAGCGCGATGACGCGGCGGGCAGCAGAGAGCGCAGCATCCGCCTGCCTCGCCGATGTGCGAGCGAGTGCCATTGCATCGGCGGCGGTCGTGGTGTCGGCCACTTTTCCAGCAGGTCGAACTGTCGTGACACGAACGATGTGCGTCGTTTCGCGCGGGAGTAGAATGAGCCCGATCAGCGCCAGAACAAACGTGGCACCGCCCACAATGCTGACAAGTGCGCGCCGTTGAAGCGCATTTCGGGCGCGCGCGGCGATCCAGGCGTATCTCGCGTTAGCGGGAGCCATACGTCACCAGGATTGTGCAAACTCGCGATCGTCATTCATTGGCATGAGCCGGGTCGTTGACGTGCCGTGAAGAGGCTCTCGGCAATTTAGGGCCGTCAATATGAGATCGCTTGATCTCGCGAATCGCAACGGTTTGTACTCTAGGCACGAAAAAAAACCGGCTGCCGAGGAGAGGGAATCTCCAGGGCAGCCGGCTGAATACGTCAGCTTTGATCTTGCTACTGAACCGTGATGGTCTGCTTCATGTTCATCGCCATGTGCGGCGTGCAGTGCGCCTCATACGTGCCTGGCGGAACCTTCGCGAACGAAATCGTGTAGGTCTCGTTCGGCTGAACAAGGAGCTTGCCCGCCAGCTCGCCCATCTGATCGGGCATGTTGGCTGACAACTGAGCCTTCGCCGCTGCCGGTACTCCTGCCGGGTCGAACGCGACGTCGTGCGGTCCGCCGCTGACGTTCATGTAGCGTATCCCGTCGCCTTCCTTTATCGTGATCGCCGCTGGCTCGAAACGATAGCCCTTGGCATCGCCGACCATCTTGACGTCGTGGATGGTGCCCGTGATCGGGGCAGCCGCAACTGCGCCCGCAGCCGGGGCTGCCGAGGTCGAGCCGGCCGTCGTGGCCGCAGATACCGCCGCTGCCGTGTCGGCAGGTGTAGTTGCAGCCGTGGTATCGGCCGCCTTATTATCGCCGCCACAGGCGGCCATCAACATTGCGCTGGCCGCAATCGCAGTAAATCCGAAATACCGCATGGTGGTTTCTCCGAGGTTAGTACGCCCACGAGACATCTCGAAGGCATTGTGAAAGTATTCACAAATCGCGCCAACTTCAACCAAAGACGGCCAAGATTGGCGTTGACACAGGAACCGGCCTTCACCACATTCAGTGCATGGCTTTCAGCACTCTGCACCATGCGCCCCACCATATCTATGTCCTGACGGACCGGGAATTGTGTCGCGCGTGATGGGCTGAACCCCACCCAGTTCGCACTCCCGGCCCGTCCATCCCCATGGACGGGCCTTTTTCTTTCCCGCTGGCCGCCTCGCACCCTACTTAAGATGACGCCCCCGCCCGCCTCGCCCGCCCCGCTTCTCCGCATCGCGCTGCCCAATAAGGGGAGACTTGCCCAAGATGCGCGCGACGTGTTCAACGACGCCGGTCTGGAGGTCCGCGCCCTCAGCGACCGCGCGCTCAAGGCCTCGCTGGGCGGCGAGTTCGAGGCGATCTTCGTACGGGCACAGGACATCCCGGAGTTCGTCTCGGACGGAGCCGCGGACGCGGGCGTCACCGGTCTCGACCTGGTAGCGGAGAGCCGCCGCAACATCACCAGCCGCCTCGATCTGGGCTTTGGCCGGTGCCGGCTCGTAGTCGCAGCCCGCGACGACTGCGCCATTCTCTCGCCGGGAGACATTCCACCTCGCTCACGCGTCGCCACGGCCTTCCCCAACATCGCGGCTCAATATTTCTTCGACGCCGGTCAGGACGTCGAGATTGTCCCGATCTCCGGTGCAGCAGAAATCGCCCCGCACCTCGGCATCGCCGACGTTATCGTTGACCTGGTCTCGACCGGCTCAACGCTCAAGACCAACGGGCTTAGGGAGATCGGTACTGTCATGTGGTCCACTGCCCAGCTCGTTACAGCCACCGACCGGACCAGTTGGTCGGACACCAAGAACGGCGCGCTTGAGGAGCTCGCGACCGCCCTGGAGTCGGTCATCTCGGCGCGCGGCCAGCGGTACCTCATGGCCAACGTGCCCCGCGCTCGGCTAGACGAAGTCCGCGCCATCCTGCCGGGCCTGAACGGCCCCACCGTTATCGACGTCCTGGACGGCGGCGTCCACGTCGCCGTCCACGCGGTGGTTCCCGCCACTGGAGTGTATCGCGCCATTGCTCAGCTGAAGTCCATCGGTGGCGAAGGGATCCTCGTGACGCGTATCGAGAGGCTGATGAAGTGACAGAAAAAGATTACGGTTTAAAGTATTTTCTTACAGGAGCGATTGCGAGCCTTACCACAGCCCAACAGAACGCTCTGCACTCGCGTGTCGGCTTGGAAGAAACGTCTATCGGTCAAGAGACGGCTTCTATAATCGCCCAGGTAAGATCCGGCGGCGATGATGCTCTGAGAGCCCTAGCGCGGCGCTTCGATCGAGCCACACTCGACAGCCTTGAAGTGCCAGAAAGCGCCTGGCACGTTGCGCTGGCTTCGCTGGATCCGAAGCTTGTGACTGCCATGAAGCGCACGATCCGCAACATATCTTCCGTGCAGTCCGCCTCGCTTCCTGCCAGCCTCGAAACCTTCCCGGAACGTGGAATAGTGGTGGGACGCCGCGCCGATCCCTTGAGTAGAGTCGGTGTCTACACACCGGGCGGGACGGCGGCATACCCGAGTAGCCTGCTGATGGGAGCCGTGCCGGCCAGGATTGCGGGAGTGCATGAGATCGTAGTGTGCTCACCCCCAGCGCCGGATGGCGTCCCCTCCAAAGCCGTACTGGCCGCTGCCGCGCTGTCAGGCGTGGATCGTGTTTTCGCCATCGGCGGCGCTGGCGCAATCGCGGCAATGGCGTACGGAACGGAGACGGTTCCACGCGTGGATCGTATAGTAGGGCCAGGGAATGCCTACGTCGCCGAAGCCAAGCTGCAGGTTTCGGGGGTGGTATCAATCGACTCTCCCGCCGGTCCAAGCGAGCTGCTCGTCGTAGCGGACCACTCCGCCGACCCGGCTGTCATAGCGCGTGAAGTGATGGCGCAGGCCGAGCATGATCCGCGGGCGGTTGTCGTTGTCGTCGCGATTGGCGAGGGCGTCGCTGACATTATTGCTCGGCGTATCCTGGAAGTGTTACCGCTGCAGCAACGTCGCGGCGTCATCCAGGAAGCGTTGAAGTCCCGCGGAGCGGTGGTGTGGGCGTCCGACATGAACGAGGCCGTCGCCTTCAGCAACGAGTTTGCACCCGAGCACCTTCTGGTCGCTACGCTCGCGCCGCGCTCCATTCTGCCTGCGCTTCGGAATGCGGGCACCATCTTCCTCGGTGAGCGCAGCTCGGTGTCATTTGGAGATTACATGACGGGCGCCAACCATGTTCTCCCCACCGGCGGTCTCGCGCGCTCGTACTCCGGGCTCTCGGTGCTCGACTTCGTGCGGTGGACTACGTACCAGGTGGTCGATGCGGAAGCAGCGCAATCGCTCGCGGAGGACGTCGGCGTGTTCGCGGATGCGGAAGGCCTGCACGCGCACGCCGCGTCGGCCAGGCAGTGGCGTTCGGCCAGCGGAGCAAATCGCCAATGACGCCACAGGGTTCAACCGCGCAGGGGTCCGAGACGGCGCTGGAGTTTGCACGGCAGACTTACAGAGCGATTTCGCTCTATTCCCCCAACCGCGCACCCGCCGCTATCGATCTTAGTGACAACACAAACCTCTGGGGCGTACCGCCGGCTGCGCGGAAATCGATATTGAATTCCACGGCTTCCGCGGTCACGCGGTACCCCGCGTTGTACGCGGACGACGTAAAGGCTGCAATCGCAGACTATGTGGGCGTCTCGCCCGACATGGTGGTAACCGGGTGCGGCTCGGATGACGTGCTTGATTCGACAATCCGTGCGTTCGGCGAGCCCGGAGACAGCGTTGCATATCCTGACCCGTCGTTCGCGATGATCCCGATCTTTGCGCGCATGAACGGACTCAGTGGAGTTCCGATCCGGCTGACGCCGTCGTACGACGCCGA
>JALYTX010000059.1 GCA_030854055.1 Gemmatimonadota bacterium | reverse complement strand
AATCCTGCAGCGACTGGCCCGGCGCAGGATGAAAGCTCGTATCCGGGCATGGGTAGTCGTTGAGTACTCCGGAAAGATTGACGAGGAGCGCCCGGTTCCGGATCGTGCATGTGCGCGTGACCGAACCAGTTCCGACGAGGGCCAGGTACCAGACTTCACCATGTTGCGATACCGTGCAGTCCGCTCCGGTGGTGTCGAGCTCCGGGTTCCTGGCGGAGGGGATCGAGACGATGTACTTCCACCAGTCCTCGCTCCAGCGGATCATGTTCTGTCCATACGGATGTGCGTCGGGCCCGAACGCGAGCGCGCCGCCGTCAGCGCGATTCGCGCTCTGAATGTTCGCGCTCGCTCCAGGCTGGACGACGCTGCTGGCGTCGGGCGCGGTGCTCTTCGCCGCGTCGCAGCCGGCGATGACCGCGAGTGGCATCACGATGAGTAAACGAGTGTACCGGTGCACATTGTCTCCTTGGTTTAGAGTCCAACTGCAACATGTGCCACGTGCGGACGGGTGGTAGAGCCAGTTTCGGGAACGTTCGCTAGTCCAGTGCAGCCACGATCCCAAGATCAGCGTGCGGTTTCAGACACTTATATTGGACCACCGACTGATCCTCCGGATCCGATGTTACGGATCGCTCTCCCGAACTGTCGTGTGACGTGGCTCGGGCAAACGACAACACACAGGGCAGCACCATGGCTTCCTCGACACCCACTGACGTTCAGATCCAGGCGCTGCGCACCATGCTGACGGGCGCCTTTCCATTGATGATGCAGGCCGCGATCGAGCCCTTCGATGACGAGTCGATCTGGTGGAAGCCTGTGCCTACGGTAAATCCGGTGGCCGTGCTCGCACTTCACTGCGCTGGCAACCTCCGGCACTACATCGGGCATTTTGTGGACGGTACGGATTACGTGCGCAACCGGCCGCTCGAGTTCGACGCCTCCCGCAGGCTCACAAAGCGCGAGGTGCTGGACGAGTTCCGCCGCGCGATCGACGACGTTACCCTGGCGATGGACCATCTCCGACCAGACGACTACACCGGTCCCTCGCGCAATCAGGAATCGCCGCAGTCGAGTCTGTACGAGGATTTCATGGTTGCAGTGACGCACCTCGCGCTCCACACCGGCCAGGCCGTGCAGCTGGCGAAGCTCCACGGCTACAACGTGGGCGACAAGGTATGGGGCGACGCGCACCGCGCTGCGAAGGGTCAGAACATCTAGCATGCCGACGCTCGCAATCTTCGCTCTCGCGGTCACGCTTCTCGTAATTGGCGCCGCTCTTGGATGGCTCGCAACATTTGCGCTACAGCGTCAGACGAGCGCGGGTCTCACCAACAGGATCGCCGATCTCACGGCGCGCTTCGAGCTGCGCAGCGCAGAGGCAGCACGTCTTCTGCTCCGCATCGATGAGCTCGGCGCGGCCGACGTCAAGTGTGCCGCGCTATCAGCTCAGCTCGACGCGGAGCGCAGGAGCAGCGCTGACAGGATCGCAGTAATGGAGCAGGCCGAGTTGCGGATGCGCGAGGCATTTCAGTCGATGGGCGCGGAGGCGTTGCGGCAGAACAGCGAATCGTTTCTGCAGCTTGCAAAGACATCACTCACCGAATTGCAGCAGAGCACGGCGTCGGATCTCGAACAGCGTCAGCAGGCGATAACGGCGCTGGTGTCGCCGCTAAAGGAAACGCTGGAGAAGATGGATGGCACCATCAAGCAGGTAGAAATCGCGCGCGTGGGATCGTACGAGTCGCTGGTCGAGCAGGTACGCTCGATGGGCGACGCGCAGAAGGAGCTCACCGCGCGAACCAGGCAGCTGGGCGATGCCCTGCGTGCGCCCACCGTTCGGGGACGCTGGGGCGAGATCCAGCTCAAGCGCGTGTGCGAGATGGCCGGCATGCTCGACCACTGCGACTTCACCGAGCAGACAACAGTGAACGGCGCGGACGGCAAGCTGCGTCCGGATCTCACGGTGCGGCTGCCCGGGGGCAAGGTGATAATCGTGGACGCGAAGGCGCCGCTGCTATCATATCTCGCGGCTGTCGACTGCAGCGACGAAGTGGAGCGCGAGCGATTGATGCGCGACCATTCGCGGCAGGTGCGCGATCACATGGTGAAGCTCGGTCAGAAGACCTACTGGGGTCAGTTCGACTCGACGCCCGAGTTCGTTGTGATGTTCCTGCCCGGCGAGACGTTCTTCAGCGCAGCACTCCAGTATGATCCCGGCCTCATCGAGTACGGTGTGGATCAAAAGGTGATTCCGTCGAGCCCCACCACGCTCATCGCGCTGCTCCGCTCGATCGCTTACGGATGGCAGCAGGACCGCGTGGCCCGGAACGCCGAGGAGATCAGCGCCCTCGGGAAGGAGATGTACACTCGGATAAGCGTGTTCGCAGGCCACTTCGACAGCCTTCGCCGCGGGCTGGAGAAGTCGGTTGAATCGTACAACAGCGCGGTGGGCTCGCTCGAGCGCAAGGTGATGCCGCAGGCACGAAAGTTCAGGGAACTCGGCGGATTCTCGGCGCCCGACATCCCAGCGATCGAGAGCGTCGATCTCGCCATGCGCAGGCGCGACATTCCCGAGGACAGTGGGGACGTGGCACTCCCGCCTGCGGCGACGCATATTACCGATCCCGCGCCCGTGATCGCACTGCCGACGACGTACGCGGAGCGAGCTCCACAGCGCAGCCAACTTCCCGTCTAGCGACGGACATGCCGAGGGCCAGCCTTTGAGCACTGCAGAACAGGGGCTGGCGGGAAAATCGGAAGAACACCTCGAGCGCGCGATCGGTGTGCGTGGACTTGCCGCGACCGCGTTCAATGTCACGGTCGGTGGCGGGATATTCGTACTGCCCGCGGTCGTCGCGGCGTCCATCGGACAGTCGGGCCCCATCGCATACGTCGTGGTCGCGGCAGCGATGGGGCTCATCGTGCTCTGCTTCGCGCAGGCCGGCAGCAGGGTGTCGCTCACCGGCGGACCGTACGCGTACGTGGAGGTCGCGCTCGGCAAGTACGTCGGTTTTCTCGTAGGGACGCTTCTGTGGCTTGTCGGGACCACGGCCACCGCCGCTGTCGGCAGCGCATTCGTGGGATCGGTCGCGGTGTTCTACGCGCCGCTATCGGATCCGGTCCCGCGCGCGGTGATTCTTGCCTTGCTATTCGCGCTGTTCGGTGCGCTCAACATTCGTGGCACACGCGAGAGCACGCGGTTCATGGAGCTCGTGACTGTCGCGAAACTGCTGCCGCTGATCGTGTTCATCGTGATAGGCGCGGCACTCGCGCACGGGACGCCGCCCGACGTATTCGGCAGCATCGCGCCGGCGAAGCTCGGCCGATCTGTGATCGTGCTCATCTTCGCGTTCGCCGGTATCGAGTTCGCGTTGGTGCCGAGTGGCGAGGTGAAGGATCCGGCGCGGACGGTCCCGCGAGCGCTGTTTGCGGCGATGGTAGCAATAACCCTGCTGTACGTTTCCATTCAGTACGTCGCGCAGTTGATACTCGGCGACTCGCTCGCCGCACATCAGGCCGCACCCCTCACGGCTGCCGCGCGGGCGGTGATGGGAACCGGCGGTGCACTCCTTCTGGGAGTCGGCGCGAGCATCTCGATGTTCGGCTATGTGAGCGGCATGCTATTCACCGCGCCGCGCGCGTTGTACGCTTTCGGACGCGATGGGATACTTCCAGCAATGTTCGCCAAGGTGCACCCGGTGTACGAGACACCCGCGGTCGCCATCATTGCACAGTGTGTGATGACGTTTCTGGCTGCGGTGACGAGCGGGTTCACGGAGCTCGCGATCCTCGCCAACATAGGTGTGCTTGTGCTTTACCTGTTCTGCTGTATATCAGCATATGAGCTGAGACGCCGCAACGTTCAGATGGGCGGCACGCCGTTCAGGATCCCGGGGGGCGCCCTCGTTCCGATCCTTGCGGTCGCGGTGATCGTGTGGATACTGAGCAACGCAACGTTGAAGGAGTTCTCCGTGATTGGAGGAGTGTTGGTGGTTGCCTCGCTGCTTTTCCTGCTTGCGCGCGGTAGGACTGTACAGAGTCATGCCTCTTAACGTGCGCCGTCATCCCCGCGAAAGCGACCGACGTCATCCCCGCGAAAGCGGGGATCCCTTTCGGAGTCGGTACTATCCTCCCGGGATTCCCGCTTTCGCGGGAATGACGAGCCGGATTCCCGCTTTCACGGGAATGACAAGGGTCGCGTGGGTGACGGGCGTCGCGTACGTGATGGGTGCCCCGAAGTGATGACAGCGCGGAGCTTGCTGATCGGCGCGCTGGCGTTCTTCATGGCTGCTGTCGCGAGCCCGCTTCGCGCGCAAGTGGGGACCACCACGGATGTCATTGTCGGCCGGGTAGTTGGCCCCGACTCGCTCGGACTGCGTGGTGCGCACGTTGATGTGACGTCGATCGAATCCGGGATCACGCGCAAGCAGGCCACGGGCGACGACGGGCGCTTCAGCGTGGTATTTCCCGATGGCGGCGGCCGTTACGTGGTGAGCGTTCACTACCTCGGCATGGCGCCCGTTCGAATGTTGCTCGAGCGGCGCGCGGACGAGGATCGGCTCGTCGCGAATTTCGTGCTGGCTCCTTCAGCGATAGTGCTCTCGGCTGTCACCGTCGAGGCGCAACGCATCGCCGACTCACTCGGTGCGGGCGCCGGAGCAGTGGGACAGGTGCTGAGTCGAGAGTTGCTGGAGCAGCTCGGATATCAGGGCAATGAGGCAGCCGCGCTCGCGCTGATAACACCAGGCGTCACGCTCACCCGCGGCGCCGATAGCTCGCTTTCCGCGATCTCCATCGGTGGCCAGCCGGCGTCCCAGACGGGACAGCTCATCGACGGGCTGGCAGCCGGCAAGGCGACGCTTCCTCCGGAGGCCGTGAAGAACACGAGCGTCATCACGAGTACGTACGACGTGAGCACCGGCCAGTACACCGGCGGCTTCTTCGAGACCAGCACAGAAAGCGGGACGAACCAGCTGCGAGCGACGGTCAACTCGAGCACTCCGATATCGCCAGTAGGACTGTCGGGGAATCAAGGCGCGCTCACGCAGACGCAAAAGGGATTCGACCTCGGCGGAAACCTGTCGGGGCCGCTCGTAAGAGATCATCTATTTGGGTCGCTCGCCGTACACGCACGCGCCATGCACTTCCCGCGCGCGTCAATCTACACGCTTGGCCCCGCGTCGTTCTCGAGACTTGGAATCTCGCCCGATTCGGTCAACCGTTTCCTGAGCATTCTCGATGCGAATGGGATAGCGCCTCCGGAGGCGCCGTTTCCGACCGACCGCCAGTTAGGTAATCGTCAACTGTTCGGCCGTATGGATTTTACGCCGAGCGAGAAGCACACCATTACGCTTTCCGCGAACGAGTTTGCGTACTGGACACATGGCGGATTCAGCACCCCACTCTCCACGCCCACATCGGGTGGCGAGTACAACGTCGAGTCATGGCGCACCCAAGTATCACTCACGTCGCACTTGGGGTCGTGGGTGAATGACGGACGCGTGAGTGCATCGAGCCAGCGGTATGGTGCGACGGCACTGCTTCAGGCGTCGAGCGCGTCCGTGGTGGTGCCGACATCACAGGCGGCGACTGCGGCGGGATCGGGAATATCAACCCTGTCCTTCGGTGGAAGTCCGTTCGCGGCGAGTGCGACTACCAGCACGACAATCGATGCAAAGGACGAGCTGTCGTGGCTGTCCGGGGATGGGGCGCACCGCGCAAAGATCGGAGCATCGCTGACACTCGTTCGCGGAACCGGTGGCGTACCAGGCAACACACTGGGGTCATACAGGTTCAACTCGCTGGCCGATCTTCAAAGCGGCACACCCGCGTCCTACTCGCGCACCCTCGCCCCGACCGATCAGGCATCGGCCAGCTCGGAGACGGCGCTGTATGTGGGCGACGCATGGCGGACGGGGCCCAGGCTGCAGCTCGTGTACGGCGCGCGACTCGAGCACAGCAGCTTCGCGGATCCACCATTGCTCAACTCTGCGGCCGCGGCGGCATTTGGAATCAACACCAACAGGTTTCCGAGTGAGACACGCGTGAGTCCGCGAATTGGCTTCACGTACTTTGTCGGCGCGGGTGAGAAGAAACCCGCGGTGGTGACGATACGTGGCGGCGTGGGATTCTTTCGAAGTGGCGCCTCGCAGGTATCTACCGTATTTGCATCCGCGCGAGACGCGACTGGTCTCGCGAACGGTCAGGCCGAGCTGAACTGCGTGGGTGCGGGGGTCCCACCGCTGGATTGGAACATCTTCCAGAGCGCAGCCGCGAGCTTTCCGACAAGCTGCGCCGGCGGGGTGGCCAGCACGCCGGTGTCGGCGTTGCCGAGGATCGTTGCGTTCGATCCGTCATTCGAGTTGCCGCGGACACTGCGTGCTTCGCTCAACGTCAGCCGTCAGTTCGCAAAGATATGGAATGTGTCGCTCGACGGCTCGATGACTTCGGGCTACGCCGGTACGGCATTGCGTGATCTGAACCTCGTGGCCGCACCGCGCTTCACGCTGGCCAATGAAGAGAACCGGCCGGTGTACGTTGCGCCGTCGGCGATAGTGCCGACCACTGGCGCAATCTCGCTCAACGACTCTCGCGTGAATCCCGCGTTTGGGACGGTCGGGTCGATCTCCTCGTTCCTGCGCAGTGAGAATCGCGGCCTCAGTGTCTCAATCGGACGAATGAACCCCAAGCTGAGCATCACTGCTTCGTACGCGTACAGCTATTCGCGCACGCAATTGCTGGGCACGTCGCTGGGCGCGCTCGGCGGAGGATTCTTCAATTTCGGTGGCTCAACGCGTGGCGACCCCCGCGCGCCGGAGTGGGTGACGGAGCCGTGGGACTCGCCCCATCAACTTCGTCTCTTCGCATCGTACCGTCCACGATCGTGGCTCGCGATCACGCCGTCGATGAGCGCGCAGAGCGGATCCACGTTCGGACCCATCGTCAGCGGCGACGTGAACGGCGATGGAGCTCCCAACGACCGCGCCTTCGTGTTCGATCCTGCGCACACCGCTGACACTGCAGTCGCGAACGGGATGAGCCGACTCATCGCAGCTGCGTCGCCGAGCGTCCGGAAGTGCCTCGTGTCGCAGCTGGGTCGGATCGCGAGCGCCGATACGTGCAGGGAATCCTGGTTCACTTCGGCCGGTCTGACCGCGCGCGTAACGCCACC
Organism: Gemmatimonadota bacterium; assembly: GCA_030854055.1. Classification (GTDB taxonomy): domain Bacteria; phylum Gemmatimonadota; class Gemmatimonadetes; order Gemmatimonadales; family Gemmatimonadaceae; genus Fen-1247. Next base: position 1,771 of record JALYTX010000059.1, on the reverse strand, counting down.
ATGGGGCGGAGGACGGCTGACGGTGACACTGCAGACCAACAACGTTCCAGCCGGTCTCGACCTTCTGCTGCATGGTTCCGACAACCTGCGCGGGTGGGGTCAGTATCCGCAGTCCAACGCGACGCTACTCTACGTGCGCGGTTTCGATCCGGTGACGCGGATGTTCAGGTACGCTGTAAACGACCGCTTCGGGACCGTTCGGGCGAACCAGACGCTGTATCTGCAGCCGATGCAATTCACTCTCGTCGCGCAGATCACACTTGGCAAGATGGGAGGCGGTGGGCCAATGGGTGGGATGATGCCGATGGGCGCACCGCACGCCGGCGTAGCGTCGAGCTCGACCATCGCAACCCACGCTGATTCGCTGCGAACGAAAATCCTGGCGACGATGCCGAACGTGTTTCGCCGAGTGCTGGCGTTGAAGGATTCGTTGTCACTTGGTCTGGATACGGCGCAGGTGGCGCAGCTCAGGGTACTTGGCGACGCATATCAACCGCGCGCTGATTCGCTTGCCGGAGCAATCGTCGCGGCGATGACACCGACACCGGCCGGCGCCGACCCGTCGCTCATCGCGGCGAAGGTGCGCGGGAAGACGGAAGAGGCGAACGCGCTGCGGAAGAAGGTTATTGAGGATCTGCGCCGCGTGCTGACGGAGACGCAGTTGAAGAAACTTCCCACGACGCTCACGGATCCCGGGAAATGACGAAATCCAGAACAATTCGCGCGCTGCTATCGGTCGCAGCGGGAGCACTGCTCACACTTGCCGGTCGCACGAGTGCCGCGCAGAGCTCAACCGCCGATACGGCACGTACTGTGGATGCGGGCACCGTGGTGCGAATCGTGACCGATACGAATCAGTTCGATGGACGGCTCGGCTCGATGTTGATACCTGCCCGAGACTCGCTGCTGTTTCTCTCGTCGTGCTCGCGCTGCCATGTGTCACAGTATCCACTGGCGTCTGTAAGAAGCCTGAACATGCGCGTCGGTGCATCGCGAGCAACGCACGTCGGACTCGGCTTTCTGATCGGCGCAGGAATTGGAGCGGCGGCCGGCGCGGTTGAAGGTGCGAGCTTAACGATCGAAGGCGCTCCCATAGGTGCACCGGGCGCAGTTGCTGGTGGAGTGATTATCGGCGCACTCGGCGGGATACTCGGCGCCGTGGTCGGCGCGATACTCCCGGTGAACTATCGATGGGAGCCGGTGCCCGTCGGGCACTAGCGCCGCGGCGAATTATCACCATTTTGGAATGATGCGCTTCCAGAATCTCATCGTAACCGCCGCTGTCGCGTTGCCACTCGCTTCGGGCGGCCTCCACGCCCAGTCGCCCCGCGCCGCCCGTGCGGCCTGGCGCCCTGCTGTCCAGTTTTCGCCGGACACTGCAGAGGATAACGCGAAACGTGCCGCTGCCGCATGGCTCGCACTCGGCGACAGCGCCAGGTACGCGGCGAGCTGGGATAGCGCGAGCGTGGCCTTGCGGAAGGCAGTGACCAGGGACCAGTGGGTCGCCGGCATCACACAGGTGCGAACGTCTGCCGGAACGTTCGGCGCTCGCACCGTGTCCCAATATCAGTTCGCGACGTCGCTTCCCGGCGCGCCACCTGGCGACTACGTCGTGCTGCAGTACCACACGGTAGCGGGCACCGGGTTCGTCACGGAGACGGTGGCGTTGACACGCGACGGCTCGAGAGGCTGGCGCGTCGCCGGATATTTCGTCAAGCCCGGATGACAGCCGGGCTGACGCTCCTCAGAACATGATGCCCACGGTTATGGG
>JALYTX010000120.1 GCA_030854055.1 Gemmatimonadota bacterium | reverse complement strand
TCGGTCGAAGATTGGCTGGCGTGCTACGAAAACGTCAATCATGGCCTGGCAACAAGAGAGCTCCTTTTATCGAATGGCGGCCAGGAATTTCCTGGGCGCTCATGGCGCACCACATGCATCGAGGATCAAAATGGAACAGACACCCGAAGGGCCGATAGAGCGGGCGCTATCGGCCGCAATAAAGAAGACGAATAGCCTCACTGCGGCCCTCGGCTTCGTACTAATTATCGGCTTCGTTGCCGCCGCCATCACAGGATGGGTGTTTACCGAACTGGCCGAAACGGTTCAGTCCGGTGCGACGCTGGGGTTCGACGACACGGTTCTGCGCTGGATGGCCGCGCATCAGTCGGCCCTCGCGACCACGGCCGCGCTGGAGTTGACCGCGCTGGGAACGGGCACCGTGGTAGTAATGATGACCGTTGTGACGGGTATGTTCCTCGCCCTCACCGGCCAGCGCCGACCCGCGATCCTTCTCGTGGCGGCCACGATCGGCGGCCTCGCGCTCAACCTTGTGCTCAAGCTTCACTACCACCGCCCAAGGCCCCACATAATCCCGTGGGCTACGGACGTCGTGAGCAGCTCGTTCCCGTCTGGGCACGCGATGAACTCCGTGATTGTTTACGGCACAATCGCATACCTTGCGGCGCGGCTATCGACGACGCGGTGGCTCCGTGCCGTCACGCAACTGATGGCAGTAATAGTCGTAATTGGAATCTGTGCGAGCCGCGTTTACCTCGGAGTTCACTACCCCTCGGACGTCCTGGGCGGCGCCATCGTGGGTGCGGCGTGGGCGGTCCTGTGCATGTCCGCGCTCGAGGCAGTCCAACGTATTCGCGGCGAGCGACGGCCGTCTCAGGCGTCGACTATTCGATAGCCGAGGCACGGGCGCTCCTGGCTAGCGCCCGACGCCCGCGAAGACCACCCGCCCGGTCGGTGCCTGGACACCGCCATCCGGCTCTTCGGTCACCGCAATTTTTTGAAGCATGCCGGGCGCCATCGCATAGTTGGCCGTCATCACTGCGGACCCGGCGGAGTCGGGCATGAACGTGCCGGCCGAGATGGGAGCCGCCTTGCCGCGTGCGATGAGCCAAACCTGATAGGTTCGGCCTGCAGGCGGCATCTTGATGTGCGACGCGTACATGATGAACGTCTGTTTCTTTTGATCCCAGAAGATACGCGCCATGGGATCGGCGGAATTATACGCGACAAGGTCGATCACGCGGGTGCGCATCCCGGTGAGCGCGGCGATAAGGCTGTCCTTTTGAGCGACCGTTGCGCGAAGCTGCGCCACCTGGGCGGCGAGACCGGAGTCCGGCGCGACCGCCGTCTCTGCCGTTCCAACTGCGCGCTGGCTCCGCCAGTTGTACACCCCGAACGCAGCGATCAGCAGCGCGGCGGCGAGCGCGAGCCCTCCCAACATCCGGCCCCAATTGGTGCGCGGGCGCGGCTCGAAGGGAATGGAGTGCGTTCCAGTGACTGAGCGCGGTGCGGACGTGGAAGCAGTCGTACCGGCAGTGCGTACTCGACGGACCGGCTGTATCTGCGCGGAAGCCTGCCGTCCCGCGACCACGCCGGAAGGTGTCTCGTCGCTTACCGCCGCCTTCTGTACCGGACGTCCCGCGCGCGTGGCCGCAGCGCGTGCGACAAGCCGCGACCGGATACCAGCCGAGCGGCCTCGATTCATGGACGCGAGCGGTGCGAGGCGCGCAAGTTCGGCGACCACGGCTTCCATAGCGGCGAGATCGGCCGAGACAGCTGGATCGACTGCGGCAGCCGCGTAAAGCTCGGCCTCTTCGGACGGAGCAAGCGCGCCGAGTGCAGCGCCCGCAACATCGTGACGCGATTCGGGTTGGCTATTCGAGGCGGATAGCTCGGCCGGGTTGCGCGTCGGAGCAGCTTCCGCACCGTGCGCGTCGGCCGGCGTTGGTGAATTGGGCGTTTCGTTGTCCGCGCTCATGCCGCGCTCTCGCTCAGGCTGCCGAGCTTGTCGCGCAGCTTCTGCATTCCTAGGCGCATTCTCGTCTTGATAGTGCCGAGCGGCTCGCTCAGGAACTCGGCGATCTCCGACTGGCTGAGCCCGCGGAAGTAGGCGAGCTCGAGCGCGCGGCGCTGGTCAGCCGGGAGCTCGGCCAGAGCGTTGTACACCATCCGGCTGCGCTCCGCGCCCTCCGCAGCCTGTGACGGGTCGGCACCGGGGTCGCGAACCAGGCTGATGTCTGTTCCGATATCCTCGCGACTGCGCTTTTTGCCGCGAATGCGATCGAGGGCGCGACTGCGACCGATGGTCAGGATCCACGTTCTGACGGTGCCACGCGAGGCGTCGTACGACGACGCCCTCTGCCACACCTGCCAGAAAGTCTCCTCCACGACGTCCTCCGCGCCATCGGCGTCTTTGAGGAGATGGGCGACCAGCGAATAAACGACCTGTGACCAACGGTCGTACAGGGTCGCGAGCGCGCTTTCATCACCCTCCGCGATTCGCTTCACGACGGACGCATCGTCCCCCGGAGCAGCAGTCGTTGCTGGTCGTGTGGAGTACGCCTGGTCCTGGCGCGTTGGATTCATTGCCGCTCAATCTATGCTCCAGGCCGCGCCGCGGCCATACGGAAAGCGTTACGCAGCGCCTACGGCTCGCGTCTCTCCCGTAGTGACGGACGTTATCACTCAGACGGCCGAACAGAGAGGGCACATCGTATGGCGAAGATCCTCGGCTTCACCGGCTCATTCGTTGGCGGGACGATAGGCTGGTGGCTCGGTGAATATTTCGGAACGATGACGGCATTCATGCTGTCAATCGTGGGTACGGGCATCGGCATATACGTGGGGCGGAAGCTCGCGGTGGACTACCTGTAGCAGAGTTGCACCTGCGTGCGCGAATCCGCTTTGTCTT